>JBQCHN010000487.1:0-20132 GCA_051954615.1 Mesorhizobium sp. | reverse complement strand
GGACATGGACGGACGCATCTCGACGCATGGAGGGTAAGCCGGCATGGCTGAGACGATGTGCATGGGCGTCATCGGCGGGCTGGGTCCGGCCGCGACGATCAGCTTCATGTCCATGGTGCTCGCCCGCACGCCGGTCGAGCGGACCGGCCGGCATCTCCATCTGATTGTCGACAGCAACCCCGGCGTGCCCGATATCAACGCGGCCGTTCTCGGTCGCGGGCCGAGCCCGGTCGAGGCTTTGCAGGCCATGGCGAGGCGGCTCGAGACGGCCGGTGCTGATTTCCTGGTTATGGCGTGCAACGCCGCGCATCTCTACGAGGACGACATTCGCCGGTCGGTCTCCATTCCGTTCCTGAGCATGGTCGATGCCACATGCGCCCATATCGCGAGTACCCTGCCAGGCGCGCGCCGTGCCGGGCTCGTGGCCACCGACGGGGGAATAGCCTGCGGCATCTACCAGCGGGGACTGGAGGCGCGGGGACTGGAAACGCTCGTGCCCTCGCCGGCCGAAACGGACACGGTCATGGCCGCCGTCGCTCGGGTTCGCTTGGGCGATCTTGGGCCGCTTGCAAAAACACCGCTGGTCGAGCGGATCGACGGCCTTGCGGATGCGGGCGCCGAATGCGTCATCGCCGGTTGCACGGAAATTCCGCTCGTGCTCACCCGGCGGGACGTTGGCGTTCTGCTCATCGATCCGGCGGAGATCTTGGCTGAGGCCGCCATCGCCTTCGCCATCAGGGAAAAGTCCGGTCAGGTCCTGCCGGGGTGAATTGATCCATGGGGAAGGAGCCAGAGACGTGAATATTCTGATTACGGGAGCTTTCGGCTTCCTCGGCCGCCGTTTGGTCGCCCGGCTTCTCGACGCCGGCTACCTCCGCGACAGCAGTGGCAACGCACAGCCCGTCGAAAAGATCATCCTCTCCGACATCGAAACCCCGGCACGACACGGCATCGACGATCCCCGTATCGAGGTGGTGCAGGGCGATCTCGCCGACGCGTCGTTCGTGAACGGGCTGGTCACTCCCGACATATCGAGCGTGTTCCATCTCGGCTCGCTGGTCAGCGGCGGCGCTGAACAGGACTTCGTCCTCGGGATGAACGCCAATTTCCTCGGAACATGGAACGTGCTGGACGCTAGCCGCAAGGCCGGGAATGCACCTAAGGTGGTGTTCACCAGTTCCATAGCGGCCTACGGCGGTAAACTGCCGTCCGTCCTGTCGGACGACCAACGCCTGACGCCGGAAAGTTCCTACGGCGTGCAGAAGGCGATCGGCGAACTGCTCGTCGCGGAGTTCACGCGCAAGGGCTATATCGACGGACGCTCCGTTCGGCTTCCCATCGTCGCCATCCGCCCCGGAAAGGCCAACACCGCCGCCTCGTCGTGGGCCAGCGCGATCGTCCGCGAACCCCTGGCCGGCGAGGATTACGTCTGCCCCGTCGGTCCCTCGGACTCGGCGTTCCTTCTCTCTCCGAAAAAGGCCATCGAAGGCCTGATCGTCGCGCATGAGACCGACGCCGACCTGTGGGGCAACGATCGCGCGGTGATGATGGCCGGTCTCACCTGCACGCCGCGGCAGATGGTGGACTCGTTGGAACGGATCGCGGGCCGCGACGTCGCCGACCGGGTGAAATGGGGTAACGATCCGTTCATCCGCACGATCGTCAACAGCTGGCCGAACAGCTTTTCCCTGGAGAAGGCGACCCGCCTCGGTTTCCAGCGGGATTCGTCCGTCGACGCCATCATCCAGGATTATATGGAGACGATTTAGGGGATATTCCCCCGGCGTAGGGCCGAAAAGATCGTCCGGCATCCGGATATCTTTTGAGGACAAACCCGACTTCGGCTAAGACGACGGCCGGCGTTCGGTGGGGTGGCAGGTCGTTTCTCGATCGTGTCCTCTGATCGTAGAATCGTGGGCGTTTTGTCTTGCCGGCAAAGGTGCTCGCGGGAGCCATTGGAAATACAGATCGAAGATAGGGAGAACCCGCCATGCAGGTCGGATTCATCGGTCTTGGCGCCATGGGCGGCGCAATGGCCCGCAATCTCATTGCCGCCGGGCATAGCGTGCGCGCCTGGAACCGTTCCGGCAATCCGGGCATCGATGGTCTGTATATGGTCTCCGAACCAGCCGAAGCGCTTCGAGGCGAGGCCGCCTTCACCATGCTCTCGGATGATCTCGTGGTCCGCCAAGTTCTGATCGATGGCGGCGCGCTTTCGATGGCTCGACCGGGACTGGTCCATGTGGTGGCCGCGACGATTTCGGTCGATTTTTCCGAAGAGCTGACCGGACTGCACGAGGCGGCGGGGCTCGGCTATGTCGCCGCGCCGGTGCTTGGCCGGCCCGATGTCGCTGCCAGGGGCGAATTGAACATCCTCGCCGCCGGCCGACCCGAATCCGTTGAGCTTGTCCGCCCGCTTCTCGATGTTCTCGGTAAGAAGGTCTGGGACATGGGCGAGGTCCCGAAACGCGCCAACGCCGCCAAGCTCGCCGCCAACATGATGATCGCCATGGTCATCGAATCCATGGCCGAAGCGGTCGCGATTACCGAAGCCAACGGCCTTTCGCGCGAGATATTCTTCGATCTGATCCTCAACGCGCTGTTTGGCGGGCGCTCCTATCAAACCTATAGTTCCAATATCGCACAACGAAGATTCGAGCCCGGCTTCAAAGCCCGGTTGGGGCTGAAGGACTTGCAGCTCGCAACGGCTGCGGCGGAAGCCTGTGGAGGCCAGCTGCCAATGCTGGATGCGGTGCGCGGACAGATGATTAAGGCCGTCGATGCCGGCTGGGGAGAGCGAGACTGGTCGGTGATGTCTGAAATTCTTCTCGGGGATACATCCGACGAAAGGCGATAGAGCGCCGGTCGGCCGGCCGGACGATCCCGGTCGCTATCCTCGGTGTAGCGCGCCGGAGAGACGTGCGGCGGCGAGAATGCGCGTGTCTTGCCCGGTGCGCGGCCGTTCAGATCGTTGCCAGTTGCTCGGAGATCTGTCGCACGGTCTCTGTGAGTTTGGCGTGATGGCCGAAAAGGGTTTCCGATCGGGAACTGGGCACCAGCAGGCCGAGACTTGCCTCGCAGGTCCCGTCCGGGTTGAAGATCGGCATCGCAAGGCCGTGAACGCCGAGTTGAAGCTCGTCATGCGAGAGCGCGAAGCCTTCGGCCCGCACCTTGGCCAGCCGCTCCTCGGCGGTGCCATGCGCAGTGGGCGGCATAGGCGACGCCTTCAACGCACGCTGGATCAGGCGTTCGTTCTGGAACGCCAGGATGGACCATCCGCTTGCGCCCCGCGAAAGCGGATGCTTCGATCCGGGCGTATGGTCGACCTTGACGACATGCTGCGTACCGACGGATTGCTCGACCACGATCGCGTCGGTCCGATCGATAACATGCAAAACGACCGTTTCTCCCGTTGCATGGGCCAATCGATTCATGAACGGTTTGGCGATCTCCTTCAGCCCGGTTTCGACCATCCGTCCGAGGCGCGCAACGGTCGGGCCGAGCGAATAGCCTTCCTTCGTCTGGCGGACATAGGAACGCTTGGCCAAGGTCGCGAGAAGGCGGTGGGCGACCGTCCTGTTGATGTCGCACAGACGCGCTACCTGGATCGCCGTAAGCGGCCCCTCCTGTGCGATGCGCTCCAGCACCGCCAGCATCTGATCACCGGTCGACGAAATCTCGGCCACGCCCCTACTCCGTTAGACATGTGCGGTCACGCCGCATCCCCATCGCTCGGTGTGACATGGCCGGACGCTTATTGGCAATGCCCATGCCGGCGCCCACCGTTGCCATTGGGCGACCGCCGTCATTTCAATCGGTACTCGCGTGTAAAGACCCGTGCGAGGCCGCGGTCGATGAAATGCCGGGTGTCGTGGGCGATCATCTCTTGTCCGCCGGGGATCCGGAAATAGCGCTCGACTGCGTCCCGCGCAGTGGCGAAGTGGAGACTGGTCGCCGCGCGAATCGCAGGGGCACCTTCGGTGACCGGCTCGACCACGAAGTAGCGGACATAGCGGGCAAAGCCATGAACCTTCTTCGCCAATTCCACGTGGACGTCCCAAGAACGGCGAAAGGCCGAATCGGGAAGGTCATCGAAGCTGAAAAAGCCGCGCATGATCTTGTAGCCGGAGCTTGGATGACCACGGAGCTTCTCGGCATCGTCCTTCTCCACGCTTAGCTCAACCCGGTAACCGTGGTCCGCCTTGGTTCGCGCGCGGAGATCCGGTCCGTATCGCGCCATGATACGGCGATATGCTCCCTCGTCGAGGCATATCAAATCGACGGTCACGTCATAGCCTTCGCCGACGCACGCCTCTTTCCGGTAAAGCTCTTCCGTGCCCGGCGGACTGACCGCGAGATTGACGCAAAGCCCGATGCAATCCCCGGATTCCGCGATGCGGGGTCCGAGATCATTGAGCCACCACTGTTTGTAGTCTTCCGCTATCCCCGGCGGCGCCTGGAGGAAGTGAAGATAGGAATGCATGGCTTTTTTCGGCGGGAAAACGGCGGCAGGACGGGAGCTTCCAGCCGCTTCATAGCTCAGGGCTGCCCGCCGGACCGGGTCTCCAGTGCCTCTTTCTCGCGGCGCGCAACGTAGGCATCGAAATCGAACGAAAACAGGTCGATCTCCTCGATCGGGTCATAGGCGCGCGGGATGCCCTGCCAGCCGATCTGATCGATGCCCCAATAGAATTCCAGCAGGTTGCCGTCGGGATCGCGGGCGTAGAAGCGAGGCTGGTTGCCAGGTCCGCCCTTGCGGCAGTTCACGATCTCGACGCCGTCGTCCTTCATCTGCTTCAGCAGGCCGATAAGCGCCTCCGGAGAAGACAGCTCGAAAGCGATGTGATGCAGGCCGAAGCCATGGCGTGGAGCGTCGGGGGAGTCCTTCGACAGGATATCCTCCCGCATCCGGAAGATGGACAGTTCGTGATGCGTCACATCGCAACGGATGAAGGCGCCCTCGGCCACCGCGACGCCATGGCCCACGCGATCTTCCGGATAGACAAATTTTTCCGTCAGTTTCATGCCGAGATACTTGGTGTAGAAGTCGATCGTCCGATCGACATCCCGAACCGTCAGGCCGATGTGACCGAGCCTGGAAACGCGAGGCTTCATTCTCAATAATCTCCAATATCGAACTTCAATGTTCGATATTAGTACCTCAATAGCGAGTTTCTCGTCAACTGCCTCCGTTGATGCCGGCCGCTTTCCCAAGGATGCTCGGCTGGGAAAAACGACGGCGCGGACTGGTACCCTTCCGGCAGCCTTGTGCACGCAAGGTGGCATCGCAAAATTCCCGTTCCTCGATTGGCGAGGATCGGTGGCAGAATCGACTCAATAGTCCTATTATCGATCATCCAAGTGCGATATTCATCATTTGTATCTTGAAATCTGCAGAGCAGGACGCAATAGTCGCTTGGCCCTGTGGGCGGGCGAAGGCATGAAGGTCACGTTCGCCCGTCTGCGCCGCAGGGCTGCGCCTCGTCTGGACAGCCGACATTTCCGCAGCTGCGGACGTGGCATTGTCCGCAACGCCCGTTCTGGCTCGGCGTCCATGTAAGCGCTGATCGAACATTGGATCGTCATTGTAGGATTGATTGAAAATGCAGGTTTCGGACAGGGTTGCGGTCGTCACGGGAGCCGCCAGCGGTATTGGGCGCGCAGTCTGCATTCATCTGGCAAGAAAGGGCTATGCCATCGCGGCGGGCGACCTGTCCGAAGCCGGGCTCGCCAGCCTTCGTGATGAGATCGAGCCGATCACGCCGGTCATGACCTTCGTGCTGGACGTGCGCGATCGGGAAGCGCAGTTCCGCTTCGTCGCCGAGGCCGAGGCCAGGTTGGGCAGGATCGTGGCTGCGGTGCCCTGCGCCGGCATCACCCGCTCCAGTCCAGCCGAGACCATGGAGGAGACCGCCTGGAAAGAGGTCATCGACATCAATCTCAACGGCACTTTCTTCACCTGTCAGGCGGTGGCCGGACCGATGCTGCGCCGGGGGTACGGAAGGATCGTCTGCATCTGCTCGATCGTCGCCAAGGGCGGGCAGCCGGGCCGGGTGAACTATTCCGCTTCCAAATGGGCGACCGCCAGCGTCGTGAAGACACTGGCTATCGAATGGGGCAACCGCGGACTCCGCGTCAACGGCGTGTCGCCCGGCGTAGTCGGAACGCCCATGGTGATCAACGGCGTTCCGGCTGATTTCCAGGAGGTCATGCACGACCGCATCCCGATGGAACGCTTCGCAGAACCTGAGGAGATCGCATCGGCAATCGGCTTCCTGCTTTCCGATGACGCTTCCTACGTGAACGGCGCCGTGCTTGAGGTCGACGGCGGCATCACGGCTGGATACATGACCGCCCGGAATGGCGAGAACTATGCGATCAAGACGACACCCGTCCGGATCGTCCCCGAGCCGGAAGGTTGATCCTTCCGGCACTGACCGGCGAGAGCCGCGTCACAGCCGGCGGACTAACGCTTAACGAGTTACGCCTTTGTCTAGCCGGTCGGCTAGCAAAGAAGGAAGCGCGGCCCGCAATCAGAGCAGGCCGCGCTCCTTGAAGACCTCTTTTGCGACGCGGAAGCTGTCCAGCGCGGCAGGCATGCCGCAATATACGGCAATCTGAAGGATCGCTTCGCGTATCTCTTCCTTGGTCAAGCCATTGTTCAGCGCGCCGCCGACATGGATTTTCAGTTCATGCGGACGGTTCAGCGCTGCGATCATCCCGAGATTCAGCAGCGAGCGTGACCGCCGATCCAGGCCGGGACGATTCCAGATCTCGTCCCAGCAGAATTCGGTGGTGAGTTGCTGGATCGGCCAGGAAAATTCGTCGGCCTGATTGATCGAGTTGTCCACATACTCGCCGCCGAGCACCTCGCGGCGGGTCTTCAGTCCGCGGTTGAACTTCTCGGATCTTGGCAATTCCGTCATCTTGGTTCCTCAATGTGGTCCGGCAGGATTCGGGACCAACTGGTGGTCGTCCCGCAGGATCCGGCTTAAAGGTTATTTGTCTTCGACGACGGTGTTGACCAGTTTGCCGACGCCTTCCAGCTCGACCGTAACGGTATCGCCGACTTTCAGGAAGATCGGCGGCTTGCGCTTGAACCCCACGCCGGCGGGCGTGCCCATGGCGATAACGTCGCCGGCCTGAAGGTCGATGAATTCTGAAAGGTGATTGATGATGAAGGGCACGTCGAAATGCATCGACGCGGTGTTGTCGCTCTGCATCAGGGTATCGTTGACATGGGTGGTGAGCTTGAGGTTGTGCGGGTCCTTCAGCTCGTCCTTCGTCACGATGACAGGCCCCAGCGGTCCCGAGGTCCGGAAATTCTTGCCGGCGATGTATTGGGTCGTGCGGAACTGGTAGTCGCGCACCGTCACGTCGTTGAAGGCGGTGTAGCCGAAGACATAGTCCATCGCGTCTTCCCTGGCGATCTGGCCCTTGTGCGATTTGCCGATGACCACCGCCAACTCGCCCTCCCAATCCAGCTGTTCCGACACCTTCGGATAGAGGATGTCGGCGCCGCTGCCGATCAGCGTATTGGCGAAGCGATGGAACATGATGGGCAGCGGGCTCATCTCGAAACCGGCCTCCTTGGCGTGCTCGGCATAGTTGCGGCCGATGCAGAACACCTTGGGCGGCTTCGGGATCGGCGGCAGCAACCTGACCGAGCCGGCATCGCCGGCGTTCCCGGCGGCGGCATCGAGCGCCTTGCGCACTTTGGCAAGGCCCGCCTCGCCGGCCTGGATCAGCGCCAGCACGTCGCCCGGAGCGTCGGCGATGCCCTGTGCCGCAAACAATGCCGGGAGATCGATGATACGGCCCGACTGGCGAACGCCGTAGCTGACTTTGCCGCCGGCCTCATAGGTTGCGATCTGCATATGCGATCTCCTTAGTTCGATTATCGATACTTGATGTTCGCTTCTAGGTTCTTTTTCGGAACCGTTCAAGGACATCCGTGAAGATATGCGCTTACCTGTCTTTCGTAGGCCCCGTCTCTCGATTCTGGTTGAAGATCGGAAATGGATTCGAGCAGCGGGGGCGGCGTTGAGATCGGTCGGAGCGACCTTTCAGAGCCCATGAGATCGGCCGCGGGGAAACTGGTGTCGTCGGCTCCGAGGCCCAGCTCGGCCAAACTTTCGAAAACGATGCGAGCGAGATTGTCCCCTTGTCGATCAGATAGGTAATATATGAACTGCGTCATGCTGATCGGACGAACTGGTTCTCCGACCGGGCAGACCAACGATCTCACTCAGGCATTGAGATGATCCGCCTGATGCGCGAACAGCGGGTTAGCTATGCCGACGCGCGTGGGTGTTACGGGAGTGGGCTCTCGGCCCCCAGTTACAGGTTTGCGACAGAATCTTCTCAACTGATCAATCGCAAATTTGAGTTCGTATGATCGGTCTGGAGCTGTTGATTCCAATCAGGCCTCCATGCGTAATGGCACACGTTCCGCTTGGAATTCGTGGTGGACGCTGGTCCGGCGGCAGATCATGGAATGATGAAAGTGACTTCGGAACGGCACCATGGTGAATCACGTCGAAGCCGGAACGACATCTACGCATACCTGATGCTGCTGGTAGCATTGGCAATGATAGGTGTCTTCTTCGCGCCGATGTTGATGCTGACGTCCAACAGCTTGCACGCCGATCTGGGTATGGGCGCGGTTTCTGAAACATTCACGCTGCGAAACTATGTAAAGTTTCTGACCGATCCGTTCTACCTGGGCATTCTCTTCGACACCTTTCTCCTCGGTGTGATTGTCGTGACCATCTGTATGGTCGTAGGTTATCCAGTCGCGTATGTGCTGGCACGAACGCGGTCGCGGTTCCGTGGCACGCTGGTTTTTCTGGTCATTGCACCTCTGCTGATCTCGGTTGTCATCCGCAATCTGGGCTGGCTTCCGGTACTTGGCAACAGTGGCATGATCAACTGGCTGCTTATGTCGATCGGGTTCGTCAAAGAGCCTCTGAAGCTGTACGGCAACTTTACCGGCGTTGTGATCGGCCTCGTGCATACGCTCCTGCCATTCATGATCCTGTCGGTGATGACGGTCATCCACCGTATCGATCTGGAACTCGAAGAAGCGGCGATCAATCTTGGCGCCTCGCCTCTGGTGATGTTCTGGCGGGTGCTGTTGCCGCTGAGCAGACCAGGTCTGTTGGCGGGCTATCTTCTGGTATTTACGTTGGCGATCAGCGCTTTCACGACACCTGCCATGATGGGCGGTCGTCGCGTGCTGCTGATGTCAACCTACATCGAGCAGCAAATCCGTTCAGTTCTCAACTATGGCTTCGGATCTACCGTAGCTGTCATTCTTATGCTTGCGGGGGCGGTCTTGACTTTTCTTGCGTTGCGCACGCCCTCGCAGGAGCGCACGGCATGAGCGGCGGTCTTCCGCTGCGGATATTCACCGCATTGGTCTTCGCCTTTCTGATGCTGCCGATCGTTTCGGTGGTCGTTAGTTCGTTCGCCAGTTCGCCAGTTCTCTATTTTCCTCCGAGTGGATTCACACTGCATTGGTATCGCAACGTCAATGCGGAATTCACTCATGCACTGGTCGTCAGTCTCATCGTAGCGGCCGGAACTACAGCCGTCGCGGTGGTCGTCGGAACCTGTGCGGCTCTCGCATTGGTGCGAGGTAGTTTTCCCGGCAAGCGGATCATGGGCGTGCTCTTCATGTCTCCGCTAAGCGTCTCGACGGTCGTCATCGGTGTCGCGGCGTTCCAGTACACGATCACGCTTTGGGATCTGTTTGGCGTTCAGCTCGGCGGTACGCTCGTCGGCTTGATCCTCGGGCAGGCTGCGTTCACCATCCCATTCGTCATCCGCGCGGCGATCGCCGGCCAGGCGCATTTCGACATGTCCATCGAGGAGGCCGCCCTCAATCTCGGCGCAACTCCGCTGCAGACATTCTTCTACATCACGCTGCCGCTCATCCTGCCGGGGATCGTCTCGGGCGGCATCTTCGCGTTCATCATGTCGTTCGACGACGTACCGGTGGCTCTGTTCCTCGGCGGCGGGGATGCAACGACGCTACCAGTGAAGATCTACACATCCGTCGAATTCAACTTCGACGCCGATGTAATGGCAGTAGGTACGATTGTCATCGCAGGATCGCTGGCCTGCATGGCACTTCTCGATCGACTTGTGGGTCTTGGTACGCTTTTCGGAGCTGAACACAAAAACTGACCAATATTCCACGGGCCTCGGCCCCTCTGCGGGCAATCAGTAAAAAAGGGAGAGAAAGATGCTTCGAAAACTGTTGCTCGGTGGTGCCTTGTCGGCACTCGGCCTGATGGCACTGCAGACGACTGTAACCCAGGCGCAAGAGAAGGTTCTGCGCGTCGCCAATTATGGCGGGTCCTTCACCGCCGCGCAGAAGAAATATGCAGGCGACCTGTTCACACGACGTACTGGCATTACCGTCCAGTATATAGACGCCAATCCTGTCGACCATCTCTCCAAACTGATCGCCAGCAAGGGTCGCGAGGCGCCTTACGATGTTGTCTACCTGGATATCGACGTTCAGTCGAACGCCATCAAGGCAGGCGTTCTGGATAAAATCGACGCATCCCAGGTGCCAAATCTGGAGAAGCTCTATGACCAGGCCAAGAATCCCGACGGTTATGGGCCTGGGATCATGTTCTATTCTATCGGCATTGCCTACAACGTCGAGAAATTTAAGGAAGCGGGCATTCCGGAGCCAACGTCTTGGGAGGATCTCTGGAGCGAAAAACTGAAAGGCCGGGTCGCTATTCCCGATCTGTCCACGATCATGGGGCGATGCTTCCTGGTGGCCTCTTCGCGCCTAGTCGGCGCCGATGAGTCCGAACTATCCAAGGGAATCGAGAAGATAGCGACGTTGGAAGCGCATTCCTACTACAACGCGACGCCAACGGTGGAAGCACTCCTGACTTCCGGTGATGTTTGGGCAACCCCGATGGCGAATGGTCGTGCCTGGGGCGTGATCGACAAGGGCCTGCCGCTGCGCTATGTGCTGCCGAAGGAGGGTGGGTGCGGCGGCCTGACGACTGTCGATATTCCTGTCGGCACGAAGATGTCGAAAGAAGCGCACCAATACATCAACACGGTGCTCGATCCCCTGCCGCAACTGGGTCAAGCCTACGAGATTCCATACGGGCCGGCCAACCGCACACTCGAAACAACGATAGCGGCCTATCCGAAGATGGCCGAACGATTCCCGTCCTCTCCGGCCGCGCTCGAACAGCTCTATATTCCGAATTGGAGCAAGTACTACGAGGGCCATGCGGATGCCGTCGACCTTTGGAACAGGCAGGTGATCGGCCGTTGAGTGACATGCGGGCGAGTCAAAATAACCGACTCGCCCAGCCCGGAGAATGCAGTGTCGAAAGTTACCCTGAAGCAGGTTCGCAAGAGCTACGGCGCCGTCAATGTCGTAAACGACGTCAGCCTAGACATAGCGCATGGAGAATTCGTCACGATCCTGGGCGCCAGCGGTTCGGGAAAAACGACCTGCCTGCGCATGGTTGCGGGTTTTGTTACGCCGGATTCAGGTCATATCCTTCTTGGCGAGGAGAACGTGACCCACGTGCCGGCGCATAAGCGGAACACCGCAATGGTGTTCCAGCAATATGCGCTCTTTCCGCACCTGTCCGTGGCCGAGAATGTGCAATTCGGCCTGAAGGTACGTGGTATCGAGCGTCGAGAGGCTGAACGGCGGACACAGGAGGCGCTAAAGCTCGTCCACTTGGATGAACTTGGTCACCGCTATCCGCGTCAGCTTTCCGGCGGTCAGCGGCAGCGTGTAGCGTTGGCGAGGGCAGTCGTCATCAAGCCGAAGGTTCTCCTGCTCGACGAACCGCTCGGCGCTCTGGACCTGAAGTTGCGGGAGGAGCTCCAGGGCGAGATCAAGCGCGTACAGCAGTCGCTGGGCATTACCACGCTGTTTGTAACCCACGATCAAGGCGAGGCTCTGGGCATGTCCGACCGGGTGGTTGTGATGCGCAATGGGCAAATCGACCAGGTGGCGGCGCCGGAAGCACTCTACAATCGCCCGACCTCGGTCTATGTTGCCAACTTCGTCGGCCGTACCAATACGATCAGCGCGCAAGTGGTCGAAGGCCCTGATGTCGGTGGCGTCTACACACTCGCCTCGGATGTCAGCCCTCAAAAAACGCTGCGCGCGTTCAACACTGGAGGTGGGCGCTTTTCCGTCGGAGACACCTGCCTGGTCTGCTTCAGGCCGGAAAATGTCCACCTCGGGAATGTGCACCCTAACCGTATAGTGGTCACGAGTGAAAAGGCGACCTATCACGGTGACAACTGGTCGTTGAGTTGCATTTCATCGGAAGGATCGCAAATGACCCTGCGACTGCCGAAGGGAAGCGATATCCCCAGTAGCCAAGCGGCCGTTTCCATCAGTTGGCCGGTCGAGAACTCCTTCATTTTAAAACCGGACGCTTGATCAAGGTGTTTGGTCGATTGTATGCAAAGAAGTCCAACAGGAAGATCAGACCATCGCATGTTGCAAAACGATAGTGTGAAGACGATGCGGCCGAGATACGCCGGCAAGAACAAAGACAAGGAGCGGAAGGAAATCATAGTCGCCGCTGCCGCTTTGTTCTTTTCTGACGGTTACGAGTCCACCAGCATCGAGCGCATTGCCGAATCCATCGGTTGTACGAAGGGTCGCATCTACCATTATTACGACAGCAAAGCTGATATTCTCTTCGATGTGCACCGCGAGGTCATGGAGCTCAATATCAACCAGATGGCGGAAGCGGTGGAGGGGATTTCGGATGCAATGGAGCGTTTTCGGGCGATGCTCTACGCACATATCAGATTGATCATGAACCATCTTCCGATGCAGGCCGTCTGGGCGCAGGGTGTCGAACGTCATGTACGTGGCCGAACAACTCCCGAGCAGCGCGAGATGTTGACCCGGCTCATTGGGCTGAGGGACACTTACGAAAACCTCTTCGTTGCCGCCATCGAGAACGGCATGGAGTCCGGTCAGCTGCGCAAAGCCAATCCGCGCCATGTCGCTAAAGTTGTCTTGGGTGGTCTGAACTGGATGACGCTCTGGTATCGCCCCAGGGAAAAGGAGACGACCGACGAACGTCTGAAACTGGCCGACTCGATGATCGCTGTTATCCTCGAGGGGGCTCGCACCAGATGACGCGGTGCGCATCCGCGACAAGCTAGCAGTAATTACTGGGGGATCGCACAAGACCCCTGCATTCCTCGCATCAAGGATTGATCGACCTCCGTCCAACCGGCGGTGAGTTGGTTTTTTGCGCCAGCGGCAAGGTATGGCCCATGACGGAAATAAAGAAAATTCTAGTGGCCAATCGCGGCGAGATCGCTGTGCGGATCATCAGAACTTGCCGGACACTGGGGATCGCGACCGTCGCGGTATATTCCGACGCCGATCGTAGCGCGCTCCACGTGGCACTGGCTGATGAGGCCGTGGCCATCGGGCCAGCAAGAGCTTCCGAGAGCTATTTGCAAATCGGGGCGCTTGTAGAAACCGCACTCGGTACGGGTTGCGACGCCATCCATCCGGGCTATGGGTTTTTGGCGGAAAGCGAGGCTTTCGCGCGCGCGGTCACACATGCCGGGCTGATTTTCGTCGGGCCAGATGCCGAAACGATTGCCCTGATGGGTAACAAGGTTCGTGCCCGCAAAGCCGCGCAGGATGCCGGTCTGCCGGTTCTGAGCGGCAGCCGTTATTTCGCTGCCGAAGATTCGGAGGGACTGGCCGAGGCCGCCGAGCAGATCGGCTACCCTGTTCTGGTCAAGGCGGCGATGGGAGGCGGCGGCATAGGAATGTCCGTTGCCGAAACGCCTGACATGTTGCTCTCCCGAGCCGCGTTGACCCAGAGAAGCGCCCTGCGGGCGTTTGGGGACGGCACGATCTTTCTGGAACGTTTTATCCGCAACGCGCGGCATGTCGAAGTGCAGGTTTTTGGCTTTGGCGATGGCCGGGTGGTCCATCTCCATGAACGGGAATGCTCGATCCAGAGAAGGTTTCAGAAGGTCATTGAGGAATCGCCCTCTCCGGGAATTTCGCAAAACGTGCGCGCTCGCATCACTGCCGCGGGCATAGCGCTTGCGCAGGCTTGCCGCTATGCCGGAGCCGGCACGATCGAGTTCATTGTAAATGACGATACTGGGGAGTTCTTCTTCCTGGAGATGAATACGAGAATTCAGGTAGAGCACCCGGTGACTGAAGCTGTCACCGGTATAGACATTGTTGGTGTTCAGCTGCGTCTTTCCAGCGGCGAAGATATGGCTGCCGAGCTAATGAATTCTCAGCCGTCGAGTTCCGGTCATGCGATCGAAGCCAGGTTGTGCGCGGAAAATCCCGCGAGGTCGTTCATGCCGTCCCCTGGTCGGCTGTCTGTGCTGAAGCTGCCGGACAATATGCCTGGCTGCAGAGTCGATACGGGGGTGCGCGAGGGGGACGAGATCAGCCCACACTACGATTCTCTCATCGCCAAGATCATCTGTCATGGCAGAACGAGAACAGAGGCGATCGCAGGGATGCGAGCCGCCCTTGAGGCAACTGTTGTGGAGGGCGTGACGTCCAACCTCGATCTCCTGCGGGCCGTAATGACCAGCGAGGGCTTTCAATCCGGTCGGACGTTCACCAGTTTCTTAGACACCAACCGCGAGGCGCTCGGCATTTGAGGCCATCTGCCTTAGAGTCGAAATTGATATGCGTTCAGGCGGTGTCGGTCGTTCGGACGTGGCCTTCTTTATCATCGCAATGAACGTTTCCAGTGCTTTACTGGCATAGCGTTCCTTGTGGCGGATGATCTGGAAGCACCGTTCCGGCAGATGGAGCGGAACCGCTCGCAACGTCCCGGAACGAAGTGCCCCTGCGACGACGAACTCGGAGAGCGCGGTCGCGCCCGAGCCAGACTCGACCGCGGCCCTTACGGCTTCGTTGGATGGCAGGCTGAATGAGACGTCGAGATCGTTCGGATTGAGTCCGAGCGTCGCAAGCTGCGATTCGAATTCGGAGCGGGTGCCCGAACCCTGCTCCCGCAAGATCCAGGACGTCGCAGTGAGCGCGCAGGCGTCTTTGGGCGGAGACAGGGCCCAGGGGTGGGTATTCCCCACGACGATCACGAGCCGGTCCTTGGCAATGGTGCGCTTGGATAGGGCCGGATGATCGATCGCCCCCTCGACGAGCCCGGCATCGGCGACGCCGGCGAGCACCGCTTGGGCAGTGTCCGCGCTATTGCCCACACTCAGCTTCACGTCGATGTCGGGATAGGCCTTTTTGAAGGATACGAGGTGGCGGGGGATCCAGTAGCTCGCTATGGTCTGACTGGCTTGGATTGACAGTGTCCCCCGCTTGAGGCCGCCGAGTTCCGACAACGTGAATTCCGCTGCCTGGGCGCGCGACAGCACTGCCTTGGCCTCATGAAGGAAGATCGCCCCGGTCTCTGTCAACTCGATACCACGGCCGACGCGGTGAAACAGCGTGACATCGTGCCGGAGTTCGAGGGAGCGGATCGCAGCGCTCACTGTCGACTGGGTCAGATGTAAGGCGTCGGCAGCACGTGTCATGTGCTGACGCTCGGCAACTGCAATGAATATCCTGATCTGGTCGAGCGTCATGCCGCACCCGGCCGGCCATCGGCAACCCTCGACCGCAGGAACGTCGGATACCCTGATTGTTCGTCGAAGCGATGTTGTACCGTCACGAATTTCCTCCCGTCGCGGCGCTACAAAGTGATCCGATCGTAGAGTGCCAATTTCCTCATTGCAAGATTATACTGCGGAGTATAATTATTTTCTCGACGGCCCGCTCCCATCGCAAGGTGTCGGTATGGCGTCGTTTTCCTATTCAAAACAGAGTGGCCCATGACCGATATTTTGATCGATAAGAACGACGGTATCGCCGTCGTCACGTTGAACCGTCCAGATAGCCTAAATGCCCTTCAGATCCCCTCGTCACTGATGGAACTGGAACGTGTGTTCAATGAACTGGGTGACGATGACGCCGTTCGGGCCGTTGTGCTGACGGGAGCTGGCCGGGCATTTTGCGCCGGCGCTGACGTCAATACATCTGAGAACGCCACCAGCATCGAGCGACATATAGCAACCATCGGTCGGCGGACGGGCGAAAAGCGCCGCTTCGCGATGGCTGGCATCGCCAAGCCAACCGTGTGTGCCGTCAATGGCGCAGCGGTTGGTGCCGGTGCGGAACTGACCCTATTCTGCGATGTAAGGATTGCCTCGACGAAGGCTCGTCTTGGATGGGTCTTCGTTCATAGGTCGCTGGTTCCGGGATTGGGCATCGGCACCTACATGCTGCCAAGGCTCATCGGTGTCGACCGCGCGCTCGAAGTTCTGATGTCGGGCAAGATCTATGATGCCACCGAGGCCTTGCAAATGGGTTTGGTGCGCGAGGTGGTCGAGCCTGATGTGTTGTTGGCGCGAGCCGTAGAGAAGGCGGATATGATGAGCCGCGGTGCACCGCTTGCGACACGGTGGATCAAACAACTCGTGCTTGCCGGACTTGATCGAGACGTCGACGCCCACTTGGAAGCGACGCGCTTCGCCTTCGAACTATCCTACCAGTTGGAAGACAACGAAGAGGGTGGCAGGTCCTTCCTTGAGAAGCGTCCGCCTCAATGGAAAGGACGTTGACCGTTCCGCAGCATGTTCGTGACAATGCTGCCGGCACGAAGGGGCATTGTCGCGGGCGGGGTCAGACGCTTTCGAGCTTTCTGGTTTCCTGGCGTTCCGATGCATGCCGGGCGGCGGTCCAGCCGCTGACGAAGCATTCGGCGAGATTGCCACCGCTCATGTAGAGATGACCGAAGACGCTGCCCAACTCGCCGGCAGAGTAAAGGCCGTCGATCGGCTTTCCAAACGGATCCACGATCTGCTGGTGGACATTGCGCCGTGGCCCACCCTGAGTGTTGATGATGATGGGATAAAGGCGCGCGCCGTAGAAAGGCGGAGTAGCGATAGGCACCATGGTCTGTGGCTGCCGGCCGAAATCGATGTCCGTGCCGCTATCGATGGCGGCGTTCCATGTCGCCACGGTCCGCTCAAGTTCATCTTTCGGCAACTCCAGTTTGTCGGCCAGTTCCGCAATGCTGCTGGCTTTCGTGAAGATGCCGTTTTCGACTTCCTTCAGGTTGTCGGCGCTCCATTCGTAGTGCGGATGAAGGTCGTTGTGGACGACGTTGCCCAACGGATAAAGTTTACGGCCATCCTCATCGAAGATCACAAAGCCAGGAATGCGTGGAAACGATTGCGTCTTGGCATCGAACACGTCAAAGGCGCGCAGGCCGAAATCACCGAGATAAGGCGGATATTCGTCCATGAAGCGACGACCATTCCTGTCGACGGCGATCCAAGCCATCTTTGCGAGCGCTTTACGCGGAGGTGAACCGTCGGTCTCCTTCTCGACGCCGATATCCGAGATCAGATCGGTTCGGCCGGGTGTCCACATGGGCAGGAATTTCAGGTAAATTGCAAAGGGGTAGTCCGGATCGGAATGCTTGACCCCGTAAGGTCCGTGATTGTGCCACATGTGCCACAGATCGGCGCCGACCGCCTGTGCCATGCGTATACCGTCGCCTGTGTTGCCACGAAACGAGCCAAAGGGAATGGCGCCCGACTGGAAATACTGATTCTGCATGTCGGCGTCGGCTTCGAAGCCGCCACACGACAGGATCACGCCGCCCTTCGCCCTAATTTTCCTCAAGACGCCATGTCGCTCGACGACAACTCCCTCCACACCTCCGGCTTGGGTGCGGACGAGACGCCTTGCCGGTGCGTCGAACCAGACATCGATATCGCGAGCGTTGACGTTGTCCTCCAGGACCTTGAGCAATCGAGCCCCGTTTTTGACAGGCCTCACCGCATGATAGTTCGGCTGGCCCTCGAGTTCAGGCACGGAAGAGATATCGCAGTAGCCCAGCGCTTCGTAGCCAGGGAAGGGATAGTTGCCGAGCGCGGGCGTCACGTTGCATGTCGCGTTCGACAGCTTGGCGAGCTTTCGAAGGTAGTCAGGCAGTATAACCATCCCGGCCGCGAGATTCTGGAGCATAGCATCTGGCGTGCGGCCGGCGCAGGTGGCCTTAAGGTAGGCGAACGCATCTTCGGCATTCGTGGCATAGCGCAGTCCTCCAGCCGAAGCCGCAGACAGACCACCGGGAAATGGCATTTTTTCGAGCAGCAAGACGTCCTTGCCCAGTTCCGCAGCCTCAATCGCCGCGACAGCCCCGGCCGCGCCGTATCCCACGACGACGATATCGACTTCGACGTCCCAATGTTCGGAACTGGTCACCTTGTGAATCATCTCCTGTCCATGTTGGAACAGTCATCATTGAAGCGCCGGAGGTTGCTACCCGACTTCAGATCGGTGCCAGGCAGCGGTAGCTGCCCTTGTGGAACACCAGCGGCTCGGCGACCGATGTCACCACCTCGTCGACCGCGGCGAAGACCACTACATGATCGCCGCCCTGGTGGATTTCAGCGACCCTACCGATGCAGCTGGCCGCAGCGCCATCGATGATGGGAACTCCTGCCGAGGATATCGAATGGCCGATCGACTCGAATTTGCCGCGGCCCGATTTGGCGAAATGCGCGGCTATCTTCTCCTGGCCATTGGCGAGAAAGCTCATCCCGAAAACCCGGCTGTCCTGCATTGCATCGAAGGTCATGGAGCTGCGCTGGAAGCACACCAGATAGAGTGGCGGATCGAGCGACAGCGACGTAACCGAGTTCATGGTGGCACCGAACAAAGCACCCTCCTTGTCGCGGGTCGTCACGACAGCGACGCCGGTGGGGAACTGGCCTGCAAATTGGCGTAAGGATATTGCCTGGCCGAGAGGCGATAGTCGTGCGATGGGGACCTCGTGGATCATCGCAAACTACACCTTCATGGAGATCGGGGGAGGAATGTCGCTGAGCTGATAGTCGCCGATGAGCCTGTACTTCTGCGCAACCGGATCGTGAGTCGTGTGTGTGCGGGCGTTGCGCCAGTGGCGATCGAAATTGTGACTGCGAACCGTCATAGATGCGCCCCCGACCTGGTACATCATTTCGCTGACCTTGAGGCTCGCTTCGTTGGCGGCAGCCTTGGCTTCTGCGACCGCGATGGCGCCTTCGACCAGCAAGGGCTCCAGATCGGTACCCCTGGTGCCGTCGCGGTACGCCTCGATCGTACGGTCAAGGATGGTGGCGGCGCGATAGAGAATGGCTTCGGCACCATGAGCGATCACTGTCATCTGCCCCACGGCCGAGACGACATAAGGGTCTTCGGTTGGCGCTTTCTTGGCGCGAGCGTACTGGACTGCATCGCGCAGGGCGCCGAAGGCGATGCCGACGTCGATTGCTGCATGGGTTAGCTGTGAGCTGGTACCGACGAAGTTGCGCTCCGCGTTCCACTTCGGCATCGGGATGATTTCGTCGGCTTCGATCCGGACAGCGTTGAACTGGGTGGTGCCGCTTGCAGTGATGCGCTGGCCCATGCCGTGCCAATCGTCGATAACGGTGACCCCTTCGCGCGATCGCGGGTACATGACGATGCAGGTCATGCCGTCGTCGCGAACGGCGCTCGAGTACATGTAGTCGGAATAGAGGCTGCCTGTGCTGTAGAATTTCGTGCCGTCGAGCCTGTAGGCGCTGCCCTCGGCCGTGATGGTTGTCCCCGCCTCGCCGGTTTTCTTGCCAATTTCGGCAAAGGCATTTGCGAAGAGCGCCCCGTCAGCTACGGCGGCGAAGTACCGTTTACGCTGTTCCTCCGTCGCGTCGTTCAGCAGCCAGTCGATGATGACGAAATGCGGCTGTATGGATTGTCCGAGATTGGGATCCGCCGAGCTGATCTGGAGGATGACCTCGCACAGTTCCACCAGCGAACAATCCGAGCCGCCATAGGCGGCTGGAATGCGTGCGGCGGGAACACCTGCCTTGCGCACCAGATCCATTTCCGCAAAGCCGAACCGGCGCTCAGCATCGCGGACCGCCGCTTCTTCGCAGATCTTGGGAACGATCGCCTTGACGGCGGCAATGAGCTTGGCGCCCGCAGTGGATGCACCGGACCTGGCAGTGTTGGACATCAAAAGCTCCTCCATTGTCGTTTCTTCGCGGTGTTTTCGTCTTCTTGCTCGCCG
>JBQCHN010000486.1:0-4019 GCA_051954615.1 Mesorhizobium sp. | reverse complement strand
CCGTCACCGACGATGGCCGCGAAGCGGGCGACAAGGGCGGAATCGATGGCGCGGGCAACAGTTTCCATGGCGCGGAAACTATGTCGGCGGCAGCGGCTTGTCACGCGGCGCGGCGGCGCGGGCGAGACGGTCGTTGATCGCCTCCCCCAGTCCTTCCCTTGGGACCGGCTCGACGGCGATGACGGATGCGCCGCTTCGATCCAGTTCCGCCATGAAGCCGAACAGGTTCGCCGCCGCCTCGCGCAGCTCGCCGGCCGGCGACAGGTTCTTCACCGCCACCGCGTTCCCGGCGTCCCGCACCCGTGCCGGCCCGAAAGCCAGCAGCGCCTCACCCGGCCGCACCGCATCGGCATCCAGGCGCATGGCGGCATTCGGCGCGTAGTGCGACGCCAGCATTCCGGGCGATTGAACGCCCTTTGCGCCGCGTTCCAACTTGCTACCGGCGACGGCTTCGATCTCGTCGGCGGCGATGCCGCCCGGCCTCAACAGCAGCAGGCGACCACCATCGACCTTGACGATGGTCGATTCCAACCCGACCGGGGTTTTTCCTCCGTCGACCACCAGCGGAATCCGGTTGCCGAGATCCGCTTCGACCGCGGCGGCGTAGGTGGCGCTGATCCTGCCGGAAGAATTGGCGCTGGGGGCGGCCAGCGGCCGGCCAAGCCCGGCGATCAGGCCATGCGCGAAGCCGCGCGGCATGCGCAGCGCGATGGTGTCCAGCCCGGCCGTGACCAATGGATGGATGCCGGCGCCTGCCCGCAAGGGCAGGACCAGCGTCAACGGCCCAGGCCAGAAATGCGCGGCCAGCCGGCGCGACAGCGGGTCGAACACGCCAATGCGTTCGGCCATAGCGAGATCGGCGACATGGGCGATCAGCGGATTGAAGCGCGGCCGGCCCTTGGCCTCGAAAATGCGCGCCACCGCCGCGCCGTTGGTGGCGTCGCCGGCCAGCCCGTAGACCGTTTCGGTCGGAATGGCGACCACCTCGCCGGCATCGAGCAGAGTCGTTGCCCGGTCGAGTGCGGCGCCGGCTATGATCACCTCAGCCATGTGAACCTCTTTGCGCGAGGTGCCTATACCCGCGCTTGCCGGCCAGCAAGACCGGTGCGGCCAAATCGGCGATCTTTAAAATGCGAAGTTCTCGTACAAGCCGGTATCAATCCGTGCCTGCTATGGTGACGGCCATGGTTCGGGCAACGGGGTCCATCATGCGCGGTACAATCTTGGTGCTTTCCTTCGCGGCGACGTGCTTCGGCGCGCAGGCTTCCTCCATCATCACGCTCGGCGGCACGCCGGAAGCCACGCCGTCCATCGTTTCGCTCGGCGAGCCCGCCGTGGCCGTCAGCGACGACAAGGTCGCCGCCATACCGGCAACGCCAGTGTCGAAGCCCTCCGAGCCGGCGCTTGCGCCCATGGTGATCCGTGGCGGCATCACCGGCGGCGCGTCGGCCAATCCCATTCCGGTGCCAGTCCGTTCGGAACCGGTAGAAGCCAGCACGAAGTCGAGCCTCCAGGCCGACACCCGCTCCGCTCCTCCGGCCAGCCAAAGCTCGCAGGCCGAAAGCCCGGAACCGGTCAGCAACGGGCCGCGCCGCAAACCGATCTGACGGCAGCAGTCGACACACCAATCCGCCGCAATTTCGTCATCGAGCCTCAGCAAGAATGCCCCGGCATTCACGCCCAAGGCATTCACGGGGGTAATCATGAAAAGACTTGCAGCGGCAACCGCCGTCGGACTTCTCGTCGCCGGTTTCACGGCCACGGCCAAGGCCGACGAATTCCTGGGCAGCTACGTCGCCCGCATCTCCGACGAGGACCATTTCGCCAGCGACGGCTACCGGCTGGATGGCGCCGCGCAAATGGTGCGGCAGGACCGCGCCAACTATCACAAGTTCCACCGCCGCGACCGCGATGACGAGCGCGACCGCTGGTTCCGCGGCAACGACGACAGGGCACGGCTGGAGCGGATGCTGCAAAGGCCCGGCGCCATGAGCGGCAGCACCAGGAACGCCATCGTCAGGGGCGAGCCGCTGATCCAGGTGGACGTCTATACGCGCTCCGTGCGGGTGACCGTGCTGGAGCGCTGAGGTTCGGCCCGCATCAAGGCGTTCGCCACACGAAAAGCCAGGCGACTGGCTTTTCGTCCGCTATCCGGCGATCTTCGAGAAATCGGCGACCTGGCCGGTCGCCACCCGGATGCGTTCGAGCAGCGCCAGGCGGTTGGCGCGCACGGCCTGATCCTCGTCGTTCACGAGAACTTTCTCGAAGAATGAATCAACGGGTTCGCGCAACACGCTAAGCGCCAGCATGGCGGCGGAAAAGTCTTCCTTTTGAATCGCTTCGCCGGCTTGGCTCTCAGCCTGATTCACCGCCGTGAAGAGCTTCTTCTCGGCATCCTCGCGTAGAAGCGACGGGGCGACGGCCGCCGCGACCCCCGTGCCCTTCTTCTCCTCGGCGGCAAGGATGTTGGCGGCGCGCTTGGTGCCGGCGAGCAGGTTCCTGCCGTCCTCGGTGTCGAGGAACTTTCCGAGCGCCTCGACCCGGCGCACGATGGCGAGCAGATCGTCGGACTGCGGCGTGATGACGGCATCGATCAGGTCGTGCCGCGCGCCCTGCTCGCGCAGATAGACCTTCAGGCGGTCGTGGAAGAAGGACAGGAGGTCGCCGGTCAACGGCCCGGCCTTGTCGGCCGCTTCCGCGCGGATACGCTGTTCGTACCCGCCCACGGCATTGTCCAGGTCCTCCTCGCCGTCCACATCGCCGGACTTCTGCGCGTCGAGCTTCCCCTGGAAAGCGTCGAGCTGTTTCTCGATGCGCGGCTCGTCGTGCCAAGCCAGAGCCGAGGCGAAAAGCTTCGTCAATTCGAGCTTGTTGCTGCCGGCAAGCGCGAGGCGAATGACCCCCAAAGCCGCCCTGCGCAAAGCATACGGGTCCTTGCTGCCCGTCGGTTTCTCGTCGATCGCCCAGAACCCGGCCAGCGTATCCAGCTTGTCGGCGAGCGCGACGGCGACCGAAACCGGATCGCTCGGCACGCGGTCGGACGGGCCTTGCGGCTTGTAGTGTTCTTCAAGTGCCGCCGCCACCGACGGATTTTCACCTTGCAGCAGGGCGTATTTGCGCCCCATGGCGCCCTGCAATTCGGGAAATTCACCAACCACTTCGGTCTGCAAGTCGGCCTTGGCCAAGGTCGCGGCGCGGTCGGCAAGGTCCGGATCGGCGCCGACGACGGGCGCCAGTTCGCGCCCCAGCCGGCGGATGCGCTCCACCCGCTCGCCCTGCGTGCCCAGCTTGGCATGGAAGGTGACGTTCAGATGATCGAGGCGTGCCATGCGCTGGTCGAGCGGCTTGCCCAAATCCAGATCGAACTTTTCCGCCGAGGTCTTCAACGCACCGAGGTCCGGCAGATCCGATTGGTCGGTCTTCCAGAAATAGAGCGCATCCGACAGGCGCGCGCGCACCACCTTGCCGTTGCCGCGCGCGATCTCGGCGCCGCCGTCGCTCGCCTCGATGTTCGCCGTGACGAGGAAACGATTGGAAAGGTTTTCGGCCTCCCCCTGCGGACGGGTGACGAAGCATTTCTGGTTGGCGCGAATGGTCAGCCGGATGACCTCCGCCGGAATGCCGAGGAAATCCTTCTCGAATTCGCCCATCAGCACGACCGGCCATTCGACCAGTCCGGAAACCTCCTCCAGCAGCCCTTCGTCCTCGACAAGGTCGAGGCCGTTGGCGAAAGCGAGGTTCCTGGCATCGGCCAAAATGCTCTCCTTGCGCCGCTCGGCGTCGACGACCACCTTGGCCGCCTCAAGCTTGGCCGCATAGTCGTCGAAGCGCTTGACCGCGATGGCCCCGGGCGCATGGAAGCGATGGCCGTAGGTGACGTTGCCGGAGCGGATGCCGTCGATCTCGAAATCGACCACGACGGGCTCCTCCGTCTCCGGCCCGAAGGTGCAGACGATGGATTGCAGCGGCCGTACCCAGCGCAGCGCCTCGCCGCCGCGCCCCTCGACGCCCCCGTAGGA
>JBQCHN010000485.1:0-2722 GCA_051954615.1 Mesorhizobium sp. | reverse complement strand
GTTTCCTTCTCGTACTCGTTGCCGAGTTCCTGCAGATAGTTGGCCGGATCCCATTCGGCCCAGAAGATGGTGAGCTGCTTGTCCTGTGCGTGCACGGACGTGCTGCACGCGAGTGCCATACCGATACCAGCAAGAACGCTGGCCACTGACTTGCGCATAGTTTCCTCCCTTGTGCGCATTCTTTCTGGCAATGCCGGCCGGTGCGCCACCGGCCTGGTCGTTTCCTCTCTGTACCGCTTTTCCAGCCGGCCCTGCCGCCTGTTCCCGAACGCGTCGCAGCCTCCTCCGCGACCGTTCTTCTTATCTCAATCTGGTATGACCAATTTTTACGCGCCGTCAAGGCCTTTCTTGGTGCCGTTCATCGATTTCGGAATAGCGTGATTTTCACAAAGCATTGTTTTATATACAATTATTATGTAAGAGCGAGAATAATCCGACGGACGGAGAAGGACTCAATCCGAAACGGTCGGCGCGATGCATAAAATCTGGTCTAACCAGTTATCAATCAGTCTGCTCCCCGTTGACTACACGTCCGGCGGCGTTCCCCCAGCCTCGGCCAGCGCCGCGCGCACCAGGGCACGCGCCGTCCATTGCGCCACCGACAGCGTCTCGGCGCCGTCCAGCCCCCACATATCCTTGAGCACGACGATCGCCTCGACGCCGAAGACCAGCGACAGCGCCTGCGTCAATCTCCGGAAGGCGCGCGGCGGCAAAACGTCCTTCAGGGGCAGGACCGCCTCGGCAAGCAGGTCCTTGCGATGGCCGCGCGCCAGTTTCGGCTCGGCACCCAGCGTTCCGGCCTGGCCGCGCGCCCAATGGTCGAGCGACAGTTTCAGCGCCGCCTTGAACGTTGCCTCGAAAGCATCGATGCGCGGCATGGCCGTGTCGAACAGCGCAGCCACCCGCCGCTCGGCGTCCTTCGATTTCGACCGCCATGACAAGATCGGCCCGAGCGCCTCGTCCACCACCGCCTGCACCAACGCCGCCTGGCTGGGGAAATAACGATAGGCCGTCGCCCGCGACACCTGCGCGGCTTCCGCCACTTCGCTGACGGAGGGCGTAGCGCCCGCCTGCATCAGCCGCGACGCCGTCTCCAGCATCAGCCGGCGCGTGCGGGCGCGCGGCCCCTTCTCGCCGGTGCCGCCCTCGCCCTTCCCGCTCCGGCTCTTCCCGTCCGCGTCCGATATCGTCGATTGACGTGAGACATCCATGTCAATACGATACGGCCGTCTCAAAAATTTCGCAATGCCCGCGCGCTGGAATTGCACGCCGCGACGGGCCGCCCGGACAAACCTTGGAGAGGGAGACGTGGTCAAGCGCATCTACGTCGTCGGCACCGCCGACACCAAGGGCGAGGAACTGGCCTATCTCGCCGACATCATCGCGGCTTCGGGCGCTGCCGTGGCGCGCGTCGATGTCGGCACGCGCGGGGCGCTGGTGCCGGTCGACGTCGCCGCCCGCGACGTCGCCGCCTGGCATCCGGATGGCACCTCGGCGGCGCTGGTCTCCAACGACCGGGGCACCGCGGTAACCGCGATGGGCGAAGCCTTCGCCCGCTTCGCCGCCTCCCGGCACGACATCGCCGGCATCATCGGCATCGGCGGCGGCGGCGGCACCTCGATCGTCACCGCCGGCATGCGTGCCCTGCCGCTCGGCCTGCCGAAGATCATGGTGTCGACGCTGGCTTCCGGCGACACCGCGCCCTATGTCGATGTGTCCGACATCGTCATGATGCCGTCGGTCACCGACATGGCGGGGTTGAACCGGCTGTCCCGCACCGTCCTGCACAACGCGGCCCAGGCCATCGTCGGCATGGCCGCCCATCCGGCCCCTGCCGTCGAAGGCAAGCCGGCTTTGGGGCTCACCATGTTCGGCGTCACCACGCCCTGCGTGACCGCCATGGTGGAGAAGCTGCGCGTCGACTATGACTGCATGGTCTTTCACGCCACCGGCACCGGCGGCCGCACCATGGAGAAGCTCGCCGACAGCGGCCTGCTTTCCGGCGTGCTCGACATCACCACGACGGAGGTCTGCGATCTCCTGTTCGGCGGCGTGCTGCCGGCGACGCCCGACCGCCTCGGTGCCATCGCGCGCACGAAGCTGCCCTATGTCGGCTCCGTCGGTGCGCTCGACATGGTCAATTTCTGGGCGCCCTCGACCGTGCCGGAGAAATACCGGGACCGGCTGTTCTATCCGCACAATCCCAACGTCACGCTGATGCGCACGACAGCCGAGGAATGCCGGCAGATCGGCGAGTGGATCGGCGAGCGGCTGTCGCGCTGCGAGGGACCGGTGCGTTTCCTCATCCCCGAAAAGGGCGTCTCGGCGCTTGATATCGAAGGCGGCGCCTTCTTCGACCCACAAGCCGACGCCGCCTTGTTCGAGGCCATCGAACGCACCATCCGGCCGACCGTCGACAGGCGCACAGAGCGCCTGCCGCTGCACATCAACGACCCCGCTTTCGCCGAAGCCGCCGTCGCGGCCTTCAGAGAAATCGCCAGCCATTGAAAGAGAGACGATGCCCGCCATACCGCGCAGCGACATATTGAAAAAATTCCGCGCCATGATCGAGGCCGGCCGCCCCATCGTCGGCGGCGGCGCCGGCACCGGCCTGTCGGCCAAGGCCGAGGAAGCCGGCGGCATCGACCTGATCATCATCTACAATTCCGGCCGCTACCGCATGGCCGGGCGCGGCTCGGCCGCCGGCCTGCTCGCCTATGGC
>JBQCHN010000484.1:0-2750 GCA_051954615.1 Mesorhizobium sp. | reverse complement strand
ACCGCGCTGGCAGAACAACAGGAAGCTTCGCTTGCTGCCGCCGCCAACGAGGCTGGTGGGGAGACCCGCATGGTCGGCCTGCGCGGCGAGATCGATTCTCTGCGCGCCGAGATCGGGGAGATCGATGCCCGGCTGAAGCGGAACTTCCCGCGCTATGCGGAGTTGGCCAGTCCCGCGCCCCTGTCGGTCGCCGATGTCCAGGCGCTGCTCGAACCCGACGAGGGCCTACTGCTGGCGCTCAGCGGCCGCGATCACGTCTTCGTCTGGGCGATCGGCAGGAAGACCGCCGCCTGGACCCGCACCGCATATGGGGCTGGGGTGCTTGCCGACGACGTTGCGGCCCTGCGTGCCCAGCTCGACCCTAGCGCCGCGACGCGCGGCGCCGTCTCCCTGGTCGAGCCTGCGGCAGGCGGTCCGCGCGTGCCGGCCTTCGACCGTGTCCGCGCGCATCTTCTCTGGTTCGAGCTGGTCCGTCCGGTCGAGCCCGCATTGGCCGAGGCGCGGCACGTCTTCGTCGTTGCCGACGGGCCCCTGGCCGGCCTGCCGCTTTCGGTGCTGGTGGCAAGCCAGCCGCAGGGCGGGGATACCGATCCGCGAGCGCTGCGCGAGACCGATTGGCTTGCCCGCCGCTATGCCTTCACCACGCTGCCCTCAGTCGACAGCTTGCGGGTCATCCGCGCCTATCCGCCACTGCGCGGGGAAGGGCCGCGTGTCGCCTTCCGCGGCTACGGCGCGCCGGTGCTCGGCGGCGAGCAGCCGGCGGTGCAGGTGGCCGATGCCGGCAATGGCGGTTTCTTCCGCGGCAGCCTCGCCGACGTGGAAGCGGTACGGGACCTTGCATCGCTGCCGCAGACCGGGCCGGAGCTGAAGCGGCTGGCCGGTGCTCTCGGCGCCGGCGACGCAGACGTGCGTCTGGGCGCGGCGGCGACGGAAGCGGCGGTGAAGGAGGCAGATCTTTCCTCCACCGACGTGCTGGCCTTCGCCACCCACGGCCTGCTCTCTGGCGACCTGAAGGGCCTTGCCGAGCCGGCGCTGGTGCTGACGCCGCCGGAATTCGCCACGCCGACCGACGACGGCCTGCTGACGGCGTCCGAGGTGGCCGAACTGAAGCTGTCGGCCGACTGGGTCATCCTGTCGGCCTGCAACACTGCCGGCAGCGACGGCCGGCCCGACGCCGAGGGTCTGTCAGGGCTGGCCCGCGCCTTCCTCTATGCCGGCGCCCGCGCCATCCTCGTCTCGCACTGGCCGGTGCGTGACGACGCGGCGGCGCGGCTGACCACCGGTACGCTCGCCGCGCTGCGCGCCGAAGACGGCAAGCTCCGTCGTTCGGAGGCGTTGCGGCAGACGATGCTTTCGGTGATGCAGGATGAGAGCGATCCTTCGCTTGCGCATCCGTCCGCCTGGGCACCGTTCGTCATCGTCGGGGAGGGCGGCTATTGAGGTTCTTTCGCACCATGGCCGCCGCGTGCCTTCTCGTCGTGCCGGCTGGACACGCGGCTGCCCATCACGTCGATCCGTTCCAGGTCGTGCAGGAGATCTACGAGACGTTCAAGAACGGCGGCTCCTATCCCGAGACGCGCGCCATGTTCAGCCGTGCGCTGCGCGACGCCGCTCACGACGGCAAACTCGATGCCGATTTCGGCATCGTCTACGCGATGTATTCGGACCTGACGCGCTACGACGGCAACCCGGCCTTCGCGCTGCAACTCGCCGACGAGGGACTGGCGCTGCTGGTCAACGCGCCGCAGCCGGACGACGACATGAAGAACTCGCTGCTCGTCTCGCGCGCCTATGCGCTGGCCGAACTCGGCCGCTACCAGGAGGCGATCGATTCGGTGACCATTACCGCCGTCTGGATGGGTGAGCGCTTCGGCGAGAAGAACCGCACCGATCTCGAGGCGATGGCGAAGGAGTGGGCCGAGGCGGCCGGCAGCGGCGACGCCAGCCTGCCCTCGGCCGTGCAGCTTTCGGTCGATCTCCTGAACAAGGCGCAGGCGGCCTACGACAAGCAGGATACGCAGAGCGCGATCATGCTCGCTTCGCGCGGCATGCTGCCAGAGGGCACGAATCTGGAAAAGGCGAGCGTCGCCTTCCAGAACGCGCGAGCCCAGATGATCCTGGGCACGGCCTATGCGTTCGAGGGGCGCAGCGGGCTCGCCATGACGGCGCTGCGGCGCGCCGCCGATCTTCTCGCCGCCGAGCCATGGGACGGCAGGTCGAAGGCTGAGCTGCTGCCCGCGATCCGCGAGGACCGCAACACATGGAACGTGCCCTGGTCGGTCTTCAGCCAGATCGCCGGCTTGGCGTCGGCGGCTGGGCAGATCGACCTCTGCGCCGCCGCGCTCGATACGGCGGAGGTGTTCGCCGTCAGCCCCGACAACCGCTTCCTGCTCTTGTCGCAGCGCGCCGCACTCGCACTCGGACGCGACGATTTCGCCGGCGCGCAAAAGACCTTTGCCGACGCGGAGGCCGAGGCGCTGGCCTCGGGCGACGCTCGCAACGCCGCACTTTCCCGGTTCTACAGCGCGGTGGCGAAACTGCAGGCCGGCAACGGCGACCCGGCCGGCCCCGACGACGAAGCGGTGCTGAAGGCGGCTGTCGCCTATGTCGACCTGCCCGACGCCGCGTTGCAGAACGCGGAATACGCGCTGACGACGGCGGTGCGGATGGTGGTCGACAAGACGGGCTCGACCGCCGCCGCCATGCCCTATGCGCGCCGCGCTATGGAGGTCTTCAGGCAGCGCCAGCAG
>JBQCHN010000483.1:0-2561 GCA_051954615.1 Mesorhizobium sp. | reverse complement strand
GCGCTGTCGATCCCGCTCAACATGCCGCTCTACGACTGGGGCTTCGCCAGCGAGCCGGAACCGCATCTCGGCGGCCGGATTCTGGCGACGCCGCG
This sequence comes from Mesorhizobium sp., assembly GCA_051954615.1. Classification (GTDB taxonomy): domain Bacteria; phylum Pseudomonadota; class Alphaproteobacteria; order Rhizobiales; family Rhizobiaceae; genus Mesorhizobium. Next base: position 2,466 of record JBQCHN010000483.1, on the reverse strand, counting down.
CGGCAAGGTGCTGGGCGGCTCCTCCTCCATCAACGGCATGGTCTATGTGCGCGGCCATGCGCACGACTTCGACCATTGGGCAGAGCAGGGCGCGGCCGGCTGGAGCTATGCCGACGTGCTGCCCTACTTCAAGCGCATGGAGCATTCGCATGGCGGCGAGGACGGCTGGCGCGGCACGGACGGCCCGCTGCACGTCCAGCGTGGCCAGCGCCGCAACCCGCTCTACGCCGCCTTCATCGAGGCGGGCAGGCAGGCAGGTTTCAAACTGACCGACGACTACAACGGCGCCAAGCAGGAAGGGTTTGGGCCGATGGAGCAGACCATCCACAACGGCCGCCGCTGGTCCACCGCCAACGCCTATCTTCGGCCTGCGCTCAAGCGGCAGAACGTGAGTCTGGTCAAGGGCTTCGCGCGGCGCGTGGTGATCGAGAATCAACGCGCCGTCGGCGTCGAGATCGAGGCTCACAAAAAGATTCAACTCGTTAAGGCGAGACGCGAAGTCGTCGTCGCCGCCTCGTCCATCAACTCGCCGAAGATCCTGATGCTATCCGGCATCGGACCGGCCGCGCATTTGCGGGAGAACGGCATCGAGGTGATGGCTGACCGCCCTGGCGTCGGCGCCAACCTGCAAGACCATCTCGAACTCTACATCCAGCAGGAATCAACCCAGCCAATCACACTGAACTCGGTTCTGAACCCCTTCTCCAAGGCGCTGATCGGCGCGCGCTGGCTGTTCTTCAAGAGCGGGCTCGGCGCCACCAACCATTTCGAGGCGGCCGCCTTCGTGCGCTCGGCCGCAGGCATCGACTATCCCGACATCCAGTATCATTTCATCCCGGCCGCCGTGCGCTACGACGGCAAGGCCGTCGCCAACACGCACGGCTTCCAGGCGCATGTCGGGCCGATGCGGTCGAAATCTCGCGGTAGCGTCACGCTGCGGTCGCCGGATGCCTGGGCCAAGCCGGTGATCCGCTTCAACTACATGGAGCATCCGGACGACTGGACCGAGTTCCGCCACTGCATCCGGCTCACCCGCGAAATCTTCGGCCAGGCCGCCTTCGACGCTTATCGCGGCAAGGAGATTTCGCCCGGCAGCCACGTGCAGAGCGACGAAGACCTCGACGCCTTCATCCGCGACCATGCCGAGAGCGCGCTGCATCCCTGCGGCACCTGCCGCATGGGCCGGGCAGACGACAGGACGAGCGTGGTCGATCCAGAATGCCGGGTCATCGGCGTGGAGGGCCTGCGCCTGGCGGATTCCTCGATCTTCCCGCGCATCACCAACGGCAACCTCAACGCACCGTCAATCATGACCGGCGAGAAGGCCGCCGACCATATCCTCGGTCGCACGCCGCTTGCGCCGTCGAACCAGGAACCGTGGATCAATCCGCGGTGGCGCGAGAGCGACAGATAGAGCATCATTCACGGACCGCCTGGCGGCACCGACAAATCCGGAGAAAACCCATGCGTGCCCAGCCGAAAGCCTCGCACTATATCAACGGCCGCTATGTCGATGACGAACAGGGCACGGCGCTGCCGGTGATCTATCCGGCCACATGCGAAGTGATCGCCACGCTGCATTCGGCGACGCCGAACATCGTCGAACTGGCGCTCGAGGCGGCACGCGCGGCGCAGCCGGCGTGGGCGCGGCTGAAGCCGGTGGAACGCGGCCGCATCCTGCGGCGCGCCGCCGACATATTGCGCGCCCGCAACGAGGAACTGGCGCGGCTGGAGACGCTCGACACTGGCAAGCCGGTGCAGGAGACGCTGGTGGCCGACGCCCCCTCCGCCGCCGATTGCCTGGAATATCTCGGCGGCGCGGTCGCTTCCTTCAACGGCGAATTCGTCGATCTTGGCGGCCCGTTCGCCTACACACGGCGCGAGGCGCTGGGCGTGTGCGTCGGCATAGGCGCCTGGAACTATCCGATCCAGATCGCCGGCTGGAAATCCGCCCCGGCGCTCGCCATGGGCAATGCCATGGTCTTCAAGCCGTCGGAAAACACGCCGCTGTCGGCGCTGGCGCTGGCCGATATCTACACCGAGGCCGGCCTGCCGGACGGGCTGTTCAACGTCGTGCAGGGTTTTGGCAACGTCGGCGCCGCACTGGTCGAGCATGAGGTGACGGCCAAGGTCTCCGTCACAGGCTCGGTGCCGACCGGCCGCCGGGTGCTGGCGCTCGCCGGCTCGAAGATGAAACACGCGACGATGGAACTTGGCGGCAAGTCGCCACTGATCGTCTTCGATGACGCCGATATCGAAAACGCCATCGGCGGCGCCATGCTGGGCAACTTCTATTCCGCCGGGCAGGTCTGCTCCAACGGCACCCGCGTCTTCGTGCAGAAAGGCATTCACGACCGCTTCGTGGAGCGGCTGGTCGAACGCACCAAGACCATCCGGCTCGGCGATCCGCTCGACCCCGACACGCAGATGGGGCCGCTGGTCAACAAGGCGCAGCACGACAAGGTC
>JBQCHN010000482.1:0-3199 GCA_051954615.1 Mesorhizobium sp. | reverse complement strand
GGGCAGGCGGCCTTCAAGCGCCGCTTCCACGGCCGCGAGGAGCCGGTCTACATCGCCTTCCCGAAGGGCAGCGCCTTCGGCATGCTGGCGTTGCTCAGGCTGGTCAAGGCGATCTGACCGGTCAGGTCCTGAGCCGGTATCCCGTGCGGAAGATCCAGGCGATGACGCCGATGCAGACGGCCAGGAACACCAGCGTCATGGCAAGGCTGATCGTCACCGACACGTCGCCATGGCCGAAGAAGGCCCAGCGGAAGCCGCTCACCAGATAGACGACCGGGTTGAACAGCGTGATCGTGCGCCAGACGCCCGGCAGCATGTCGATGGAATAGAACGAGCCGCCGAGGAAGGTCAGCGGCGTGACGATCAGCAGCGGCACCAGTTGCAACTGCTCGAAATTCGCCGCCCAGATGCCGATGATGAAGCCGAACAGCGAGAACGTCACCGCCGTCAGGATGAGGAAGGCGACCATCCAGAACGGGTGCTCGATGTGGAGGTCGACGAACAGGGCTGCGGTGCCCAGGATGATGAGCCCGATCGCCACCGATTTCGTCGTTGCCGCGCCGACATAGGCCAGCACCACCTCCAGATAGGAGACGGGCGCCGACAGGATTTCGAAGATGGTGCCGATGAACTTCGGGAAATAGATGCCGAAGGAAGCGTTGGAGATCGATTGCGTCAGCAGCGACAGCATGATCAGCCCCGGCACGATGAAGGCGCCGTAGCTGATGCCGTTGATCTCCGAAATGCGCGAGCCGATGGCCGCGCCGAAGACGACGAAGTAGAGCGAGGTCGAAATGACCGGTGAGATCACGCTTTGCAGGAGCGTGCGCAGCGTGCGCGCCATCTCCACCCTGTAGATCGCCCATACGGCGCGAAAATTCATGGCGTCTTCCTCACCAGGTTGACGAAGATCTCTTCAAGCGAGCTCGCCTCGGTGTCGATGTCGCGGAAGGCTACGCCGGCGCTTTCCAGGTCGCGCAGCAGCGAGGCGACGCCCGGCCGCTCGGCCTGGTTGTCGTAGGTGTAGGTGAGCGCATTGCCGTCGCCCGAAAGCTCCAGCCGGTAGGCGGCCAGCACCTCCGGCACGGCCTTGAGCGGCTCGCGCAACTGCACGATGAGCTGCTTGCGGCCGAGCTTGCGCATCAGCTCGGTCTTTTCCTCCACCAGCACGATCTCGCCCTTGTTGATGACGCCGACGCGGTCGGCCATCTCCTCGGCTTCCTCGATGTAGTGCGTGGTCAGGATGATGGTGACGCCGGCGTCGCGAAGGCCGCGCACCAGCGCCCACATGTCCTTGCGCAACTCGACGTCGACGCCCGCCGTCGGCTCGTCGAGGAACAGGATCTGCGGCTCGTGGGCGAGCGCCTTGCCGATCATGACCCGCCGCTTCATGCCGCCCGACAGCGTGATGATCTTGGAATCGCGCTTGTTCCACAGCGAAAGGTCCTTCAGCACCTTCTCGACCAGCGCCGGGTCGGATTTCTTGCCGAACAGGCCGCGGCTGAAGGCGAGCACGTTCCTGACCGTCTCGAAGGTCTCCACCGTCAACTCCTGCGGCACCAGCCCGATCAGGCTGCGCGCGGCGCGGTAGTCGCTGCCGATGTCGTGGCCGTCCACCGTCACCGTGCCGGAGGAGCGGTTGACGATGCCGCAGACGATGGAGATCAGCGTCGTCTTGCCGGCGCCGTTGGGGCCGAGCAGGGCGAAGATCTCGCCGCGCCTGATCTCCAGGTTGATGTCCTTCAGCGCGGTGAAACCGGTGGCATAGGTTTTCGACACGCCGGCAATGGAGATGATGGGCTGCATGGCAAAAGGACTTCGTGAAAAATGGATTCGCGCTTGTGGCCCCGAATGTCGGGATGCGCAACCGGATTTCAAGGCGCCTGCTGACATCTCCCGCCGCGCGCGAGGAGCCGGCGTGCGCCTGCCATGGCCGGCAATCGATGCCGGCGGGCCTATTGCTGCTTCGGTGGCTGCGGCGGCACTTCGCCCGGCTTGATGATCGGCGTGTTGCCTTCGTCCGGCGCCGGCTTGGCCGCTTCGCTGTCGCCGGTCGGCGGCGGCTGGAGCACACCGCCGCAGGGCGCGAGCTTCCCGGTCAGGCTGTCCTTGCCGGCGCCCTTCTGCTCCTCGCCGTTCGTCTTCTGCTGCTGGTCCTGTCTCTGGTCGGGCTCGGCCTGGCAGGGTTGCTGCCCGTCGGGCTGCGGGGTGCCGGTCTGCGCGGCGCCGGGCAGCGCCAGCGCCAGCAGGGCCGCGCCCGTCCAGGCGATGAGGAGCGGTTTCATGATCCGCCTCCGTTTTGTTTGCACCTCGACCAAAGCCCCGTCGGCGCGAATGGTTCCCCCTATGGCGGTCGAGCGAGGGAACGAACAGGCCGCTGCGCGAGTTGAGCCTGTCGATGCCACAGGAGCGTGAGATGAGACCCGACGAAGAAGGACCGCGCAGGGCACCGGTCGACCGAAGCCGGTTCGACAGGCCGTCCCGCCCCGATATCCCGGCCGGCGTCGACGCCGAGGCGCCCGAGCCCGCCGAACAGGACTGGGACGCGCTGGAAGGGGCGCCGATAGCGCCCGACGGTGTGCCGGAAGACGCGGAGGGCCACCCCGATGCCGGGCGGGACGAGGAATTGCCCGAGGAGGACGACGACAATCCGGATCAAGAAAGCGACCAGGCGTTGCCCGACGACGAGGAGGAGCGCGCCATACGCCGCGACATGGGTGGGCTGGGCACGCGCTACGAGCCCGAGTAGACTGCTGGTTACCGCCAAACCGACGAGGGAAAACATGCTGAAGCCGATGATCGCCGCCGCCGCCCTGTCCCTGACGCTGGCCGGCACCGCCGCAGCCCAACAGGCCATGCGCGAACCGCCGCAGAACGGCAAGAAACTGTCCGAGATCATCGCCAAGGTCGAGCAGCGGCCGGACTTCCGCTACATCGGCGAGGTCGAGTGGGACGACGGCGGCTACGAGGTGACCTATTACACCACCGACAACGCCAAGGTGGAAATCAAGTTCGACCCGGTTTCCGGCGAGACGAAAAGCCTCCAGTAGCGGTGGAATTCACCGACGTTTGACTGCACCGGCGCGGCGAAGCGGCTATACCGACGGGCATGGACGCCTTCGCCCATACTTCGGCCGACGACGCGCTGCTGGATGACATCCTGCGGCTTGCCTTCGACTATTTCCTGAAGGAGGCCAAT
>JBQCHN010000481.1:0-3209 GCA_051954615.1 Mesorhizobium sp. | reverse complement strand
TTTCGTCTCCAGCGTCCAGCGCGCCGAGCAGGAATTCGAACTCCTGAAACCGACCGGCGCCCACGCCTTCGCCTGGATCGCCTCCGACCTCAACCCGAACGGCGTCGTCGGCGAAGCCAGGCTCGCCACGGCGGAAAAGGGCCGGCTCACCGCCGAATACCAGGCCGACGGTTTCATCCGGCTCCTGCGCGATGTGAGGAAGGCGAAGCTGGGGGAATGGGTGGCGTAGGCACCCACCGTCGTCATTCCGGGCGTTTACCCGTTGACCCTCAACCCGAACGGTACGCCCTCGAAGGCGTCCGCGCCACGGCCGATGCGCTTGATCGCCGTCACCATGCGGCCGTTGCGTTCCAGCAGCACGTCGGCGACGGCGACCAGCCTCGGGTTGGGCGTCGCGGACGGCGAAAGCCGGCGCAGCGTTTGCGCCAGTTCCTCCTCGTCGCGTTCGGGCGCAAGTGCCGCGGCGATGATGTAGGCGGCCGCCGTCGAGCGACTGATGCCGGCGTAGCAATGCACCACCAGCGGCTGCGCGCGGTCCCAATTGCGAGCGAAATCGAGCAACCTCGACACATGCGCTTCGCCCGGCAGCGTCATGCCTTCCTGCGCCTCGGCGATGTCGTTCATGGTGAGATGCAGGTGGTCCTCCGGCCGGATAACGGCGGGACGGGTCACCGCGGCGCCGGCGCCGAGCAGCGACAGCAGCCGCCGCGCCCCGGTGCGCGTCACCGTCTCCTCGATCCTCGACAGCGGGCAGACATGGATTTCGCTCAAGGCCGCGCCTCCTTGTCCTGATCTCGGCCCGTCCGCGCCCAGTCGGCAAGGGCCGCTTCCAGCCTCTGCCATTCGGCCTCGCCGCCCGGCAGGCCGGCTCGCAGCACGCCCGGCCGCCCGGCGAAATGGCGCAGCAGGACACCCCGCTCGCCGAGCGCCGCGAACAGGCCGGCCGCACCGGCGAAATCGAGGAAGCGGAACAACGACGTGCCGCCGGCAACCGGAACGCCGAACCGGGAAAGCAAGGCGTCCAGCCGCACCGCCTCGCTGGTCAGCCTTTTGCGCATGGCCTCCTGCCAGCCGTGATCGGCAAGGGCGGCGATGCCGTATTCCAGCGCCGGCCCGGACACCGCCCATGGGCCGAAATCGCCGGCCAGCCGCGCGGCCGTCGCCGTATCGGTCAGGGCAAAACCCAGCCGCACGCCCGCCAGCCCGAAGAACTTGCCGAACGAGCGCAGCACCACCATGCCGCCGGCGCCCACATCGCCGGCAATGCTTTCGGCGCGCGGGCCGACATCCATGAAGGCCTCGTCCACCACCAGCAGGCCGCCCTTTGCGTTGAGCCGCCCGGCGAGATCGAGCAGTTGCCTGCGTGACACGATCCGCCCGTCCGGGTTGTTCGGGTTGACGACGATGGCGAGGTCGAAATCGGCCAGCGCGTCGAAGTCGGCGACCTCGGCAACGCCGTGGCCGGCCAGCTTTGCTGCCCGCGCGTGCTCGGCATAGGTCGGCCCCAGCACCGCTGCCCGGCCCGGCGTCACCATGGCCGCGACGCGCGGCAAAAGGATCTGCGTGCCGGGTGCTGCGACGACATGCGCCGCCGATGGCGCACCGTAGGCGGAGGCCGCGATCCCGGTCAGTTCCGCGAGTCGGGCCGCCTCCGGCAGGCGCGTCAGCGCGGTGGCGGGCAGCTGAAAAACCGGATAGGAGTGCGGATTGATCCCGGTCGAGAGATCGACGAACGGTTCGGGCGCGAATGGAAACAGCGCGCGCGCCCGGCCGAGGCTTCCGCCGTGATCCAACGCCGCCACTGCCTTGTCCGGAAGCCCCATGTCCGTGCTGACTGCCCTTCTGTCGCTGGCTGCTGAAGCCCTGTTCGGCTACCCCGACCGGCTCTACCGCGCGATCGGCCATCCGGTGACGTGGCTCGGCCGCCTGATAGCCTGTCTCGACCGGCGGCTCAACCGCGCCTCCGATACCGACAGCCACCGTCGCTTCGCCGGCATCGAAGCCCTGCTGGTCATCGTCCTTCTGCCCGCCGTCCTCGCTTTCCTGCTGCAGCACGTCGTCGAGGGGTTGCCGCTCGGCTTCCTGCTCACCGCGCTGCTGGCGACCGCGCTGCTCGCCCAGAAGAGCCTCGGCCAGCATGTGCAGGCGGTGGCCGACGCGCTGGATTCCGGCGGGCTGGAGGCGGGCCGCAGGGCCGTCTCGATGATCGTCGGCCGCGATCCCGACCGGCTGGACGAACCGGCCATCTGCCGCGCGGCGATCGAGAGCCTGGCCGAGAACTTCTCCGACGGCGTGGTGGCACCGGCCTTCTGGCTCGGCGTCGGCGGTCTCGCGGGCGGCGTCGCCTACAAGGCCGCCAACACCGCCGATTCGATGATCGGCCACAGGACGCCGCGTCACGAAGCTTTCGGCTGGGCCGCCGCCCGCTTCGACGATCTCGTCAACCTGCCCGCCTCGCGGCTGACCGGGCTGCTGATCGTCGCGGCAGCTTATCTCATGCGCGACACCGACGCCGCTGCCGCGTGGGGCGCCCTGCGGCGCGACGCGAAAAAGCACCGCTCGCCGAACGCCGGCTGGCCGGAAGCCGCGATGGCCGGCGCGCTCGGCCTGGCGCTGGCCGGCCCGCGCACCTATGGCGGCGTGACGGTCGACGACTCCTTCATGGGCGAAGGCGGCCGCCGCGAGGCCGACAGCACCGACATCCGCCGTGCGCTCAGGCTCTACCGCATCGCCGACGCGCTGCTGATGGCGCTGTTCGCGGTGGCATGGGTGGTTCTGCTGCTGGTTTGAGACGCGCGGCTCCGCAGCACAAAAAACTTATCCACGTCTCCTGCACCCGCCTCATACTGCCTGCCATCTCCCGTTCGGGAACGCGGGTCGCGAACCGGGCGCTTGTGACAGGGGACGGTGCCGGGCTGGCAGCGTAACGGTGCGTTGCTGGGCGATGAACCCCCAAGTCCGGGCCTCGACCGAGCCAGCGGGCCGAATGGCAGCGACCCTCGGGGAGGCAAGAACACCGGCGGGCGCGGGAAGCCGCGCCAGTATTTAACTTAGCAGGCTCGGCCCCGCGCCCGCTTCCCGACCTCAAGCAATGAGGTCTGCTCTTTGATAATGGCCAGACGGACAAAATCCGGGCGTGGCGACGACGACGTGCGTCGTCTTCTCCCCCCCCTTGAGGGGAGGGTGGCCGGGCGAAGCCCGGTCGGGAG
>JBQCHN010000480.1:0-2919 GCA_051954615.1 Mesorhizobium sp. | reverse complement strand
CGAAAAGACCAGCGTGATGATCGGCGACAGCGTGAACATGATGCCCGTGTAGCCGGCGCCGAGATGCGGAATGGCCGAAAACATCAGGAAATTGGGAAAGGCGTAGGACACCGCCGCCGTGACGAGGAAATAGCGCAGCCGGCGCGCCGTCAGCCGCATCCCACGGCCGCTGGCGAGCAACGCGGCCAGCAGAAGGCCGCCGGCGCCCAGCGAGACGACGAAGGCCCACACCATGCCCGGCGCGCCGGCATCCGTGCCCATCTTGCCGAAGGGTAGCGTCAGCCCGAGCAGAGCGCCGGTAACGACGAGCAGCGCGAAGGCCGAATTCCAGAGCGACGCCATGGTGCGGTTCCGTGAGAGAGCGGGCTTGCCCACATCGAGATTCGGATTATAATTATCGTAAAGATTCTTAACGTCAAGATACTTTTGGCAGAGCATGGACCGCGCAGGCAAAGCGATCGCGCAATGGCGCAAGGAAAGGCCGGACCTCGACGTATCGCCGATGGCGGTGCTGGGCAGGCTGGGCGAGGCGGCGACACTTGTGGCCCGCGACCGGCTGGCGCCGCTTTTTGCGCGCTACGGCTTGCAGCACGGCGAATTCGACGTGCTGGCGACGCTGCGCCGTTCGGGCGCGCCCTTCTCGCTGACGCCGACGGCGCTCTACGAGACGACGATGGTGACCTCGGGCGCCATGACCAACCGCCTCGACCGGCTGGAAAAGGCCGGGCTGATCCGCCGCGTGCCGCATCCGAGCGACCGGCGCGGCCTCATGGTTCAGCTTACCGAAGAGGGCCGAGAGCTGATCGACCGTGCCGTCGAGGCGCATATTGAGAACGAGCACCGGATCCTGTCCTGCCTGGATGCGGAAGAACGCGAAAGGCTCGCTGCCCTGCTCGAAAAGCTGATCGCCGGCCTGGCCGACTGAACGGCCGCAGGCACAAATCAGTTGCGGTCGTCGGGAAACACCGGGATCGGCATAAAGTCGACACCGTCCTCGGCAAGCGAGCGCGCCTCCTCGGCGGTTGCTTCGCCATAGATGCCGCGCGGATCGGTTTCGCCGAAATGTATCTTGCGCGCTTCCTCGGCAAACTTGTCGCCAACATAGTCGGCGTTCTCGCGCATCTTTTCCGACAGCGCCTTGAGCTGCGCCATCGCTTCCTTTTGCGCCTGGCCCATGGCCAGCGCCATCTTCTCCCGGCTACGGCCGGTCGAGACGGCCGGCGCCATCAGCGCCTTGCCGACCTTCTTGGAGCCGCAGGAAGGGCATTCGACGAAGCCACGCTTGTTCTGGGTATCGAAATCGTCGTTGGAGCGGAACCAGGCCTCGAATTCGTGGTCGTGCTCGCAGATCAGGGAAAACCGGATCACGACGCCGCCCCTCTCAGGGCCGGTGCCGGGCCGGTGACGGTCTCCAGCGTGAATTCGCGCGCGTTCTTCAGGTTGGGGATCTTGGCACGCGCGGCGGCCGACTGGGCGGCGTCGATCTCCGCCACGATCACGCCGGGCTCGGCATGGTCGGCTTCGGCCAGCACGCGGCCCCACGGATCGACGATCAACGAATGGCCGTAGGTCTCGCGACCGTCCTCGTGCACGCCACCCTGTGCGGCGGCGACGACGAACGCGCCGTTCTCGATGGCCCGCGCCCTGAGCAGCACATGCCAGTGCGCCTCGCCGGTCTGGCGCGTAAAGGCAGCCGGCACCGACAGCAGATCGGCACCCGCCAGCGCCTCGGTGCGGAAAAGCTGCGGGAAGCGCAGGTCGTAGCAGATGGCGAAGCCCAGCCGGGCCTCGCCGATGTCGGTGACGACAGCCTCCTTACCCGGCTCGTAGGCCGAGGATTCGCGCCAGCTCTCGCCCTTGTCGAGGTCGACGTCGAACATGTGGATCTTGTCGTAGCTGGCCCGCAGCGAGCCGTCCGGCGCGTAAAGCAGCGCCCGGTTGGCGAGCTTGCCGTCGGCACGCCGGATCGCGGTCGAGCCGACATGCAGGAAGACGCCGAGTTCACCCGCCAGCCGGCCGGCCGCGGCAGCGACGCTGTCCTTGTCCTGCGTGGTAAAGGCAGCCTTGCGCGCCTCGGCGTCACGCACCATGGCGCCGGTCATCTCCGGCGTCTGGATGTAGCGGGCGCCCTGCCCCGCAGCCTCGCGCACCATGCGCTCCATATCGGCGACATTACGTTCGGGATCGGTGCCCGAACGCATCTGGATTGCGGCAACCTTGAATGCGGCCATGACGGTCTCCGATCTCAGTTGGCCGGCTGGCCGGCAAGCAGGGCGTCAAGCCGACCTTCGCGCTCGAGGTCGTGCAGGTCGTCGCAACCGCCGACATGCACGTCGCCGATGAATATCTGCGGGAAGGTCGAGCGGCCGTGGGCGCGGCTGATCATCTCCTGGCGCAGTTCGGGCGAAAACGACGCGTCGTGCTCGGTATAGGCGACGCCCTTGCGCTCCAGCAGCCTTTTTGCCGCGGCGCAATAGCCGCACATCATGCGCGTATAGATCGTCACGTCGGCCATCAGCCAGCCATCCTGTTTCAAGGCTATATAGTCGCGGACTCGTCTGCCCGGAAGTCCCCCCGTCCGGTCTCCCCTTGCCGGAGGTCCCCCGGCAGCACGCGGGCGAAGGTCAGCACGTCCACTGCGCCGGCGCCGCCCCTTTTCAGTGCCTTGGTGACGGCGCGGACGGTCGCGCCGGTGGTGTAGACATCGTCGACCAGCAGCACGCTGCGGCCGGCGATGGTGATCTCGGCCTCGGCCGGCACGCGGAAGGCGGCACGCACGTTCTCCTCGCGCTGGGCGCGCTCCAGCCCGACCTGCTGGCGCGTCAGCTTGATGCGCCTGACCGCTTCCGGCGCGAACGGCAGGCCGGTGAGATGCGCCAATGCCCGGCCGAGTTCGGCCGACTGGTTGAACTGGCGCCG
>JBQCHN010000479.1:0-6757 GCA_051954615.1 Mesorhizobium sp. | reverse complement strand
AAAGACGAACGCTGCCGAGGCAATCGCCTGCTTGGCGTTCTCGCCAAGACCCGCTACACCGTCCTCGCCGATGCCGACGACGGTCAACCAGGTGCCTCGGCCGGCGGTTTCAGCAAGCATGACGACACACCGCATTCTCATTCTCGGCGGCACGGCCGAAGCGCGGCAGATCGCGGCAGCGCTGGCCGCGAGAGGCGATTGCGCGGTGGTGCTGTCGCTTGCCGGACGCACCGAAAATCCCGTCGGACAGGGCGTGCCGGTCCGGGTTGGCGGCTTCGGTGGCGCCGAGGGGCTGGCAGACTATCTGAGGGAAAACGCCATCGGCCTGCTGGTCGATGTCACGCATCCTTATGCCGCGCGCATCTCCGCCAATGCCGCCGATGCCGCGCGCCTTGCCGGCGTGCCGCTGCTGGCGCTGCGCCGGCCCGGCTGGGAGCGCGTCGAGGGCGACCGCTGGAGCGAGGTCGATGACGTCTCCGGCGCTGTGCGTGCGCTGGGCAGCGCGCCCCGACATGTATTCCTCGCGCTCGGCCGGCAGGAGGTCGGCGCTTTCGAGTCGGCGCCGCAGCACCATTATCTGGTCCGTTCCGTCGATCCGGTCGACCCGCCGCTCGCCGTGCCGGATGCCGAATACATCCTTGCGCGCGGGCCGTTCGAGACGGCGGACGAGTTGGCGCTTCTGGAGGGCCATGGCATCGACGCGGTGGTGTCGAAGAACAGCGGCGGTTCCGCGACCTACGGCAAGATCGCCGCCGCGCGCGCGCTCGGTATCGAGGTCGTCATGGTACGACGGCCCTGCTTGCCCGACGTGCCTTCGGCGCCGACGGTCCATGAGCTCGTCGCCATGGCCGGTCATATGCTCGGCCCTGTGGCGGAGCGCGGCGTGTAGACCAGCGTCGAGCGACCTTCGCGCTTGATGATGCGGGTTTCGGGCGAACCGATGATGATGCAGGTCGCCATGTCGGCCTTTTCCGGATCGGCGAGCGCCAGCGGCAGCACCTCGATGCGTTCGTCCGGACGGCCGGCGGCACGGCCGAAGATCACGGGCGTGGTGCCGGGCAGCACGGCGGCAAGGCACTCGAAGGCGCGGCCGAGCTGCCAGGGGCGGGACTTGGAGATCGGGTTGTAGAGGGCGATGACGAAGCCGGCGCCGGCCGCCGCCAGCAGGCGCAGCTCGATCAGGTCCCACGGCTTCAGGTTGTCCGACAGCGATATGGCGCAGAAATCATGCCCGAGCGGCGCGCCGGCGCGGGCAGCAACCGCCAGCATGGCGGTGACGCCCGGAACGATGCCGAGCTCGATGCTGCGCCACTCTACCGGCCCGGCCTCGATCGCCTCGCAGACGGCTGCCGCCATGGCGAAGACGCCAGGATCGCCGCCGGACACGACGGCGACGCTATGCCCTTCGGCCGCCTTTTCCAGCGCTTCCTTGGCGCGAGCCAGTTCTTCGCGGTTGTCGGAGGCGATGCGGGTCTGGTGGGCGCCGAGATCGAGCCGGTCGACATAGGGCTTGTAGCCATAGAAGTACGTCGCTTCGGCGACGGCGCGGCTCGCTTCCGGCGTGACCTGCTCGGCGCTGCCGGGACCGAGGCCGATGACGGTCAGCCGGCCGCTCACAGAACCGCTCCCGAAATGGAAGCTGAGCCGGGCCGGTCGAGCCAGCCTGCGACCAGAACGATGGAGAAATAAGGCGCGCTGTCGTCTGCCTTGTCGGTAAGGCGCATGGACGCTCCGTTCGTCATGGTGCCGCGCTCGACATAGACGGCGCGTTCGAGCTTGGCCGTAGCGGCCAGCGCACGCCGGATTTTCGGCAGATTACGGCCGACCTTCATGATGACGGCAGCGTCGGTGTCTTCAAGCCGGCGCGTCAGCTCGGCTTCCGGCATAGTGCCGGGCAGGACGGTGAGCACATCGTCGCCCTGCACGATGGGGTGACCGGTGGTCGACCAGCAGCCCGACATGGCGGTGACGCCGGGGATGACCTGCGTCGGGAAGCGGTGGGCGAGGCGGACGTGCAGGTGCATGTAGGAGCCGTAGAACAGCGGGTCGCCTTCCGAGAGCACCGCAACCGTACGGCCGGCTTCGAGATGGGTGGCGACCTTTGCGGCCGACTCCTCGTAGAAGGCGAGGATCTGCGCCTTGTAGTCGGCGTGATCCTTGGCGATCTCGGTGGTGACCGGATAATGCAGCGGCAGTTCCGTCACGCCGGGCTTCATATGCGCGGATACGATGGCGCGGGCGTTGCCGTTGGCGTTGCGCTTGGCGAAATGGGCGATGACGTCGGCTTCGCCGAGCGCGCGCACCGCCTTCAGTGTTAGCAATTCGGGATCGCCGGGGCCGGTGCCGACGCCGATCAGGTGGCCGGATGCAGGCAGCGCGCTCACAGCCCCGGCCTCGCCAGTGAATTGAGGGCGGCGGCAGTCATGGCCGAGCCGCCGAGCCGGCCGCGCACGATGGCCCACGGCACGCCATAAGAATTCTCGGCCAGCACGTCCTTGGATTCGGCCGCGCCGACGAAGCCGACAGGCATGCCGACGATTGCCGCCGGCTTCGGCGCGCCGTCACGCAGTTTTTCCAGGAGGTAGAACAAGGCGGTCGGAGCGTTGCCGATGGCGACGACCGCATCCTTCATGCGCTCTCCCCACAGGTCGATAGCCGCGGCCGAACGGGTGTTGCCGATCGCCTTGGCGATTCCGGCGGTGCGCGGGTCGCGCAGTGTGCAGATCACCTCGTTGCCCGCAGGCAGACGGGCGCGGGTGACGCCGTGCGCCACCATCTCGGCATCGCACAGGATCGGCGCGCCGGCGGCGAGGGCTGCACGTGCCGCTACGACGAAATCGGGCGAGAACGCAAAGCTCTTCGCCGCCTCGACCTGGCCGCAGGCATGGATCATGCGGATGGCGACGTCGGCCTCCGCCTCGGAGAAGCGCGCGAGGTCTGCCTCGGCGCGGATGATGGCGAAAGAGCGCTCGTAGATCGCATTGCCGTCGCGGATATAGTCGTAGGCGGTCATGTCATCCTTCAGCGAAGGCGGTTGCGATTGCTGCCGCGCCGAGACGGGCGAGGCAGGCGGCGGTGGTTTCGTCCGGACGGCGGTCGGTTCGCACCAGCGCCGCCACCCGGTCGATGCCGCGCGCGGCGTCATAGCCTGAGGCGTAGCTGGCCGGAAGGGTTTTTGCCGTTCCGTTGACGACAAGTCCGGCGCCGTTCTCGCCGCCGACGAGCGTCAGGGTCGCGGAGCTCGGATGGGCACAGCCCTTTGCGCAGCCGGAGACGTGCAGGGTGAAGGAGCCGTCGAGCAGGCCGGCGTTCTGCCGTGCCACCTGCTCCGCCAGCGCGCGGGTCTCTATATGGCCGGACGCACAGGCCGGGGCGCCGGGACAGGCGGCGATGGAGAGGCGCGGGTCGGCGACGTCGGTGACGAAGCCGAGCGCGGCGGCCCGGCTCCGAAGCGCCGTGGCGGATTCGGCGGTGAGGCCGAGCAGGAGCAGCATGCGGCCGGGCGCGGGGCGGATTTCGGTTGCGCCGAGACCGGCGGCGGCTCGTGCCAATGCGGCAAGCGCTTCCGCAGGTATCGAGCCGAAGGGCAGGGCAATGGCAAGGGCGTGAGTGGAGTTGGCGAGGGGGAAGATGGCGAGGAGCAAGGCAGAGACAAGCGGCGACGGTCGTGCACCCCCACCCCTAACCCCTCCCCACAAGGGGGAGGGGGACTTGGGCGCGGCAGCTTCCCCGCCCCCTTGTGGGGAGGGGTTAGGGGTGGGGGGGTGCCCTGCGTTTATATTTTTGCCGCGCCCCTCGTGTCCGAGCGCGGCAATGGCTTCGAGCGTCGCGACGGTCGCCTCGCACGCCTCTGCTTCGGCAAACGGTCCCACCGGCCGGGCGGTAGTGGCGGTGCCGCCGACGGCCAGATGCCAATATGTTTCCTGTTCGCGCCGAACGGCAGTCAGCCGCACATCGGCCAGAAGCGCGCCCATGCCGATGCGGCCGCCGCCGTCGACGACCACCGACACTTTCGGGCCGAGCCGGCGTGACAGGCCGGCATTTTCGATCGCCGTGCGGATCGCCTCCGCCAGCGGGCGCGGATCGGCGGTTTCATCCGGATCGATGCCCGCCAGCGGGCTCGTCTCGACCGGCACGCCGTTGCGCACAACTATGCCCAGCGCATTCACGTCGTCCGCCAGCAGGCTGGCGCTTTGCAGCGTCAGGCCGCGGATCTGGATCGAGCCGCGCTGGGTGATTTCCATGATGTCGTTGCCGTGGCGGGCTGCGGATTCGCAAAGCCCGATCAGGGCATCGGTGGGAAGACCAGCAGCGACCGGATTGAGGCGCACCAGCAGGCCATCGCCGGTCTGCATCGGGGCCGACAAGGCAGGACAGGCGCCGCGCCTTTGCGCCAAGGCGGTCATTCGGCCGCCTCGGAGGGGTTTGGCGACAGTGCCGCCGAAACAGGAAGGGACGATTTCGCGACCTGTCGTGTCTCAGCCTCGGCAATCAACGCGGCGAGATCGTCGTCGATCGCATTGCGCAGCGGATGCCACAGGCCACGCCGTCGCGCCGACAGGAACCGTTCGGCGATGACCTTGGCCGCCGCCGGGTTTTCCTTCAGCAGGAAGGCGCGCACGGCTTCGTCGCCGACATAGGCGTCGTGGACGGCCTCGATGAGGGCACCCGGAATGGCGTGGGTCGTTTCGGCAAAGCCGACCAGCCGGTCCACCGTCTCGGCGAATTCGGCGGCGCCGCGCGGGCCATGCCGCATCTGGCCGTCGATGAAGCGCCGGTTGACGGCGCGCGCCCGCACCACGCGGCCGACCGCTTCGGCCACCGAGCGCGGCTTCGGCTTCTGCGGGTCGGTGGTGTCGAGCACGATGACGTCGGCCTTGCCGCCAAGGGCAGCGACCGCAGCGGAGAAACCGCCGATGAAGGCGACATCGGCCGAGCCTTCGAGGATATCGCGGCCGGGATCGTCGCCGCTGTGGACGAGCAGGTCGGCCTCGGCGATGCGGCCGGCAAAGGCGTCGGGCGCCGCCGCTCCTTCGCCCTCGGCGCCGCCATAGGCATGCGAGGCGGCGTCGAGATAGGCGCGGCCGAGGTCTTCGCGCCGTTCCCATGTGCCGCCGGCAAGCAGGCTTTCCAGTCCGGCGCCGTAGGTGCCTGGCGAGGAGCCGAAGATGCGCGGTTCGACTTTGCCGGTGGCGCGGCGCGCGGCCGCCAGCGGGTTTTCCGAATCGTCCTCGTCGCGTTCGGCGACGGCGCGGGCGGCTGCGTCGATCAGCGCGATCTGGGTCGGAAACATGTCGCGGAACAGGCCGGAAATGCGCCAGGTGACATCGATGCGCGGGCGCCCGAGGGCTGCCGGCGGCAGCACCTCGATGCCGGTGACGCGGCCGGTGGCGGCATCCCATTGCGGCCGACAGCCCATCAGCGCCAGCCCCTGCGCGATCTCCTCGCCGCCGGTGCGCAACGAGGCCGAGCCCCACAGGTCGATGACCAGCGCCCGCGGCCAGTCGCCGTGCGTCTGCAAATAGGAAGTGACGATCTCGTCGGCGGCGGCCCTGCCGAGATCGAAGGCGGTAGGCGTCGGCATGGTGCGCGGATCGGCGGTGAAGAGGTTGCGGCCGGTGGGAAGCACGTCGCTGCGGCCCCGCGCGGGCGCGCCGGAAGGGCCGGCGGGAATGTGGCGACCATCAAGCGCGGCGAGCAGGTTTTGTTTTTCGGCGGCGGCGCTGGCGAGGCGCAGCGAATCGGCTTCGCCGTCGCCCTGACGGCCGTAGACGTGCAGCCCATCTTTGATGGCGAAATCCTTCAGATCGCACAGCCAGGCGTCGATGCGGCGCAAGGCTTCGTCGGGCGCGTCTGTTCTCGCCACGCCGGCCTCGGCGGACAGGCCGGTGGCCTGCGCCGTCTCGACGATCAGTTTCGCTAGCCGATCGCGGCGGCGGCGGTCGAGGCCGTCGGCCTGCGCGTATTCGTCGACCAGCCGCTCCAGTTTCTGCTGATTCTCGTCCAGACCCGCGCTCGCCAATGGCGGCGGCAGGTGGCCGAGGGTGACGGCAGCTATGCGGCGCTTGGCCTGCGCCGCCTCGCCCGGGTTGGAGATGATGAACGGATAGATGACCGGCAGGGACCCGGTGACGATTTCTGGAAAACAGCTTTGACCGAGCGCCACGGTCTTGCCGGGCAGCCATTCCAGCGTGCCGTGCGCGCCGACATGAATGGCGACGTGAACGTCGAGCTTCTTGCGGAGCCACAGGCCGAAGGCGACCAGTTCATGACGGGGAGGGAGCGTCGGGTCATGATAATCGGCGCGGCGATCCTCGGAGCGGCCCCGGTCGGGGGCGAGGGCTACGATGACTGCGCCGAAGGTGGCGGCGCGGAAAGGGAAGGACTTTGTATCGGCATTGCCCCATGCCTGCTCCACGGCCTCGCGTGCGGCGACGGGCAGGTGGGCGAAATGGCGGCGATAATCTTCCGGCGATAGTCCCTCGCTGCCTTGCTCCAGCATATCCAGCAAATCGCGCGGCGAATCCGGAATCCCTTCAACGGCATAGCCGGCGTCCTTGAGGTCATGCAGCATGGCGAGCACAGAGGACGGTACGTCGAGGCCGACGGCATAGCCGGTGCGGCCGGGTGCGCTGGGGTAGTCAGGGATCAGGACCGCGACGCGGCGCTCGGCGCTCGGCGTGTTCTGCAGGCGCAGGAAGGCAGCGATGCGGCCGGCGACCTGTTCGATACGGTCGGGTTCGGGTTGGTTGGCGAC
>JBQCHN010000478.1:0-7054 GCA_051954615.1 Mesorhizobium sp. | reverse complement strand
TTTTGAAAGGGGGCGAAACCCTTTTCCGGTAACAACGCCCGCCGGGGGAGGAGGTCCGGCGGGCGCCGTTTCGGTGGCCAACCTCCGGGAGGAGGATGAAGGTTGGCCGTATTCGTCATCGCCGGGGAGGAGGTCGGCTTTGACGAAATTCCTTTCGCCTTTTGAAAGGGGGCGAAACCCTTTTCCGGTAACAACGCCCGCCGGGGGAGGAGGTCCGGCGGGCGCCGTTTCGGTGACCAACCTTCGGGAGGAGGATGAAGGTTGGTCGTATTCGCCGGGGTCGGGGAGGAGGTCGACCCAGACGAAATTCCTTAGGCTATCGCCCTGCGGGCGACGGTCCTGATCTCGTCACGCAGGATGCCGAGATCATGAAGTTGGCGGTTCGACAGGCGATCCAGTTCGGTCACCGTGTCGCGATAAGCGCGCCAGTTACGGTAATTGCGGATCAGGTTCATCGTTCGTCTCTCAGGTAACTGCCCGGATCGTCGAGGATCCGGTAGATCAGGCGGCCTTGCGGGCCACGAAAGGGATGTCGCCGCGGCTGATGCCCAGGTCGCTCAGTTCACGGTTGCTCAGGCGGCTCAGCTCGGACACGGTGTCCCGGTAGCGGCGCCAGTTGCGGTAGTTGCGGATCAGGTTCATGGTACTAACTCGTTTCGTCTTTGGTTCGGATCGGTTCGTCTCTTTGTGTGACCCGAAGATAGGTGCGCCCATATCGATTTAAAAGCGCCATTGGTGCATGGCAGCAATGCATTTTGTGCAATGCAATATGGCTACCCTTTCGCGCTTTCGTCACAAAGAAACCCGAATCGGAAAGTGCCGTCACGTCAACAATTTACGCCCATCCTCTGGTAATTCGACTAAATTTATAGGAAAGACCTCATGGCCAGCTATTCGACCAGGGTCAGGCAGGACATCGCGCGCTGGGCACAAAACGGGCTGATCGACGCCGCGACGGCCGATGCGCTGGCAAGGGACGTCGAGACGAACGATCGCCGCTCCCTCAGCTTCGGCTCCATCCTGGCGATGATGGCAGCACTTCTGTTCGGCGCCGCGATCCTCATCTTCGTCGCCGCCAACTGGGAAGCCATTCCGCGGCTGGCGCGGGTGGTTGCGCTGTTCGCCGTCATCCTTGCCGGCTATGTCGGCGGCGCGGTGGTCAAGACGCGCGGCCATCCGGCCATCGGCGAGGCGCTGTGGATCGTCGCTGCGGCGGCGTTCGGCGGCGCCATCGCGCTCGTCGGCCAGATGTACCATCTCACCGGCGACGAATCGTCGGCGGTGCTGACTTGGTGCGCCGGCACCGCGCTTGCCGCCGTCATGCTGCGCTCCAGTCCGCTGACGGTGGCGGCGGTGGGCATCGCCGTCGGCTGGCTGGTGATGACCCTGCTGGGCGGCTTCCGGCTGTTCGGCCAGACGGATTTCCCGCATCTCTATGTGGGGATGGCGGTCGTCCTGTTCCTGTTGTCCTATTGGACGCTGAGCCGGCCGGCGCGTCATCTCATCCTGTTGTCGCTCATCCTTTACGCGGCGCTGTTCGCCGCCGACCACGACATGCTTCAGGTGGCGGTCGCCCTCGTCGTGGTCTCGGCGGTGCTGTTCGCGGCGGCCGTGGCGGCGCCGGAACGGGTCGAGCGGATCGTCCAACTCGGCGGCAGGCTGCCGCTGCATGCGCTGATCGGCTTCCTGACCGGAATGGCGATGATCCAGTTCACCGTGGCCGACGACGGCGAGGCCAATGCGAACTTCGCGATCGCTTCGGCCGTCGCCCTGGCAGGCATCGCGGCGGCCATAGTGCTCGCCGGGCGCGAGAGCCGGGGCCTGCGCTGGATCGCCTATCTCGGCTTCGCCTTCGAACTCGTCATCGTCTATCTGGTCACCATGCAGACGATGCTCGGCACCGCCGGCTTCTTCCTCTTCGCCGCCGTGATCCTCGCCATGCTGGCCTTCGTCATCGTTCGCATCGAGAAACGCTGGGCCGCGCCGGCCTTGCAGGGAGGTTGACCATGACCGGGCGCAAACTCGTCGTCTCCGCGCTCGTTCTGGCGCTGCTCCAGATCGGCTTCCTCGGCTGGATCGTCGCCGGGCGCGCCGCCATCCTGCGCAACGGACAGGAAGTGCTGCTCAAGGTCGAGCCGGTCGATCCGCGCGACCTGTTGCGTGGCGACTACATCTACCTGAGCTACGATATCTCACGCCTTCCGGTGTCGCTGATCGCCAACATCCCCGCCGGCCAGACGACTAGCGACGACGGGCCGGTGACGGTGCGGCTCGGCAAGGACGCCGACGGCTACTGGCGCGCGAAATCGGCATGGCTCGGCAAGGCGCCGGATGCGGCTGCCGACGGCGAGGTGGACATCGCAGGCCATCTTTCCTCCGGCTGGAACCTCACTGTGGGCACGACGCTGTCGGCCGACTACGGCATCGAGCGCTTCTACCTGCCGGAAGGCGAGGGGCTGGCGATCGAGAAAGACATGCGGGTGCGTCCCTTCGGCGTGCGCGTGGCCGTGGCGAAGAGCGGCAAGGCGCAGATCAAGGCACTGATGGATGGCGACACCATGCTGTTCGAGGAACCGCTCTACTGAACGCAAGGTGGCGATGCCCTGCTTCGCGTTCAGCAGCGGAGCAGGGCATGATATGCGGCGAACGGGCCGTGACTACTTCGCCGTATCTTCCATTTCGAGCCTCAGCGCGCGAAGCCGCGCAGTCTTGCGCTCGCGTTCGCGCGTCTCGGCAAGGATAAATTCCCTGGCAATCCTGTCGGCCCTGACGTGCCTGTCTTCCGGTTTCTCTCGATGTATTGGCGTTGTCATTTCTGTTCTCCACGTTGCATTACCAACATGGTGATTTTTCTTGAAAATTAAAGCCGAGGCGACGAAAGGTCGCCCCATGCGATGCCAGTATCCTTGTTGGAAATGGTGCCCCCGGCAGGGATCGAACCCGCGACCTTCGGTTTACAAAACCGCTGCTCTACCAACTGAGCTACAAGGGCACGGCCTCCGGTTAGCACATCTGCCACGGCAGTAAAGACAATTGTCCGAGCGGGCGGGCGTCGATCCGGCTGGAGATTGCTGGGGGCCTCTCAAAAACGCCTGCATCCTTTCTAAATGTAAGGAAGGGACGTCGTGCTTGGAGGTCGATCCATGATCCGGCTCGTGGCCATGGCATTGGTTGCCGTTTTCGTCTGGGCGCTGCTGGTCAAGCTCGTTGCCATGCTTCGGCGCGGCAACATCGACTGGACGGGCGTTACCGCCTTCGTCGGCTTTGTCGTTCTGGCCTTCTGGCTGCGGCATGTGACCGGCATCGGCTGACGAACGCGCCCGACAGCAGTCAGGGGCGCTTGCCGCCGATCATGGCGGTGATGTCGTCGGCCGCCGCCGCGACGCGCGGCCCGATCTCGCCGAGCCGTTCGGGCGTCACCCGCACCGTCGGCCCGGAGACGGAGACGCCGCCCACCGGTTCGCCGAATTCGTTGAAGATGGCCGCTGCCACGCAGCGCATGCCCTCGTTGCGCTCCTCGTCGTCCACCGACCAGCCGCGCCGGCGGATTTCGGCAAGGTCGCCGGACAGCGCCGGCAAGGTGGACAGTGTTCGGGTCGTGAAAGCTTCCAGCCCGGCCTTGCGGGCGATGGTTGCGACACGCTCCGGTTCGAGATGGGCGAGAACCGCCTTGCCGATGCCCGACGCATGGAAGGGGCTGCGTGTGCCCGGGCGGAAGAAGGCGCGGATCGCCTGATGCGTTTCCACCTGGCTGACGAAGACGACGCAGTCGTCCTCAGCGACGCCGAGGTTGGCCGTCTCCCCGGTCTTCTCCATCAGCTCCTGCATGACGATGCGGGCGCGGTCCACCAGCTTGCGGCTGCGCAGGAAGGCCGAGCCCATGCGGTAGGTCTCGACGCCGATCGACCAGAGTTGGCCGGTCTTGTCGAATTCGACCATGCCGTGGTTTTCCAGCGTCGTCAGCATCCGATAGGCGGTCGGGGCAGGGACCCCCGACGCGTTGGCGATTTCGCTGAGCGACAGGCCTGCCCCCTCCGCCACGATGGCGAGGATGCGCAGTGCCCGGTCGAGCGACTGCACGGAAGCCGCTTCCTGTGGAGCGTTGAAGGCGCGTGGACGTCCACGCTGGCGCTTTTCGGTCTGGTCCATGGCGTCACTGTCGCCGAATGGGTGCAAAAGGCAATGAAAAAATTTTACGTAATTTTTCACAGGTGTAAATTGAAAAACGGAAAATCAATAAAAATCAAAACGTAATGGGGAAAATACGATAATGAAAAAATATTTTGAAAAAATTGAAAAATAGCCCGCCTGCTGGCACATTGCCGCCATCAACAGACAACCGGCAGGAGGCTGGATCATGGGCAGGATGCGCGCCGTCGACGCGGCAGTTCTCGTTCTCGAAAAGGAAGGCATCACCTGCGGCTTCGGCGTGCCGGGAGCCGCGATCAACGGGCTTTATTCGGCGCTGAAGGCGAGGGGCACCATCCGCCACGTTCTCGCCCGCCACGTCGAGGCCGCCTCGCACATGGCCGAGGGCTATACCCGCGCCAAGCCGGGCAATATCGGCCTGTGCATCGGCACCTCCGGCCCGGCCGGCACCGACATGATCACCGGGCTTTATTCGGCTGCCGCCGACTCCATTCCGATCCTGTGCATCACCGGCCAGGCGCCGCGTGCCCGTCTCAACAAGGAAGACTTCCAGGCGGTCGATATCGCCGCCATCGCCTCGCCGGTCGCCAAATGGGCCGTCACCGTCATGGAGCCTTATCTGGTGCCGATGGCCTTGCAGAAGGCCTTCCACCTGATGCGCTCCTCGCGTCCCGGCCCAGTGCTGATCGACCTGCCGGTCGACGTCCAGCTTGCCGAGATCGAGTTCGACATCGATGCCTACGAGCCGCTCGCTCCCTTCAAGCCGGCGATGACGCGCGGTCAGGCCGAAAAAACGCTGACCATGCTCAACGCGGCCGAGAAGCCGCTGATCGTCGCCGGTGGCGGCATCATCAATGCCGACGCTTCCGATCTTCTGATCGAGTTCGCCGAGATCACCGGCGTTCCGGTCATCCCGACGCTGATGGGGTGGGGCACGATCCCTGACGACCACCGCCTGATGGCCGGCATGTGCGGCCTGCAGACCTCGCACCGCTACGGCAACGCCACCATGCTGGCGTCGGACTTCGTGCTCGGCATCGGCAACCGCTGGGCCAACCGCCATACCGGTTCCGTCGACACCTACACCAAGGGGAAAAAGTTCGTTCACGTCGATATCGAGCCGACGCAGATCGGCCGCGTCTTTGCCCCGGACCTCGGCGTTGTTTCCGATGCGGGGGCCGCGCTCAAGATATTGCTCGACGTCGCCACAGAGTGGAAGACGGCGGGCAAGCTGCGCGACTGGTCCGGCTGGGCCAAGGAGTGTGCCGCGCGCAAGAAGACGATGAAGCGCAAGACGCATTTCGAGAACGTGCCGATGAAGCCGCAGCGCGTCTACGAGGAGATGAACAAGGCCTTCCCGCGCGACACCACCTATGTCTCGACCATCGGGCTCAGCCAGATCGCCGGCGCGCAGTTCCTGCACGTCTACAAGCCGCGCAACTGGATCAACTGCGGCCAGGCCGGCCCGCTCGGCTGGACGCTGCCGGCAGCCCTCGGCGTACGCGCCGCGCGGCCGGACGCCAATATCGTCGCACTTTCGGGCGACTACGACTTCCAGTTCATGATCGAGGAACTGGCCGCCGGCGCGCAGCACAAGCTGCCCTACATCCACGTCGTCGTGAACAACGCCTATCTCGGCCTGATCCGCCAGTCGCAGCGCGGCTTCTCGATGGACTACGAGGTCTCGCTGGCCTTCGAGAACGTCAACACGGTCGGACATGCCGAGGTCGGCTACGGCGTCGATCATGTCGCTGTCGCCGAGGCGATGGGCTGCAAGGCGGTGCGCGTGCGCCGTCCGGAAGATTGCGCGGCCGGTTTGGCCGAAGCCAAGCGGCTGATGGAGGAACATCAGGTTCCTGTCGTCGTCGAGTTCATCCTGGAGCGCGTCACCAACATCTCCATGGGCACCGAGATCGACAACGTCACCGAGTTCGAGGATCTTGCCGAACGCAACGAAGACGCGCCGACGGCCATCGTGCTGCTCGATTGAGCGGATCTTGAAATCGTTGAATCATCGCTTGAACGGGCGGATTCATTTTCTCAACGGATGACAGTTATGCCACGGTTTTCAGCCAATCTTTCCATGCTCTTCCAGGAGCACGACTTCCTCGACCGCTTCGATGCCGCTGCCCGCGCCGGCTTCAAGGGGGTGGAATATCTCGGCCCGTATGATCACACGCCGGACGAGGTGGCCGCGCGGCTGAAGAAGAACGGGCTGACGCAGGTGCTGTTCAACGTGCCGTCCGGCAACTGGGCCGGCGGCGAGCGCGGCATCGCGGTGCTGCCCGACCGGGTGGACGAATTCCGCGCCGGCGTCGACAAGGCGATCACCTATGCCAAGGCGCTCGGCTGCGGCCAGGTCAACTGCCTGGCCGGCATCGCGCCGGCCGGGATCGACCGCGCAAAGCTGGAGGAAACCTTCGTCGCGAACCTCAAGTTCGCAGCCGAAAAGCTCGGGCAGGCAGGGATAAAACTGCTGGTCGAGCCGATCAACACGCGCGACATTCCGGGCTTCTTCCTGACCAACACGCGCCAGGGACTCGATATTCTGGAGAAGGTCGGCTCGCCGAACCTCCATTTGCAATACGACATCTACCACATGCAGATCATGGAGGGGGATCTCGCCCGGACCATCGAGGCCAACCTCAGCCGCATCGCGCATATCCAGCTTGCGGACAATCCCGGCCGTCATGAGCCGGGGACGGGCGAGATCAACTATCCTTTCCTGTATGACTTTATCGACGGCCTCGGCTATTCGGGCTGGGTCGGCGCGGAATACAAGCCCAAGGCCGGCACCGAGGCGGGCCTTGGCTGGTTCAGGGAATTCGCGGGCAAGGCCGCGGCGGCATAGTCCCTCCCACTTGAGGGGAGGGTGGCCCGAAGGGCCGGGAGGGGTCCTCTCCAC
>JBQCHN010000477.1:0-5077 GCA_051954615.1 Mesorhizobium sp. | reverse complement strand
CAGTTGAGGATCTGCGGCAGCGCCCAGGCGACCGCCAGCAGCGCCAGGACCGTCAGCACCGAATCGACCGGCGTGGCGAAGAGGTTTCTGCGGACCCAGGCGCCGAAGCCGACCTGCGAGCGCGGCGCAGCCTGCGCCAGCGCCATTTCGGTCCGCACCCAGGACATGTCATGTTCCTGCATGGCTCACCTCTCCTTCAGCGCCATCTTGGTGTTGAACCAGTTCATGAAGAGCGAGGTCAGGACACTGATACCGAGATAGACGACCATGAAGATGACCACCACCTCGATGGCCTGGCCGGTCTGGTTCAGGATCGTGCCGCCGATCGCGTAGAGATCGGGATAGCCAATCGCCACCGCGAGCGAGGAGTTCTTGGTCAGGTTGAGATACTGGCTGGTCAGAGGCGGGATGATGATGCGCATCGCCTGCGGGATGACGACGAGACGCAAGCCCTGACCGGAGCGAAGGCCGAGCGCGGAAAAAGCCTCGGTCTGCCCCTTCGGCACGCCGACGATGCCGGCGCGCACGATCTCGGCGATGAAGGCGGCCGTATAGAAGGAGAGCGCCAGATAGAGCGACAGGAACTCCGGCTTGACGTTGACGCCGCCTGTCAGGTTGAACGTGCCCTTCTGCGGAAACTCGAAGGTGAGCGGAAAGCCGGCCAACGCAAAGCCCAGCAACGGCATGCCGACGATCAGCGCCAAGCTGGTGAGGAAGACTGGGAACTGCTGGCCGGTCGCCATCTGCCGCGCCCTGGCGCGGCGCGCCACATACCAGCTCAGCACGATGCCTGCCGCCAGCCCGGCGGCGACCAGCCACGCCCCGTCGCTCCAGACCATGCGCGGGAAATAGAAGCCGCGATTGTTGAGGAAGGAGCCGAACGGCAGGCCGATGCTGTCGCGCACGTTGGGCAGCAGGGCCAGAACGCCCTGATACCAGAACAGGATGACCAGCAGCGGCGGGATGTTGCGGAAGATTTCGATGTAGACGGTCGCCAGCTTGCGGATCAGCCAGTTGTTGGAAAGCCGTCCGATGCCGACCAGAAAACCGATGACGGTCGCGGTGACGATGCCGGTGATCGCCACGATGGCCGTGTTGAGGATACCGACGACAAGGGCGCGCCCATAGGAGTTGTCAGAGCTGTAGTCGATGAGGGTATTGGCAATGTCGAATCCGGCCCGACCCTTCAGGAAGCCGAAACCGGTCGCAATGTGGGAGCGGCGCAGATTCTCGACCGTATTGTCGACGATCCACCATATGCCGAGCGCCAGGAGCGCAACCAGCACCACCTGGAAGACGATACCGCGCACCCTGGGATCGTAGAGCAGCGATGCCCTTTGGGGCGTCGCTTCATGGATGACCTCTTGTGACACAGGAGTTCCCCTTCCCGTCAGTCTGGCCGTTTGTGTTCTTCTTGCCTGCCAGGACCGAAACGGGCCGAGGCATGATGCCCCGGCCCGCTTCAACCGATCAGCGAATCGGCATGCCGTATTGCAGACCACCCTTGGTCCACAGGGCGTTGATGCCGCGCGCGATCTTCAGCGGGCTTCCCGAGCCCACGTTGCGCTCGAAGATCTCGCCGTAATTGCCGGTCGCCTTGACGATGTTGACCACCCAGTCGTTTGACACGCCGAGGTCGGTACCGATCTTGGTTTCGGCCTCGGTGCCCAGCAGGCGCTTGATGTCGGGATTGTCGGAGTTCTTCATCTCGTCGACGTTGGCCTGCGTGACGCCCGCCTCTTCGGCGTCGAGCAGCGCGTAGTAGGTCCACTTGACGATGTCGAACCACTTGTCGTCACCCTGGCGCACGGACGGACCGAGCGGCTCCTTGGAAATGATCTCAGGCAGGACGACGTGGTCGTTCGGCGAAGCCATCTGCAGGCGCACCGCATAGAGGCCCGACTGGTCGGTCGTGTATGCGTCGCAGCGGCCGGCGTCGTAGGCGGCGTTGGCCTCCTCGAACTTCTCGAAGACGACCGGGTTGTATTCCATCTTGTTCGCCTTGAAGTAGTCGGCGAGGTTGAGTTCGGTCGTCGTGCCGGACTGCACGCAGATGGCCGCGCCCGAAAGCTGGAGCGCGGAATTGACGCCGGGCAGCTTCTTGGAATTGATCATGAAGCCCTGGCCGTCATAGTAGGTGACGCCGGCGAAGTTGAGGCCGAGCGCGGTGTCGCGGTTGATCGTCCAGGTGGTGTTGCGCGACAGGATGTCGATTTCGCCCGATTGCAGTGCGGTGAACCGATCCTTGGCGCTGAGGCCGGTGAACTTCACCTTGGTGCCGTCGCCAAAGACGGCAGCCGCGACGGCGCGGCAGAAATCGACGTCGATGCCCGTCCATTCGCCCTTGTCGTTAGGGGCGGAGAAGCCGGCCAGGCCGGTGTTGACGCCGCACTGGACGAAGCCTTTGGCCTTCACGTCGCTCAAAGTGTCGGCCGACGCGGCCGACGCCGCGAAGCCAAGCGCGGCAGCCCCCAAAATACCGATTGCAATGTGTTTCATAACCCACAGACCCTTTTTTCTGATGCTCAGGTGATGCCCTGATTATTGCCGTGCGAAACGCAGCTTCCCGTCCCGGCCCATTTCCGGAACGTGGCGCCGAAAACCGACATGCACGCTGCTCCCATTCACGAACCGCATCGAAGGCGATTATTCTCGTGAGGTCAAGAAAAATGACCGAGGCCCCGCCGGTTTGAAAAAGGAATGCCAAAACCGACAGGAATACAAGCGATTACACTATATTTTATGGCTGGGCCGACGCGTCTTTTCTACGCCCGCGAGGACGCTTGCAAACCCTTCTGCGACATCGCGTGTCGTCCCGACAGGCGCTTTGGCCCATCGGAACCGCGGCGCTGACAGGGCCGGCGCCGTTGCACGCGCCGCTTGTGGGCTTTATGCCTTTCGCCTTCGGAAAGACGACCCACAGGACGGCGAAATAAATGGCCAGAAACGACGGAACATGGGGCATCAACACCAGGCTCGCGCACGAGGGAAACGACCCGAGTGACTATTTCGGCTTCGTCAACCCGCCGGTTGTGCATGCCTCGACCGTGCTCTACCCCAACGCCGCGACCATGGCCGGGCGCTCGCAGAAATACACCTACGGCACACGCGGCACGCCGACGACGGACGCGCTTGCTTCGGCCATCGATTCGCTTGAAGGTTCCGCCGGCACGATCGTCGTGCCGTCAGGCCTTGCAGCCGTCACCGTTCCGCTGCTCGCCTTCGCGGCGGCCGGTGACCATGTGCTGATCGTCGATTCGGTTTACCACCCCACCCGCCATTTCGCCGATACGATGCTGAAGCGGCTGGGCGTCGAGGTCGAATATTACGATCCGCATGTCGGCGCCGGCATTTCGAAGCTCATCAAGGCGAACACCAGCATAGTGTTCACCGAATCCCCCGCCTCCAACACCTTCGAGGTGCAGGATATCCCCGCCATCGCCAAAGCGGCCAAGGCGGCCGGCGCGGTCGTCATGATGGACAACACCTGGGCGACGCCGCTCTATTTCAAGCCGCTGGACCACGGTGTCGACGTGTCGATCCACGCCGCCACCAAGTACCCCGGCGGCCATTCCGACGTGCTGCTCGGTACGGTCTCAGCCAACCAGGCCTGCTGGGAGCGGCTCTACGAAGGTTTCGTCACGCTGGGCTGCTGCGCCGGCCCGGACGACGTCTATCAGGTGCTGCGTGGCCTTCGCACCATGGGCGTCAGGCTCAAGCATCACCGCAAGAGCGCGCTGGAGATCGCCACATGGCTGGAGGCGCAACCCGGCGTGGCGCGTGTGCTGCACCCGGCGCTTCCCAGCCATCCCGACCACGCGCTGTGGCGCCGTGACTTCGGCGGTTCGAGCGGCGTCTTCTCGATCGTTCTCGCCGGCGGCGGACAGAAGGAGCAGCACGCTTTCCTCGATGCGCTGACGATCTTCGGCCTCGGCTATTCGTGGGGCGGCTACGAAAGCCTTGCCGTGCCGGTCTTCCTCGGCGACCGGGTGGTGGCGAAGGCGCCGGAAAAAGGCCCCGTGATCCGCTTGCAGATCGGTCTCGAAGACGTTGCCGACCTGAAGGCCGACCTACTTCGCGGCCTAGCGGCGGCTTCCGTCTGACGACAAGTTGCAGCCGCGGGACACCGGCCCGCCAGCCCTCACGAGGGTGTGAAGTCTCCGGCGCATGCCGCCGGAATGGCTGCGGAACCTTTCCAATCCTGTTTTGTTCCCTCCCTGTCGCAATGCTGCGGCGCACGAAAAGGAGAGAACGATGCTTACCAGAATTCTCGCAGCCTCGACGCTCGCGCTCGGCCTCGCCACTTCGGCGGCTATGGCGCAATCGACGGCGAGCGACGCCGAGGACATGAACGGCCCTCCACCTGCCACGATCGATCAGCCGGTCGACATGGGCACCACGGGCAGCATCTATCCCGACGACATGGGCATGACGAGCCCGTACGGGCCAGAGCAAATGGCGCCTTGCGCTTCTGCTCCGGGCAGCCTCGGTCCGGACGCCAATACGGCTTCGGGACCGAACGACCATTATTGCGGCAAGTGACGGGCTTTGACCGATCAGCCGGCCTTTCTACGGCAAGGCCGGCTGACCGACGTTAACGTCGGCGGCTCGGAACTTCCTGCAAGAGAATTTGCCAACCAACTGAAATTGCTGGCGATCCCGGCAGGGCTCGAACCTGCGACCCACAGCTTAGAAGGCTGTTGCTCTATCCAACTGAGCTACGGGACCGACTTGACCACGACATCTAGCGCAGGATACCGGCCACGCAAACATGCGGGCCGACGGCGACCCTGCCGCGGCTATCAGTGCGTCCAGGGCGTGCGGCGGTCATAGCGGAAATTGTCCGAATAGGAAATCTGCCGCCGCATGGCTTCCTTCGGCTCTTCGAGGCGATAGGGAATCTTCTCGCGCTCGGCGTAGGCGACCGCTTCTTCCTTGGTCGGGAAAGACAGCCTGATCTGGCTCCTCATATCGCCGGAGGACGTGTAGCCCATCAGCGGATCGATCTTGCGCGGCTGCGCAGGATCGAACTCCAGCACCCAGTAACCGGTCTTGGCCTTGCCCGACTGCATGGCGG
>JBQCHN010000476.1:0-4272 GCA_051954615.1 Mesorhizobium sp. | reverse complement strand
GACGGCGGCGAAGACACCGACCCGGTCATGCACGGTAAGGCGAATAAAATAGCCGCCGGCATGGCTGCGCATCTGCGCTTTCTTGTAGGGCTTCAACTCCTTCGCCGGGCGGCCGAACACCGGGCCATGCTGGAAGCCGGGGCGGCTCTTGGCGATATCGGCGATGTCGCCGACCACGGCGGACGCCGTGGCGTTGCCGCCAGCTCCGGGACCGGACAGCAGCAGTTCGCCAAGAATGTCGGTCTCGATGGCGACGGCGTTGGTAACGCCATGCACCTGTGCGATCACCGAGGCGGTCGGCACCATGGTCGGGT
Organism: Mesorhizobium sp.; assembly: GCA_051954615.1. Taxonomy (GTDB): domain Bacteria; phylum Pseudomonadota; class Alphaproteobacteria; order Rhizobiales; family Rhizobiaceae; genus Mesorhizobium. The sequence goes on along the minus strand of JBQCHN010000476.1, from coordinate 3,958 downwards.
GGACGCGCTGCTCGATGCCGCTTTCGGTGCGCTGTGCCACGCCCAGCAGCTTTATCCGGTAGCCAAGGTCACTCGCCGCGCGGATATCGGCCTGGGTGATGTTGGAGATGCCCTCCAGATAGATGTCGTTGGCGGCGATCCTGGTGCCGAAAGCCAGGCTGGTCAGGATGGAAAGCTTGTGGGCCGTGTCGTTGCCCTCGATGTCGAAGGTCGGGTCGGCTTCGGCATAGCCCAGCCGCTGCGCGTCCTTCAGGCACGCCTCGAAGGTCAAGCCCTCGGCCTCCATGCGGGTGAGGATGTAGTTGCAGGTGCCGTTGAGGATGCCGAAGACGCGCGACACGGAATTGCCCGCCATCGCCTCGCGCATGGTCTTGATGACCGGTATGCCGCCGGCCACTGCCGCCTCGTAGTTCAGCAGGACGCCTTTTTTCTCGGCGATTTCGGCCAGCGCAACGCCGTGCTTTGCCAGCAGCGCCTTGTTGGCGGTGACGACATGGCGGCCGGACTCCAGCGCCGCCTTGACCGCCTCGCGCGGCGCGCCCTCATCGCCGCCCATCAGTTCGACAAACACGTCGATGCCGTTCGAGCGGGCGAGTTCGACCGGATCGTCGAACCAGGCGACATCCGCGAGATCGACGCCGCGATCCTTGCCGCGGTCACGCGCCGAAACCGCGGTGACGGTGATCGGACGGCCGCACTGCCGGGTGAGTTCACCGGCCTTGTCGCGCAGCACGCGCGCAACCGACGCACCAACCGTGCCGAGCCCGGCAATTCCAATACGCAATGCTTCGGCCATGATAGGCGCCGTCCCCGGATTCGTCGCTGATGCGGGCTGTTTAGAGCATCGGACCGAAAAGTGGAATCCGGTTTCCGGAATATTCCGATGCTCAATCAAAGTGCTAGATCGTCCTTTGTACGTCTGAAAAGACGCACGGCGATCTAGCGATGCGCCGCGAGCGGCACAACATTGTTCGGCTGCTTGGCGCTGGATGCCAAGAACTTCTTGATGTTGCGCGCGGCCTGGCGGATGCGGTGCTCGTTCTCGACCAGCGCGACGCGCACATAATCGTCGCCGTGCTCACCGAAGCCGACGCCGGGCGCCACCGCCACGTCGGCATGCTCGATCAACAGCTTGGAAAACTCAAGCGAGCCAAGATGCCGGAACTGTTCGGGGATCGGCGCCCAGGCGAACATAGAGGCCGCCGGTGCGGGTATCGTCCAGCCGGCACGGCCGAACGCGTCCACCATCACGTCGCGGCGCTTGTGGTAGATGTCGCGCACTTCGGCGATGTCGGCACCGTCGCCGTTCAACGCGGCGGTCGCGGCAACCTGGATCGGCGTGAAGGCGCCGTAATCGAGATAGGATTTCACGCGCGTCAGCGCCGAGATCAGCCGCTCGTTGCCGACCGCGAAGCCCATGCGCCAGCCGGGCATGGAAAAGGTCTTCGACATCGAGGTGAATTCGACGGTCACATCCATCGCGCCCGGCACCTGCAGCACGGAAGGCGGCGGATTCCCGTCGAAATAGATCTCGGAATAGGCGAGGTCGGACAGGATGATGATGTCGTTCTTGCGGGCGAAAGCGACGACGTCCTTGTAGAAATCCAGCGAGGCGACAAGCGCCGTCGGGTTGGACGGATAGTTCAGGATGAGCGCCAGCGGTTTCGGGATGGAATGCCGCACCCCGCGCTCCAGCGCCGGGATGAAGCCGTCGTCCGGTTCGACCTTCATCGAGCGGATGACGCCGCCCGACATGATGAAGCCGAAGGCGTGGATCGGATAGGTCGGATTGGGGCACAGCACCACGTCGCCGGGCGCGGTGATCGCCTGCGCCATGTTGGCGAAGCCTTCCTTCGAACCAAGCGTGGCCACCACCTGCGTATCGGGATCGAGCTTCACGCCGAAACGGCGGGCATAATAGGCAGCCTGGGCGCGGCGCAGGCCCGGAATGCCGCGCGAGGAGGAATAGCGATGCGTGCGCGGGTCGCGCACCACCTCGACCAGCTTGTCGACGATCGCCTTCGGCGTCGGCAGGTCGGGATTGCCCATGCCGAGGTCGATGATGTCGGCGCCGCGCGAGCGCGCGCTGGCCTTCAGCCGGTTGACCTGCTCGAAGACGTAAGGCGGCAGCCGGCGGACCTTGTGAAACTCTTCCATGTCAGTTTCCGGTCGAAGGAGGGATTGGGCGCGCGATATACACTTATTTGCAGGTAGGGTCGAGGGCGGGGTCGCACTTGCCTTCGATCTGCTTCAACGTGTCCGAGGCGTGGGTCTTGGCAAGCCTGTCGAGCTCGGCCGAATCGGGTGTGCCGGCCGCATTGCCCGCAGCCGCGTTGGCCGCAGTCTGGTCCGCCTGCAGCGCCGCCAGCTTGGCGTTCTTGTCGGCATCGGTGAACTGCTCGGCAGCCTGCTGCGCAGGGATATTGAGATTGGGGTAGCTTCCCGTGTCCTTCGGCCCAGTTACCGTCGCCGACTGGGGGGCCGCGTCCTCGATGCTGGTGCTGGTGCAGCCGGCCGCTGCCACAAGCAGGGCGACCGCGGCAAGGCTGCGGCAAAACGATCCAAGGACGAAGATGGCAGGCTGGCCGGCGCGATATCTCATTGTCTTGCCCCGAAAGTCGGACTGGCCGCTGTTGATCGGCATTGGACCGTATCCGACGTCTCATGATAATGTGTCAAGAAAACGCTTCAGGGAGGAGCCCCGTCCATCATGCCCAATGCAGCCGGATCCGGCAAAGACGCCGGCAAGACCGAGGCTCCGGACAATCCATCCGTCGAGCAATATCTGGTCAAGGATCCGGAGCGGTTCGCGCTCAACATCGCGCGGATGATCGAGCAGGCCGGCAAGGCCGCCTCCGCCTGGGCCGAGCCGCGCGAGAAAGGCGAGCGCAGCGACCATGTCGCCGAGCCGGCAGCGGACATGGTGAGGACCTTTTCCAAGCTGACCGAATACTGGCTGTCCGACCCTTCGCGTGCGCTGGAGGCGCAGACGCGGCTGTTTTCCGGCTACATGCAGGTCTGGGCCAACGCCATCGAGCGCGTCAGCGGCGCCGCCGAGATCGAAGACGTGGTGAAACCCGAAAAGGGCGACAAGCGTTTCCTCGACCCCGAATGGGGTAAGAACGCTTTCTTCGACTTCCTCAAGCAGGCCTATCTGGTCACCGCGCGCTGGGCGGCCGATCTCGCCGAACATGCCGAGGACATGGACGAGCACACCCGCCACAAGGCGACGTTCTACGTCAAGCAGGTCACCAATGCGCTCTCGCCGTCCAACTTCGTCCTGACCAATCCCGAGTTGTTCCGCGAGACTGTCGCCTCGAACGGCGAGAATCTCGTGCGCGGCATGAAGATGCTGGCCGAGGATATCACCGCCGGAAAGGGTGACCTGAAACTCAGGCAAGCCGACAACACGCGCTTCGAGATCGGCAAAAACATCGCCGTTTCACCCGGCAAGGTGATCGGCCGCAGCGACATCGCGGAGATCATCCAGTACACGCCGACCACCGAAACGGTGCTCAAGCGACCGCTGATGATCTGCCCGCCATGGATCAACAAGTTCTACATCCTCGACCTCAACCCGGAGAAATCCTTCATCCGCTGGGCCGTCGAACAAGGCCACAGCGTGTTCGTCATTTCCTGGGTCAATCCGGACGAACGGCACGGAGGCAAGACTTGGGAGGCCTATACGCGCGAAGGCGTCCAGTTCGGTCTGGATATGATCGAAAAGGCCACCGGCGAGCGGGAGGTGAACGCCATCGGCTACTGCGTCGGCGGCACGCTGCTCGCTGCGGCGCTCGCCCTCCTGGCGCAGGAAGGCGACGACCGCATCCGCTCCGTCACCTTCTTCGCCACGCAGGTCGATTTCACCTATGCGGGCGATCTCAAGGTGTTCGTCGACGAGGAGCAGATCGCCGCCCTCGAACAGGCAATGAACGAGCGCGGCTACCTCGAAGGTACC
>JBQCHN010000475.1:0-4975 GCA_051954615.1 Mesorhizobium sp. | reverse complement strand
ATTGATAGCCGCCGTTGCCGTTCAGGGCGGCGCGGCGCTTGGCCAGTTCCTCATCGGAAATCAGGATATCGGCCGTGCCCTTGCGCAGGTCGATGCGCACGCGGTCGCCGGTCTTCAGCAGCGCCAAGCCGCCGCCGACGGCCGCTTCCGGCGAGGCGTTGAGGATCGACGGCGTGCCGGACGTGCCGGACTGGCGGCCGTCGCCGATGCAGGGCAGCGAGTGGATGCCTTTCTTGATGAGATAAGCCGGCGGCTGCATGTTGACCACCTCCGCGCCGCCCGGATAGCCGACGGGCCCGGCGCCGCGCATGAACAGGATGGTGTGCTCGTCGATCCCTTCTGCCGGGTCGTCGATGCGGGCGTGATAATCTTCCGGCCCGTCGAAGACGGCCGCCTTACCTTCGAAGGCATCGGGGTCGGCCGGGTTCATAAGGTAGCGGTCGCGGAACTCCTCCGAGATCACGCTGGTCTTCATGATGGCCGAATCGAACAGGTTGCCCTTCAGGTTGATGAAGCCGGCTTCCTTCTTCAGCGGATCGGCAACGGTGCGGATGACGTCCGGGTCCATGACCTCGGCGCCGGCGCAGTTCTCGCCCATCGACTTGCCGTTGACGGTGACGGCGTCGGGATGCGGCAGGAGACCGGCCTTCATCAGTTCGGCGACGACCGCGGGCACGCCGCCGGCATGGTGATAGTCCTCGCCGAGATATTCGCCGGCCGGCTGCAGGTTGACCAGCAGCGGGATCTTGTGGCCGACCGCCTGCCAGTCGTCGTTGTCGAGTTTTACCCCGAGATGGCGGGCGATGGCGTTGAGATGGATTGGCGCGTTGGTCGAGCCGCCGATGGCCGAGTTGACGACGATGGCGTTCTCGAAGGCTTCGCGCGTCATGATGTCGGATGGCTTCAGGTCCTCGTGCACCATCTCGACGATGCGCTTGCCGGTCTCGTAGGAAATCTGGCCGCGCTCGCGGTAGGGCGCGGGAATGGCGGCGGAGCCGGGAAGCTGCATGCCGAGCGCTTCGGCAAGGCTGTTCATGGTGGTGGCCGTGCCCATGGTGTTGCAGTAGCCCGTCGACGGCGCCGAGGAGGCGACGATTTCCATGAACTCGTTATAGTCGATCTCGCCGGCCGACAGCCGCTGGCGCGATTCCCACACGATGGTGCCGGAACCGGTGCGCTTGCCCTTGTGCCAACCGTTCAGCATCGGCCCGACCGACAGCGCGATCGCCGGAATGTTGACGGTGGCGGCGGCCATCAGCAGCGCCGGCGTGGTCTTGTCGCAGCCGATGGTCAGCACCACGCCGTCGAGCGGATAGCCGTAGAGCACCTCGACCAGCGACAGGTAGGCGAGGTTGCGGTCGAGCGAGGCGGTCGGGCGCTTGCCGGTTTCCTGGATCGGATGGCAGGGGAACTCGAAGGGCACGCCGCCGGCAACCTCGATACCGGCACGGATGCGCTTGGCAAGGTCCAGATGGTGGCGGTTGCAGGGCGACAGGTCCGAGCCGGTCTGGGCGATGCCGATCAGCGGCTTGCCGGACTGCAGTTCCTCGCGGGTGAGGCCGAAATTCAGGTAGCGCTCCAGATAGAGCGCCGTCATGCCGGGATTGTCCGGGTTGTCGAACCACTCCTGGGAGCGAAGCTTTTTCCGGGTCGGGGCGCCTGCCATCGGGGAAATCCTTATTTGTCTGATAAATGGATAGGACAGCGCCGCCCCTCCGGCAAGAGGGTTCGCTGTCGCACCCCGGACTTTGGTGCGATGGACAGCGATGCCATACCAAGCTACGCATTTCCCACGTCTCGACGGGAGGATGCAATGGCTTTGGTGATCGAAGGCGAGGAGCGCATCGCGGCGCCGGTGGAGAAGGTCTGGACCGCCCTCAACGATCCGGACGTGCTGAAGGACTGCATCCCCGGCTGCCAGAGCCTGGAGATGAAATCACCGACCGAGATGGCGGCGACCGTCGTGCTGAAGATCGGCCCGATCAAGGCGACCTTCAACGGCGAGGTGACGCTGAAGAATTTGAAACCGCCGCACTCCTATACCATCCAGGGCGAAGGCAAGGGCGGCATCGCCGGTTTCGCCAAGGGCGGCGCGGACGTGACGCTGACGCCCGACGGCGACGGCACCATGCTGAAATACGCCGCCAAGGCCGATGTCGGCGGCAAGATCGCCCAGCTCGGCAGCCGGCTGATCACCTCGACGTCGAAGAAGCTGGCGGGCCAGTTCTTCTCGACATTCGGGGAGAAGGTGGGAGGGTAGTGCCGTTCTTCTCTCCCTTGAGGGGAGGAAAAGGCGGCGCTACTCGAAGACGATCGCCGGCGCAGCGCCCTCGGCCGACGCCTTCTCCTCGGCCAGCCGTTCCCAGACCTTGGCCGCGATATCGCGATAGATTTTTGCCTCCGCTCCGTCCGGCTTGGCGGCCACGACCGGCCTGCCGTCGTCGGAGCTTTCGCGGATGCCCATCTCCAGCGGCACCTCGCCGAGGAAGGTGACGCCGAGCCGCTCGGCTTCCTTCCTGGCGCCGCCATGGCCGAAGATGTCGTAGCGCTTGCCGGTGTCGGGGGCGATGAAATAGCTCATGTTCTCGACGATGCCGAGCAGCGGCACGTCGACCTTGCGGAACATGTTGAGGCCCTTGCGGGCGTCGATCAGGGCGAGGTCCTGCGGCGTCGAAACGATGACGGCGCCAGCCAGCGGCACCTGCTGGGCCATGGTGAGCTGGGCGTCGCCGGTGCCGGGCGGCATGTCGACCACCAGTACGTCGAGCGGCCCCCATTCGCATTCGCGCAGCATCTGCGTCAGCGCCGAGATCACCATCGGCCCGCGCCAGATCATCGGCGTCTCCTCATCGACGAGGAAGCCCATCGACATGACCTTGAGGCCGAAATTCTGCATCGGCTGCAGGATCTTGCCGTCCTTCGTCTCCGGCCGACCCCTGATGCCCAACAGGCGCGGCATCGACGGGCCGTAGATGTCGGCGTCGAGCACGCCCACTTTCAGACCGTTGGCGGCGAGCCCCAGCGCCAGGTTGACGGCGGTGGTCGACTTGCCGACACCGCCCTTGCCTGATGCCACGGCGATGATCGCCTCGATGCCCGGCACGCCGCGCTTGCCGGAGGTGCGGGAAGCGGGCGCATGCGGAGCATGGCCGGCATGGGATGGCGCCGGTCGCGGCGGCTGGCGCGGCGGGGCGTTTTCCATGCCGCCGCCCTTCTTCTCGGCGGTCAGCGCCACCACCGCGCCAGCGACGCCGGGAATCGCCTTGACGACGCGCTCGGCGGCGGCGCGCAGCGGCTCCATCTGCTGCGCCCGTTCGGCCGGAACGGTGATGGAGAAGAAGACCTTGGAATCGGCGATGAAGATTTCCGACACCAGGCCGAGATCGACGATATTGCCGGTGAAATCCGGCCCGTTGACCGTCTTCAGGTGCTCAATGACGGTTTCCTTGGTGACGGTCATGGATCATTCCTTGGCTGGCCGGACCGCATGTCCGGCGGGCGTGATGGCGAAATCAAGAGTCACATAATCCGCTTTCGCCGGGACGCAAGCGCCAGATCGCGCCGTCAGCCGGCCAGATGCGAAGCCCAGTAGGTCAGCGCCGCGATGGCCGCGGTTGCCGGCAAGGTGACGACCCAGGCGACGACGATGTTGCCGGCGAGCCCCCAGCGCACGGCCGAAACGCGGCGCGCGGCACCCACGCCGACGATGGCGCCGGTGATGGTATGGGTTGTGGAAACGGGAATGCCGAGCCATGTCGCGCCGAACAGGGTGATGGCGCCGCCGGTCTCGGCGCAGAAGCCCTGCATGGGATTGAGCCGGGTGATCTTGGAGCCCATCGTGTGGACGATGCGCCAGCCGCCGAACAGCGTGCCGAGCGCCAGCGCCGACTGGCAGGTCAGCACGACCCACAGAGGCACGTAGAACGTGTCGCCCAGCATGCCTTGCGAATAGAGCAGCACGGCGATGATGCCCATGGTCTTTTGTGCGTCGTTGCCGCCGTGGCCGAGCGAATAGAGCGAGGCGGAAAAGAACTGCGCGACGCGGAAGGTGCTGTCGACGGCGAACGGTGTCTGGCGCACGAACAGCCACGAGACCAGAAGGATGAGGACCAGCGCCAGCACGAAACCGGTGGCGGGCGAGAGCACGATCGCCGCAACCGTCTTGCTCAGCCCGCCCCAGACGATGGCGCCGGTGCCGGCCTTGGCCACGCCGGCGCCGACCAGCCCGCCGATCAGCGCATGCGAGGACGAGGACGGGATGCCGAGCCACCAGGTGAGGATGTTCCACACGATGGCGCCCGTCAGCGCCGCGAAGATGACGGCGGGCGTGACGATATCGGCCGAGACGATGCCCTTGCCGATGGTCTCGGCGACGTGCAGGCCGAAGAACAGGAAGGCGATGAAGTTGAAGAAGGCCGCCCAGAACACGGCGTATTGCGGCCTCAGCACCCGCGTCGAGACGATGGTGGCGATGGAATTGGCGGCGTCGTGCAGGCCGTTAAGGAAATCGAAGAACAGCGCGACGGCAATCAGGCCGGCGAGCAGCGGAAAGGCGAGCGAAGCTTCCATCGGCGGCTACACGTTCTCGATGACGATGCCGGAAATCTCGTTGGCGACGTCCTCGAAACGATCGACCACCTTTTCGAGCTGGCTGTAGATTTCCGAGCCTGTCAGGTAGGCCATGGCATTGCCAGTGCGATGGCGGTGGAACAGGTCCTTCAGGCCCCGCTCATGCAATTCGTCGGATCGCTCCTCGGCGCGCGTCACCTCCTCGGCGATCGTCGCCAACTGCTGCGCGTTGGCATTGGCCTTGGCCAGCAGCGGCACGGCCCTGGCGACCAGCCGGGCCGCGTCGACGATCGTGCCGCCCATCTCGCGCATCAGCGGGTCGAATTCCTTCGTCTCGAACCGCCGCACGGTCTTGACCGTCTTGTTCATCATGTCGATGGCGTCGTCCATCGACTGGATCAGGTCC
>JBQCHN010000474.1:0-3264 GCA_051954615.1 Mesorhizobium sp. | reverse complement strand
GAACGAAAGAGCCGTGCCGCCGATCAGCAGCGCCGCCGCCGCCTTCCTGGCGCGGCCGCACCGCCCCTTCGTCGGCGGCCGCTTCATCGATGGCGGCGGCGACGGCCTGCCGGTGGACGATTCCGCCACCGGCGAGATCGTGGCGCAGGTTCCCGAAAGCGGCGCGGCGGTCGTCGACCAAGCGGTGAAGGCCGCGCGCGCCGCGCTCGAGGGGCCGTGGGGCCAGATGCACGGTGTCGAGCGCGAGCGGCTGATGCTGAAGCTCGCCGACGCCGTCGAGGCCGACATCGACCTGCTCGGCGAGATCGAGAGCATCGAGAACGGCAAGTCGATCAGCATCGCGAAAATGCTGTCGGCCGGCGGCTCGGCCAACTGGCTGCGCTACTATGCCGGCTGGGCGACCAAGATCGAGGGCGCGACGATGGACGTGGCGATCCCGGTGCCGCCCGACGCCAGGCACCACGCCATGACTGTCATGGAGCCGGTCGGCGTCGTCGGCGCCATCGTGCCGTGGAACTTCCCGCTGATGATCGGCGTGTGGAAGATCGCGCCGGCGCTCGCCGCCGGCTGCACCATCGTCCTGAAGCCGCCGCAGGAAACGCCGCTCGGCCTCTTGCGCCTTGCCGAACTGGTCGAGCAGGTCGGCTTCCCGCCCGGCGTCGTCAACGTCGTGCCCGGCTCCGGCACCGTCACAGGCGAGGCGCTGATCAACCATCCCGGCATTGACAAGCTGACCTTCACCGGCTCGACCGTGGTCGGCAAGCGCGTCGGCCACGCCGCCGTCGAGCGCGTCGCCCGCTTCACGCTAGAACTTGGCTCGAAGTCGCCGATGATCCTGTTGTCCGACATGGAGGACGGCATCGAGCCGCTGGTCGCAGGCCTCGGCATGTTCTTCAACCAGGGCCAGGTCTGCACCTCGGCCTCGCGCATCCTGATAGAGAAATCCATCTACGACCGCACGCTGGCGCGCCTTGCCGAAATCGCCGACTCCATGACGCTCGGCGCCGGCCGTGACGAGACGGCGCAGATCAACCCTGTCGTCTCGGCGAAACACCGGCAGAGCGTGCTGGGCTATCTCGACCGCGCGCTGGAAGCCGGCGGCGAGCGCGTCAGCGGCAACCGCGCCGTGCCCGAAAAGGGCCACTACATCGCCCCCACCATCCTGCACAACGTCAAGCTCGATTCCGAGATCGTGCGCGAGGAGGTGTTCGGCCCGGTCGTCGCGGTGATGCCGGTGGCCGACCTCGACGAGGCGATCCGGCTCGCCAACGACACGCGCTACGGCCTGTCCGCGTCCGTATGGACGCGCGACCTCGGCAAGGCGATGACCGCGATCCACGGCCTGAAGGCCGGCACGGTCTGGGTCAACTCCCACAACACGCTGGACCCGACCGCGCCCTTCGGCGGCTTCAAGCAGTCCGGCATCGGCCGCGAGCACGGCAAGGCCGCGCTCGACAGCTATCTCGAAACCAAGACCGCCATCATCCGCTACGCCTGAGCCATGACGGAGGAGCGCTACGACTACGTCATTGCCGGCGCCGGCTCATCCGGCTGCGCGCTGGCCAGCCGGCTGGTCGATGCCGGCAGGCGCGTGCTGCTGGTCGAGGCCGGCCCGGCAGACGACACCCGCTTCATCGATATGCCGGCCACCTTCGCCAGGGTGATAGGCACGGCGCGAAGCTGGATCTACGAATCCGAGCCGGAAGCCAGCCTCGGCGGCCGCCGCGTGCCGATCCCGCAAGGCCGCACGCTGGGCGGCGGCTCCTCCATCAACGCCATGGTCTACATGCGCGGCCAGCCTGAAGACTACGACGGCTGGCGCGATCTCGGTTGTCCCGGCTGGAGCTGGAACGACGTGCTGCCGGTGTTCCGCCGGCTGGAGCGCAACGAGCGGCTAGCCGGCCCGCTGCACGGCACGACCGGCCCCCTGCCGGTCTCCGATCCGCGCCATCGCCATCCTCTGTCGCTCGCCTATGTCCGCGCCGCCCAGCAGGCCGGCTATCGCTACAACGACGATTTCAACGGCGAGCGGCAGGACGGCGCCGGCTTCTTCCAGACGACGACGGCGAACGGCGCGCGCCAGTCGGCTGCGAAAGTGTTCCTGCGTCCGCTCGCCGGCAACGCCAATCTGCGCATCGTCACCGACGCGCTGGTCGGCGCCGTGGTTCTGGAGAACGGCGCCGCGCGCGGCCTTTCCTATGTCACCGCCGACGGCGCCGCCCACACCGCCCGCGCCGACGCTGAGGTGATCCTCGCCGCCGGCGCGCTGGCCACGCCGAAGATCATGATGCTGTCCGGCCTCGGTCCCGCCGCGCACCTTGCCGAATTCGGCATCCCGGTGGTGCGCGACATGCCGGCCGTCGGCGCCGATTATCAGGACCATGTCGCGGCGCCCGTCTATGCGCTGACCCGCGAGCCCTCCTCCCTGCTCGGTCAGGATCGCGGCTGGCGGGCGCTGCGGCATGGGCTGGAATACACGCTGTTCGGCACCGGTCTGCTCGCCTCCACCGTGGTCGAGAGCGGCGGCTTCTTCGACACCGACGGCGACGGCCGCCCCGACGTCCAGTTCCATGTGCTGCCGGTGATGATCGAGAGCCCCGAGCACGGCACGGTCGGCCGTCACGGCATGGAACTCAATCCCTGCGTGCTCCGGCCGAAATCGCGCGGCACGGTGCGGCTGCGCTCGCCGGATGCCCGCGATCCGATCCGCTTTTCCACCGGCTTCCTGTCGCATCCGGACGACATCGCCACCCTGCTTGCCGGCATGAAGGTTGCGCGAAGAATCCTGCGCCAGCCGGCGCTGCAGGCGGTGGTGAAGGAGGAACTGGCGCCGGGCGCCGAAGCCGACCTGTCCGACGCGGCGATTGTCGATCACATCCTTAGCCACGCCAAGACCGTCTACCATCCGAGCGGCACCTGCCGCATGGGCACCGAGCGCGACGCCGTGGTCGACCCCGAGCTTCGGGTGCTCGGCGTGCCCGGCCTGCGCATCTGCGACGCCTCAATCATGCCGCGCCTCACCAGCGGCAACACCAACGCCCCCGCCATCATGATCGGCGACCGCTGCGCGGATTTCATCCTCGGGAGCTAGGCGCGGCGCGGAAAGATTTTCTTCGAAACTTATCCCCGTCTTTCAAACCCGTCCCATACTCGGCCCCAGCTTCCCGCGCGGGAACACCGGTCATGACGGTGATTGCGTGGCGGGGAGCCGGCGCCTCCGCCGGTCGTCAAACGTAGGCGATCGGCCGGGGAGGTTCCGTCCAA
>JBQCHN010000473.1:0-7681 GCA_051954615.1 Mesorhizobium sp. | reverse complement strand
GTCAGCGGCGAGGAGCGCGCGGCGGTCGCAGCTCTCTATGTGGTGATGATGACCGACTTCTCGCTGGACCTCATCCGCTCGGACAATACAGTGATCGTCGACGGCGGGCTCGCCCGCATCGATCTCTTTGGCGCGATGCTGGCGCAGTTGCGGCCGGCGCAGCGCTTCGTGCGCTCGGCCATGAGCGAAGGTTCGGCGACCGGGGCCGCGGCGCTCGCCTTCGACGCGCTCGGCCATCATCCCTTCGAGGACGAAACGCAGGCGATCACGGCCAGCGCCATCGCCGGGCTCGAAGCCTATCGCGACGCCTGGCGCGCGCAGGCCGAGGCGCGCCGCGATGATTCCCGCCGAAATGTGAAGGGGGCCACGGCATGAGCATGGACGCTCCTTTCGTCACGCTCTCCGGCGTCTCCAAGGCCTTTGCCGGCGTGAAGGTGCTGAAGGACGTGAGCTTCGACGTGCGGGCCGGCGAGGTTCATGCGCTGCTCGGCGAGAACGGCGCCGGCAAGTCGACGCTGATCAAGATCCTGTCCGGGCTTTATACGCCCGATGGCGGCACGATCACGGTCGATGGGCGGCAAATCAAGCTTACCTCGCCGCGCGACGCCACCGCCGCCGGCATCGCCACGGTCTACCAGGAACTGCTGCTGTTCCCGGAACTGTCGGTCGCCGAAAACATCTTCCTCGGCCACTATCCGCGCACCTCTTCGGGCGCCATCGACTGGAGCGCAGTGCGCAGCCGCGCCCGCGACCTGCTCGACCAGCTCGACACCCGCGAACTGGACGTCGACACCAAGGTGCTGACGCTTTCCGTCGCGCAGCGGCAAAGGGTGGAGATCGCCAAGGCGCTCTCCCGCAACGCCAAGATCCTCATCATGGACGAGCCGACCGCCTCGCTGGTCGAGGCCGACGTACAGCGCCTGATGGGGATCGTGCGCCAGTTGCGCGAGCGTGGCGTCGGCATCGTCTATGTCAGCCACCGCATGCCCGAAATCTTCGCCCTGGCCGACCGCGTCACCGTGCTGCGTGACGGCGCACATGTGGCGACCAGGGACATCGGCGAGGTGGACGAGCGCCAGCTTGTTTCCCTCATGGTCGGCCGGCCGATCGACAGCCTGTTCCCGAAGGTCGAAGCGGCGATCGGCGACACGGTCCTTCAGGTCGACGGGCTGAACCGGGGCCGACAGGTACGCGACATCTCGTTCGCGCTGCGCAAGGGCGAGATCCTCGGCATCGCCGGGCTGGTCGGCAGCGGACGCACCGAACTGGCGCTGACGCTGTTCGGGATGACGCCCGCAACGTCGGGAAAGATTGCGCTCGACGGCACTCCGGTGGCGATCCGTTCGCCGCGGCAGGCGCGCGACCTCGGCATCGCCTACGTTCCCGAGGACCGTGGCCTGCAAGGCCTCGTGAAGCCGATGGCGATCCGCAAGAACATCTCGATGGCGACCATCGATCGGCTTTCCTCCGGCATCTTCATCCGCGCCGCCCAGGAAGCGAAGAGGGCGACAGAAGCGGTCAAGCGGCTCGGCGTGCGCTGCCGCAGCATCGGCCAGCCGGTCGGTGAACTGTCCGGCGGCAACCAGCAGAAAGTCGTCATCGCCAAATGGCTGGAAACCAGCCCCAAGGTGCTGATCCTTGACGAACCGACGCGTGGCGTCGATGTCGGCGCCAAGGCCGAGATCCACACCATCATGGGCGAACTGGTCAAGCAGGGCGTGGCGATCCTGATGATCTCGTCCGAACTGCCAGAGGTGCTGGGCATGAGCGACCGCGTGCTTGTCATGGCGGGCGGGCGCATCATGGAAGAATTGAGCCGCGAGGAGGCGACGCCCGAGCGGGTCGGCGCCGCCATGACCGCGCACAAGGAGGCCGCGTGATGGCGATGAGCGGCGTCGACCTGCCTCCCGTGCGGCCGCAGACTAATCTGCAGCGGCCAGGCTTCCTGCGTCGGCTGATGGCCGACTACGGCCAGGAACTCATCGTGCTGTCGGCCATCATCGTGCTGTTCGTCGCGGTGACGGCCATCAATCCGCGTTTCATCTCGGCCAACAACCTGACCTCGATCTTTTCCGGCAACGCCTACATCGCCGTCGCCGCGATCGGCATGGCGATGGTCATCATCACCGGCAACATCGACGTCTCGATCGGCGCGCTGATCGGCGTGCTGGCGACGATCTCCGGCACGCTGGCGGTCGCCGGCTATCCGATCTGGGTCGCATGGTTCTTCCCCGTCCTGGTCGGCATGGCGATCAACGGGCTGATCGGCATCCTGGTCGCCTATTTCCGCATTCCGTCCATCGTGGTGACCCTCGGCGCCCTGTCGATCCTGCGCGGCGGCCTCATCTCGGTCACCGGCGGCACCTGGATCAGCGACCTGCCGCCGGCCTTCCTGATCGCCCAGCAGAAATGGTTCGGCCTGCCGGTGCCGCTGGTCGCCATGATCGTGCTGACGGTGCTGGCCGCGCTGTGGATGCGCTATTCGGCCTTCGGCCGCTCGCTCTACGCGGTCGGCGGCAATCCGGAAGCGGCCGTCGCCACCGGTATTCCGATCGAGCGTCGCATCGTGGCGGTCTTCATCCTTAATGGCTTCTTCGCCGGGCTGGCGACGATCCTGTTCGCCACCCAGTTGCAGGTCATCCAGTCGACCGTGCCGCCGAACCTGGAACTCACCATCATCATGGCCGCCGTCATCGGCGGCGTGTCGATCCTGGGCGGATCGGGCACGGTGATCGGCTCGACGCTGGCGGCGATCCTGTTCGCCACGATCGGCTCGGCGCTGATCTTCGTCAACGTCTCGGCCTACTGGCTGCGCGCGGTGATCGGCCTGCTGATCCTGGCGACGGTGCTGGCGGACATGCTGCGCCGCCGGCGGACCGTATAGGAGCCGGCGATGACGCTTCGATCCCTCATCCGCCACGAGACGTTCCTGGCCATCCTGCTGGTGCTGGCCTTGGTCGTTCTGTCATGGCAGTCGGACCGGTTCTTCACCCTCGCCAACCTGTTGAACCAGGGCCGGCTGATGACGGAGACGGGGCTGATCGCCATCGCCATGACCTTCGTCATCGCCACCGGCGGCATCGACCTTTCGGTGGGCTCGATCCTCGGCCTGACGGCGATCCTGACCGGCGTGTTCTGGAAGAACCTCGGCGTGCCGCTGCCGGCCGCAGCGGTGGCGGCGATCGCCGTCGGCACATTTGCCGGTTACGTCAACGGCCTCATCATCACCCGCTTCCGGGTTCCGGCCCTGATCGCCACGCTGGCAACGCTGGCGCTCTATCGCGGACTGGCGGAAGGCATCAGCCAGGCGCGCTCGGTGCGCGGCTATCCAGACTGGTTCTACGTGCTCGGCCAGGGCGAGGTGCTGGGCGTGCCCACCCAACTCTGGATCCTGCTGATCGCGGCGGTCGTCGCGGCCGTCATCCTGGCCTATACGCGCTGGGGCCGCACCACCTACGCCATCGGCTCGAACGAAGTGGCGGCGCGCTTTTCCGGCCTTTCGGTCGAAGGCACGAAACTCGCGCTCTACACGATGTCGGGATTCGCCGCCGCCGTCGCCGCCGTCATCTTCGTCTCGCGCGTCTCGACGACGCGCTCGGACATGGGCTCCGGCATCGAGCTCGACGCCATCACGGCGGTGGTGCTGGGCGGCACGTCTATCTTCGGCGGGCGAGGCACGGTGCTCGGCACGGTGCTCGGGTTGTGCCTGATCCAGGCGCTGAAGAACGGCCTGTCGCTGGCGGGCGTCAAGGGCGACGGTACGATCATGCTGATCGGCATCGTGCTCATCCTGGCGGTCCTCGCCAGCGCGATCTTCGAGAGGAGCGGCACTCGTTAGCAAGGGAGAGATCGTCGTTCACTGCCGCTCGAAAGTGTCCGCACGATAATGGAGGATGGAATGCGTAGACTGATACTGCCTGCACTTCTGGCGCTGTCGTTCTCGACAAGCCTTAGCCATGCGCAATCGACCTGGACTGGCGGCGACGACCTGCCGACCAACCCGCTCGCCTGCGACGCCACACCCGCCACCGCGGAAGCGAAGCCCTACGACGGCGGCCAGCCGACCAACCCGCCCGACCGCAAGGGCAAGACACTGACCGTGGTGGACGTGCCGAAGCTCGTCGGCATCGGCTATTTCAACGCGACGTCGAAGGGTATCGCCGACGCCGCCAAGGAAATGGGCACGATGAACGCCAAGACCGACGGTCCGAGTAAGGCCAACATCGACGACCAGATCACGCTGATCGACAACTACATCACCAGCGGCGTCGACGGCATCCTGTTCGCCGCCAACGATCCCGTCGCCATCTCGCCGGTGCTGAAGAAGGCGCTTGCCGCCGGCATCAACGTCGTCGGCTACGACGCCAATTCGGAGCCGGACGCGCGCCAGTGGTTCGTCAACCAGGCCGAGTTCAACGGCATAGCCAAGGCGATGGTCG
The DNA here is from genome assembly GCA_051954615.1 of Mesorhizobium sp. GTDB lineage: Bacteria > Pseudomonadota > Alphaproteobacteria > Rhizobiales > Rhizobiaceae > Mesorhizobium. The sequence goes on along the minus strand of JBQCHN010000473.1, from coordinate 3,242 downwards.
ATTCCATGGCCTCCGAGATCGGCGAGGAAGGCTCCTTCGCTATCGTCACCTCCACCTTCACCACGCCCAACCAGGCGCGCTGGATTTCGGAGATGGCGGCCTACCAGGCGAAATGCCATCCGAAGATGAAGTGGCTGGAGACGGTCGAGGCGCAGGAAGACAACATCCTGTCGTTCAACCAGTCGAACACGCTCATCAACAAATACGGCGACGAGCTGAAGGGCATCTTCGGCATGACCTCGGTCGCGACGCCGGCGGCAGCCGACGCGGTGACCCAGGCCAAGAAGTGCGGCAGCGTCGCCGTCGTCGGCCTGGCCACGCCGAATGCGATGAAGCCCTACGTCTCGGCGGGCTGCGTCAAGTCGGTGGTTCTCTGGAACCCGGTCGACCTCGGCTATGCCGCCGCCTACGTGCTGCGCGCCGCTGCCGACGGCACGCTGGCGCCCGGCGCGACCTCGGTCAAGGCCGGCAAGCTCGGCGACCTGTCGGTGATCAACGGCTCGGAAATCCTGCTCGGCGCGCCGTTCGTGTTCACCAAGGACAACATCAACGATTTCGACTTCTAGGTCGAAGCGGGAGGCGCGCAAGCGCCTCCCGTCCCTTTCTCTCGCGCCTCGAAAACTCACGACCGAACCATGACAAGCGCACCCGATACCGCCGACCTGCAAGCCGAAATGGCGGCACTGCGCGCCTTTTCGGCGGCCGTCGGCTCCGACCCGTCGCTGACGCAAGCGGCCGGCGGCAACACCTCCATCAAGGACGGCGACACGCTGTGGATCAAGGCGTCCGGGACATGGCTGGCGCACGCGCTGGAGCGCGACATCATGGTGCCGGTGGAAATGACGCCGCTACTCGCTGCGGTCGAAGCCGACGACCCAGCAGCCGAACAGCCGCATCGCTTCACCATCGCCGCACGCAACCCATCTGGCCTCAGGCCGTCGATCGAGACGACCGTGCATGCGCTGATGCCGCAGCGCGTCGTCGCCCATGTGCATTGCGTGGACACCATCGCGCTGGCGGTCCGCACCAACGCGGTTGCCGAACTCGGCCAACGCCTCGATGGTTTCAACTGGGCTTATGTGCCGTATCACCGGCCGGGCCTGCCGTTGGCAAGGGGGATCGCGCTGCACCGCGCGCAGCGCCCTGACGTGCTGATCCTCGGCAATCACGGCCTTGTCGTCGCCGCAGAAAGCGTCGCCGAGACCGAAGCACTGCTGCGGACGGTCAAGCAGCGCCTGAGGCAAGATGCACGGTCCACGCCGCCGGCCGACACCACGCGGCTGGCGCAACTGGCCGCCGGCAGTGGCTACCGCCTGCCGGCGGATGCCGCGGCCCATATGGTTGCCCTCGATCCCGCTGCCACGGCGATCGCGGCGGGCGGCAGCCTCTATCCCGATCACGTCATCTTCCTAGGCGTCGGCTCGACAGTCGCGCAACCGGGCGAAACGCCGTCTGACGTCCAGCGCAGGACCGGATCGGCTCCGGCTTTCATCCTGTTTCCGGGTCTCGGCGTGTTGATGCGCGCCGACGCCAGCGCCGGCGCCGACGCCATGGCGCGCTGCCTCGCCGACGTTGCCACGCGCATCCCACAGGGCGCGCCGCTGCGCTACCTGAGCGAAGACGAAAATCATGAGCTGACCAACTGGGACGCCGAGAAATACCGCCAGAAACTCGACGCCGCGGCGGCGAAGCGATGACGGCTGACCTAGTCATCGGCATCGATGTCGGCACATCCGGCGTGCGTGCGGTGGCGATGGATGCCGCCGGGCGGCAGGCCGGGCAAGGTGCCTGCGCGATGGATGCGGCGGGGTCCGATCCGCGCCACCCGCAGACTTGGCTGCGTGCTGCGGACAAGGCGTTGGCGGAACTGCTCGGCTCGATTTCCCGCGACGCGGTGCGGGCGCTCGCCGTGGACGGCACGTCCGGCACCACGCTTCCCGTCGATGCGGCCGGCACTCCACTGGACGCGCCGCTGATGTACAACGACACCATCCCCGACCCTGCAATCGTCGAGCGCATCGCGCCGATCGTCCCGGCCGGGTCGGCGGCGAACGGGCCGACCTCCGGCCTCGCCAAGGCGCTTCACCATCAATCGGTGCGCGGCCTGAAGCGCGTGCTGCATCAGGCCGACTGGATCATGGGCCAGTTCACCGGCCGCTTCGACACGACCGACGAGAACAATGCGCTGAAGACCGGCTACGACCCTGTCGCCGCGCGCTGGCCGGACTGGATGGCAGCGACAGGGCTCGATATGGCGCTGCTGCCCCGTGTCGTCGCAGCCGGCGCGCCCGTCGGCTGTATTTCCCGCCAGGCAGCCGATCGTTTCGGCCTGCCGGTCGATACCCTGGTAGTGGCGGGGACGACGGACGGCTGCGCCTCCTTCCTGGCGACGGGGGCGAGCGCGCTGGGCGACGGCGTCACGGCGCTCGGCTCGACGCTGACGCTCAAGCTTTTGTCGGACAGACCGATCTTCTCCCCGGCTTACGGCATCTATAGCCATAGCATCCTCGGCATGTGGCTGGCCGGCGGCGCCTCCAACAGCGGCGGCAAGGTTCTGGGGCAGTTCTTCGACACCAACCGCATCCGCGCCCTCAGCGCCGAAATCGATCCCGAGACCGACACCGGGCTCGACTACTATCCGCTGCTGAAGCCCGGCGAGCGTTTTCCCATCGCCGATCCGGCCTATCCGCCCCGGCTCGCGCCGCGCCCGGAAAGCGACGCGGCCTTCCTGCATGGAATGCTGGAGGGCATCGCCTCGATCGAGGCGCTCGGATACGGCCGGCTGGCCGAACTCGGCACGCCGCAGCTGAAATCGATGCGCAGCGTTGGAGGCGGGGCGGCCAACGCCGCCTGGACGCGCATCCGGCAACGCAGGCTCGGCGTTCCCTTCCTCGACGCCCGATCGCAGGAAGCGGCGGCCGGCACCGCGCGGCTTGCCCTCGCCGGCGCGCGTGCGGCGGGCCTTCTGGCATGACCGCGCCCATCGCTCTTTCCGGTACAGGCGCCCTGGCCGACCGTTTCGATGTCTTCTTCATCGACCAGTTCGGCGTGCTGCACGACGGCACGGCTCCCTACCCGGGCGCGGTCGAGGCGCTTGCACGGCTGACGGCATCGGGCAAGACGACCGTGCTGCTATCGAATTCCGGCAAGCGGTCGGCGCCCAACGAGGCGCGACTGGTCAAGCTCGGCTTCAAGTCGGGAAGCTGGTCGCATTTCCTCTCGTCCGGCGAGGTCGCCTGGCG
>JBQCHN010000472.1:0-10107 GCA_051954615.1 Mesorhizobium sp. | reverse complement strand
GCCCAGACCGGAACGGCCGCCGCCAGACGCCGGGCGCTCCAGAGTCCCGCCGCGAGGAAGAGCGTACAGAGAACGACACCGAGGCGCAGCATCGTTCCGCCGTCGATCACCGCTCCGTCGAACAGAGGATCAACGCCCTGTCCGGGAACGAAGAAATCGCCGCCGAGGTCCGGGTAGAAAGCGACGAAAGGCACGATGCCGAGAAACACGAGAACCGTCGTCGCGCCCGCCGCATGGACCAGCGCCAGCGCCGGCTGCCGATAGAGCGCGACAGCGAGCATCGCGGCAACCAGAATCGCGCCGGTCCACATCGCCGGTTCTCCAGCCAGAGTGGGGGCATAAAACAGCGCCAGCACCGAAAGGCCGATGAACAGGCCGGGCCCAATGGAAGGGAGATCGAAGCCGCCCTGCCTGGTTTGCGCGCGTCCCAGCCAGGCGAAGGCCAGGACCGCCAGCGTGACGAGCCCGGCGAAGGCGACGATGCGATAATCGGGATCCGGCGCCTGCCCGACATAGAGCAGCGTCCACAGGCCGATGCCGACGAACGCCGCCGTCATCAGGAAGGTCCACGACCTGATGCGCGCGACGAAGCCGGCGGCCGCCAGAACGATCGCCAGATAGCCGAACAGCGCCCAGTCGTTGCGCGACTGCGTGTCTATGAGCAGCGGCGTCGCCAGCGCGCCGAGCAGGCCGATGCCGGCCAGCGCCTGGCCGTGCACCAGCGCCAGCGCGATGGTGCCGATGGCGACGGCGCCGAGCAGGAGGAAGGCGGCGGTCGGGCCGATGAAGCCATAGACGGCGTGCGCGGCATAGATCGTGCCGAACAGGACGAAAGCCCCTGCCGCCGTCAGGATCGCCGGAATGTAGGCGCTCGCCGCGCCCTCGACCGGCATTTTGAAGCCAGTGCGGCGGATGAACTCGCCGCCGCCGACCAGCACGAGCCCGAGCACAGCTGCCATGGCGAGCCGCACTTCGGGACCGAAGACGCCTGCCTCGATGGTATAGCGCACCAGGAACAGGCCGCCCAGCGCCAACGCCAGGCCGCCGACCCAGACGGCCCAGCGGGTGCCCAGTGCGGTTTCGATGTCGCGTGTCTTCTTCGGCGGTGGCGCGGTCGAGGCGGCAGGTTCCTCGGGCTCGGCTTCGGATTGTGCGGCGGCTGGAGTCGTCTCGGTCGAAACGGCCGTCACCATGGCGGGAGCCTTGGCGGCCCATGGGCCGGGAACCGGCGCGCCGGCCTGCTCGTCCACGGCTGCATCGGCCACCACAGGCAAGGCTCCCGGCTCGGCATCGGGCTGCGCCGAAGCCAGTTCAGCCTCTTTCGTCTTGGCGGATGCCGTGACAGCGCCGGTCGCGGGCACGCCCGACAGGACCAGCCCGCGCAAGGCGGCCAGCTCGCGCTCGACCCGATCGAGCCGCTTGCGTTGCCGCGACAGGATGACGAACAGCGCGACGATGACGGCGAGGCCGATCAGGCTATCCAGCATGGTGGTCATGGCAGTTCCCTCAAACCGTCATCGAATAGTGCGGATGGGCGAGAAAATCGCCCTTCTCACGCAGCACTTTCCCCGGATGCGGCGCCCTCGGCTGATTTGGGCGCGGCATGATGGCGGGTCAACGCGGCCAGAAAGCCGGCGCGCGCGCCCGGCTCCTCGATGCCACGCGGCTCGTAGACATGGCGATGCAGGAAGAATCCTGTGAGACGGAAGGCTTCCGCCACCGCGACCGGATTGCCGCGCAGGCCGGTGCCGCGGCGCAGGAAGGCCGGCAGCGCCAGCATCTTGTCATGCCACGGCGCGCCGGCCTCGCGCGACACGGCACGGCCCGATTTCGGCGAGACGTAGACCAGATCGCTGCTCGTCCCCGTCGCCGCACATTGCGTCAGGTCGAGGCCATAGCCGAGTTCGTCCAGCACCAGAAGTTCGAAGCGCGCCACCAGTTCGCCGGCAGCATCGGGATCGTCAAGATGGGCGACCATGACGCCCAGAGTCTCGTAAAGCGCGTCGTGCGGATCGCGTTCGGGCAGAAGGCGCAGATGCGCCGCGAGAAGCTGGATGCCGTAGACGGCGATTGCGCTGTCCATCAGCCGCGCGGCGTTCATCTCCAGCGCCTCGGCCTGGAACAGGCCGAGATGCTCGTCGAGCCGGGCGCGCCATACCAGATCGACGCGGTTGCCCGGTTGCAGTACCGGCTGGAGCTTGCGCGAGCGGCCGCCGCGCACCAGCCCCATGTGGCGGCCGTGGGCGCGCGTCATCACCTCGAGGATGGCGCTGGTTTCGCCATGCCTGCGGGTGCCCAGGATGATTCCCTCGTCGTGCCACTCCATGGCCGGAACTTCGACGGCTTCGGCGGCGAAATCAAGGTCTGGCAGAGCAACGGCGTTCTGACGAACGCAGACCGCTGCTCCAGCTGTTTTCCAGCCGCATTTGTGCGGACGCCAGACGATTCCGTCTGGCTGCAAAATGCCTTAGTGCGGGAACTCCAAGCCCATCTCGCGGTAGCGCTCGGGATCGTCGCCCCAGTTCTCGCGGACCTTGACGAACAGGAACAGGTGCACCTTCTGTTCCAGTATGGCGCCGATCTCCTTGCGCGAGGCCTCGCCGATGGCGCGGATCGTCTCGCCCTTATGGCCGAGCACGATCTTCTTCTGGCTGTCGCGCTCGACATAGATGACCTGCTCGATGCGCACCGAGCCGTCCTTCTTCTCCTCCCATTTCTCCGTCTCGACATGGGAGGAATAGGGAAGCTCCTGATGCAGGCGCAGATAGAGCTTCTCGCGCGTGATCTCGGCGGCGAGCTGGCGCATCGGCAGGTCAGAGATCTGATCTTCCGGATAATACCAGGGCCCTGCCGGCAGGGACTCGGCAAGATAGTCGAGCAGGTCCTTGCAGCCGGAGCCGGTCAGCGCCGACACCATGAAGGTGCGCTCGAAGGGCACCCGTTCGTTGGCTGCCTGCGTCAGGACCAGCAGCGCCTCCGGCTTCACCCGGTCGACCTTGTTCAGCACCAGCACCTTCGGTTGGCGCACGTCGGCCAGCCTGTCGAGGATGGCGTCGGCGTCGCCCTTGATGCCGCGTTCGGCGTCGATCAGCACCAGCACCATATCGGCATCCTTGGCACCGCCCCAGGCGGTCGTCACCATCGCCGTATCGAGGCGCCGGCGCGGCTTGAAGATGCCGGGCGTATCGACGAGGACGATCTGCGCCGCGCCATGGGTGGCGATGCCCCGCACCAGTGCGCGCGTGGTCTGCACCTTGTGGGTGACGATCGACACCTTGGTGCCGACAAGCTGGTTGATCAGCGTCGATTTGCCGGCATTGGGCGCGCCGATCAGGGCGACGAAGCCGGAGCGGGTCGAAGGCTGGGCGGCGGCTTCCTCGGCAGCGGTCATCGAGAGGTTCCTTCAGCGCTCCATACGCCCTCGCGCACCAGAAGCGCCGCGGCGGCTGCTTCCTCGGCGGCCCTGCGGGAACCGCCCGTGCCGGTCGAAGGCTCAAAGCCGGCCACCCGGACCGAGACGGTAAAGACCGGCTGGTGGTCCGGCCCCTCCCGCCTGTCGATGACGTATTCGGGACGAGCCTCGCTCGTCCTGGCGATCCATTCCTGCAATTCGGATTTCGGGTTTGGCGGCTTGGCGACGACCGTGTCGATGCGCGGCTCCCAGCAGCGCAGGATGAAGCGCCGCGCGGCATCCAGTCCGCCGTCGATGTAGATGGCGGCGATCAGCGCCTCGACCGCATCGGCCAGGTAGTTGCCGCCAGAGCCACGCGAACGGGCCTTCAGCGCGGCGTCGGCGCGGATGTCATGCTCCAGATCCAGCTCAAGCCCGACCTCGGAGCAGGTCCGCGCATCGACCAGCGCATTGAAGCGCGGGGCGATCTCGCCTTCCGGAGCATCGGGAAACCGGGCGAAGAGCATGTCGGCTACGACGAGGCCGAGCACGCGATCGCCCAGGAATTCGAGGCGTTCGTTGTTGGCCTTGGCCTTGGCGGCGCTGGAGTGGGTGAGCGCGGTTTCCAAGAGGCGCACATCCCTGAACGCATAGCCTGTCTTGTCGGCTATCGCCCTCGCCAATGCCTCGCCGGTCGGCCGGTTCAGCGCCATCACCTGACGAAGTGGAACAGGCGCGAGGCGCGCATGTCGGACGGCCATTTCCAGATCTCCAGCGGGCTGGCGCCGTCGGCGATCGAGAAGAAGATGATGTTGGCGCGGCCGACAAGGTTCTCGGCCGGCACGAAACCGACGGTGAAGCGACTGTCGCTCGAATTGTCGCGGTTATCGCCCATCATGAAATAATGACCCGGCGGCACGTCGAATTCGCGCGTGTTGTCGCCGATGGAATTGGGCGACAGGTCGAGCGTGTCGTAGCTCACCCCGTTGGGCAGTGTCTCGCGGTAGACGTCAACCGGGCGGTTGACCTCGGTGATGTCGGGATTGTCGATCTGGCCGACCTTCTCGCGCGGCACGCCGACGCCGTTGATGAACAGCTGGCCGTCCTTCATCTGGAGGCGGTCGCCCGGCAGGCCGACGACGCGCTTGATGTAGTCGATCGACGGGTTGGGCGGGAACTTGAAGACGACTACGTCGCCGCGCTTCGGCTCCGCGCCCCAGATGCGGCCGGAAAACAGGTTCGGGCCGAAGGGCAGCGAATAGCGCGAATAGCCGTAGGCCCACTTGGTAACGAACAGATAGTCGCCTTCCAGAAGCGTCGGCCGCATCGAGCCGGATGGAATAGAGAAAGGCTGGAAGAACAGCGAGCGGATGACCAGCGCCAGGAGCAAAGCCTGGACGATGACGGAAACCGTCTCGCCAAGACCTCCGGATTTCTTCTCGGTCTTGTCCGCCGCGCTCATGTCGTCCTCGTTCATGGTCTGGTTCTATAAGGGCTCGGCGCCCGGCCGGCAACGTTCAATGAGACGGGCATGGTCCTATCACTGTGGCGCTTGTGCGGCCGGCAGGGCCTCGATGATCACAAAGGCTTGAGCAAGCGGATAGTCGTCGGTCATGGTGAGGTGGATCGCCGCCTTGTGGCCCTTGGGCAGCAGGCGGGCCAGCCGCGCCACGGCGCCGCCGGAAAGCTCGATCGTCGGCCTGCCGCCGGGCTCGTTGACCACGCCCATATCGCGCCAGAACACGCCATCGGCGATCCCGCAGCCGAGCGCCTTGGCGCAGGCCTCCTTAGCGGCGAAGCGCTTGGCATAGGTGGCAGCGCGATGCGCCCGCCCTTCGGCGCGCGCCTGCTCGGTTTCGGTGAAAATGCGCTGGACGAAGCGCTCGCCGTGCCGCTCGAGCGATTTCTCGATGCGACGGATGTCGATCAGATCGGAGCCGATGCCGACGATCATCGTGCCGCGCTGCCGACGTCGTGGGCGCCCGTCTGGCGCAGGCGCGTCTTTTCTGCAAGGCGGCGGCGCCTCTGCTCACGGAACGCCGCCATGCCCCAGCGGGTCAGGGCATAAAACAGCAAACCGAAGACCAGGCCGAGCAAGATCGCGCCGATGGTCAGCGGTTTCAGCACCGGGACCCAGAGCTGGGCAAAGCTCAGGTTGTGCATCATGGCGCTGAGATGGGCCGGCGGACCGTGCGTGACGTGGTGGTGCAGGATGAGCTTGCCCGTTTCCCAGGACGCGCCCCACAGGAGCGGCACGGTCAGCGGGTTGCCGCCGACGGCAGCCCCCAAGAGGGCGGCCACCAGGTTTCCGGCGATCAGCCAGCAGACTGCGGCGGCGATGACGAAATGCAGCCCGAGCGGAAAGAACGAGGCGAACACGCCGGCGGCGACACCGGCCGCGACGGCATGGGGCGTGGCGTTCAGCCGCAGGATGCGCTTGGAGAAATATTGCAGCGAGCGCGAAAAGGAGCGGCGCGGCCACAGCCACAGCCGAACCCGCTCGCCAAGAGATTCCGTTTTCCTACGCCTGAACAGCATCCGCCCGACCGCCCTTTCTCACCTCATATGTTGCGGCTACCCGGTTTAACCGCCGGTATGGCCGCCAGTTCCGGCGGCAGATTGTCAGCCGGATAGGCTGGAACCTCATATTCGGCGAGCGCGATCAACGGTACACCGACATCGGTCTTGCCGGCGGAACGGTCGATGATGCAGGCCGCCGCCGCCACCTCGGCGCCAAGCCCGCGCAGGCAATCGATGGTCTCGCGGATCGATAGGCCGGTGGTGACGATATCCTCAACGATAACGACGCGAGCGCCCTTCTCCATATCGAAGCGGCGGAGCCGGAAGACGCCCTGCTCGCGCTCGACCCAGATCGCCGGCACGGCGAGATGGCGCGACGTTTCGTAGGCCGGGATCAGGCCGCCGATGGCAGGACCGACCACATAGTCGATACGGCCGGGCACCTCTTCGCGGATTTTTTTCGCCAGCGCCTTGCAGAGCCTTTCCGTCTTGTCGGCGTGCATGAAGACGCGCGCCTTCTGCAGGAAGACGGGACTGCGCAGCCCGGAGGTGAGAATGAAATGCCCCTCCAGCACGGCACCGGCGGAACGGAAGACGGCCAGCACATCCTCCGTGCTCATTCCGCTGCCGTTTCCCGTCTGGCCGTTCTGCATCGTTGCGTCCTTGTCCTTAACCGTTCACGCGCTTGGCGTCGCTGACGCTGGAGTTTTCCTTGAGCTGCGACAGAAGCCGGTTGAGGTGCTTCAGATCCCACACTTCGAGGTCGAGCAGCATCTCGGTGAAATCCGGCGCGGTGCGGATCATCGACAGCGTATGGATGTTGGCATCGTTGGATGCAACCACCTGGGCGATATCGGCAAGCGAACCCGGCGCATTGATGGCGGTAACGGAGACGCGAGCGGGAAAACGCTCCTTGCTGTTCTCGTCGATATCCCAGCGCACGTCGATCCAGCGTTCCGGCTGATCGTCGAAGGCGGTCAGCGACGGCGACTGGATCGGATAGATGGTGATGCCCGAGCCCGGCTGCATGATGCCGACGATGCGGTCGCCCGGCACCGCGCCCTCCGGCGCAAAGCGCACCGGCAGATCGCCGCGCACGCCACGGATGGGAACGGCCGAATCCTCCGGCCGCTTGGTCTTGTCGCGCCGCGAGCGGCCGGGGATCTGGAACAGCATGCCGGCGGCGTTGCGGATGCGCGACCAGCCTTCTTCGCGCTGCTGCTTGGGTGCGACGGTGACGCGCTCGTCCTTGTAGTCTGGGAACACTGCCTTCAGGACGTCCGAGGAAGCGATCTCGCCACGGCCCACGGCCGTCAGCACATCCTCGATGTCCTTGCGCGCCAGCCGATGCAGCACCGGCTTCAGGCTCTCCTTCGAAAAACGCTTGCCGCCGCGCTCGAAGGCGCGCTCCAGGATGCGGGTGCCGAGCCCGGAATACTGCTTGCGGATGGCGTTCTTGGTGGCGCGGCGGATGGCCGAACGGGCCTTGCCGGTGACTACCACCGATTCCCACGCGGCCGGCGGCACCTGCGCCTTGGAGCGAATGATCTCGACCTCGTCGCCGTTCTTCAGTTCCGTCATCAGCGGCATGATGCGGCCGTTGACCTTGGCGCCGACACAGGAGTCACCGACATCGGTATGCACCGCATAGGCGAAGTCGATCGGCGTGGCGCCACGCGGCAGCGCGATCAGCATGCCCTTCGGCGTGAAGCAGAACACCTGGTCCTGGAACAGTTCCAGCTTGGTGTTCTCGAGGAAATCCTCCGGATTGTCGCCCTCGGACAATTGCTCGATGGTACGCCGCAGCCAGGCATAGGCGTTGGTGTCCTTGGAGATCGTCGGAGCGACGCCGTTGGTCTTGCCGTTGCCCTCCTTCGAGCCGAAATCCTTGTAGACCGAATGGGCGGCGACGCCGTATTCGGCGATCTTGTTCATCTCATGGGTACGGATCTGCAGTTCGACGCGCTGGCGCGACGGCCCCACGATGGTGGTGTGGATGGAGCGGTAGTCGTTCTGCTTGGGCGTCGAGATGTAGTCCTTGAAGCGGCCCGGCACCATCGACCAGGTGGTGTGGATGGCACCCAGCGCGCGATAGCAGTCCTCGACGGTGTCGACGACGACACGAAAGCCGAAGATGTCGGAAAGCTGCTCGAAGGAGAGCGCCTTGGCCTCCATCTTGCGGAACACCGACCAGGCCTTTTTCTGGCGGCTGGTGACGGTAGCGTGGATGGTATATTTCTCGAACAGCGCCGACAGCGATTTCTCGATCTCCGCCAGCACGCCCTTGTTGCGCTGGAATATCTCGGCCAACCGCTCGGTCACCGTGCGATAGGCTTCCGGATTGACGTAGCGGAAGGCGATGTCTTCCAGTTCCTCGCGCATGCCCTGCATGCCCATGCGCCCGGCGAGCGGCGCATAGATGTCCATCGTCTCCTCGGCGATGCGCAACCGCTTGGCTTCCGGCATATGGTCGAGGGTGCGCATGTTGTGCAGCCGGTCGGCGAGCTTGACCAGAAGCACGCGCACGTCCTCGGAGATAGCGAGCAGCAGTTTGCGCAGGTTCTCCGCCTGCTCGGCCTTCTTGGAGACCAGGTCGAGCTTCTTGAGCTTGGTCAGCCCCTCGACCAGCTTGCCCATTTCCGGGCCGAACAGTTCGTCGATCTCGGCACGGGTGGCGGTGGTGTCCTCGATGGTGTCGTGCAGAAGCGCCGTGGCGATGGTCGCCTCGTCCATGTGCATATCGGTGAGGATGGCGGCGACTTCCAGCGGATGCGAGAAATAGGGATCGCCCGAGGCTCGCTTCTGATGACCATGCTTCTGCATGGCATAGACATAGGCCTTGTTGAGCAGCGCCTCGTTGACGTCCGACTTGTAGCGCTGAACGCGCTCGACAAGCTCGTACTGACGCATCATGGGCGGTTTCTCGCGGAGCAGAAATAGAACATGCGCCGCAAGACGTTACGGCGCATGTCATAAATAGCTATGAACGACGCGGCACGAAAGTGCCGCAGCCGCCCAAGATCAGAAGTCGTCGCTCTTTTCCGGCGGCACGAGGCCTTCGATGCCGGCCAGAAGGTCTTCCTCCGACATGCGGTCGAAGGCGATGTTCTCCTCCGGCTCGTCGGCGTCGGTGGCGGTTGCCGCGGTCTGGTCGGCGATCGCCTCGCTTTCCGGCGCCTCCGGCTCGTCCACCTCGACATGCTTCTGCAGCGAGTGGATCAGATCTTCCTTGAGGTCGTCGGGCGAAAGCGTCTCGTCGGCGATCTCGCGCAGCGCCACGACCGGGTTCTTGTCGTTGTCGCGACCGACAGTGATCGGCGCGCCCTGGCTGATCTGGCGGGCGCGGTGGCCGGCGAGCAGAACCAGCTCGAAGCGGTTGTCGACCTTGTCGATGCAGTCTTCAACGGTTACGCGGGCCATTCAATGCCCCTTTCATGCGTTGGATGTAACGGAAAGTTGGCGGGCTCCATAGCGCGGATGCCGCAGAAAAACAAGCTTTACGAGCCCTGCACCACCGGATGGCGGAAAGGCCGCGATCACAATCGCTTGCGCGGCATTGTGGCGGCTTGGATTGCCATGATCATGGCATTATTTCAAAACTAGATTGTTTCGTAGCCAATCCAGCCGCGCCGCCACGCGGAACCCGCGCGGCGACCGAATATTTATCGTATTGCTTATTTCGACAAAGGATATTTTCCATGTTCGACCCCCGCGAGAAGATCGCCCTGTTCATCGACGGCGCCAATCTCTATGCAACGTCCCGCTCGCTCGGCTTCGACATCGACTATCGCAAGCTGTTGGCGAGCTTCCAGAAACGCGGCTATCTGCTGCGCGCCTATTATTACACGGCGCTGGTCGAGGATCAGGAATACTCTTCCATCCGCCCGCTCATCGACTGGCTCGACTACAACGGCTTCAAGGTCGTCACCAAGCCGGCCAAGGAATTCACCGACTCCACCGGACGGCGCAAGATCAAGGGCAACATGGACATCGAGCTGACGGTGGACGCGCTCGAACTCGCCGACGTGGTCGACCACTACGTCATCTTTTCCGGCGACGGCGACTTCCGCACGCTGGTCGAAGCCCTGCAACGGCGCGGCCGCAAGGTTTCCATCGTCTCGACCATGGCCTCGCAGCCGCCGATGATCTCGGACGACCTGCGCCGGCAGGCCGATCATTTCATCGACCTGACGACG
>JBQCHN010000471.1:0-2714 GCA_051954615.1 Mesorhizobium sp. | reverse complement strand
CCGAACCTGAAAAGCCTGTGCCGGCAGATCAGGTCCGGGCTGTTCCTGGCGCATGTGCGCGCCTCGACCGGCGGCGCCACCAGCCGCGCCAATTGCCATCCCTTCATCCTCGGCCGCTGGGCTTTCATGCACAACGGCCAGATCGGCGGCTTCGACAGGATCCGGCGGCCGCTGGAAGCCGCCCTGGCCGACGATCTCTACGACCGGCTCGACGGCACCACCGATTCGGAACTCTTCTTCCTGCTCCTGTTCGCCGAGGGGCTGGAACAGGACCCGCAAGGCGCGATGGAGCGTGCGGCCCGGCGCGTCGTCTCGGCACAGCGCGATGCCGGCATCGAGCCTTCTTTCAAGCTGACTGCGGCCCTGACCGACGGGCGGACGCTTTACGCCGTGCGCTACACCACACACGCCACCGCCCCCACGCTCTATGCGTCGGCTTTCGGCGAAGGCCGCTGCATCATGTCCGAACCGCTCGACCGCGACGGCTGCGACTGGCAGGCGGTGCCATCGGGCAGCTTCGTCACCCTGACCCGGCAAGGCATGACGGTGCGGCCGTTCCAGCTGGCAAGCGAGGATCTGGCGCTGGTCGGCTGACCGTCGCAACCATCATTTATCGTTTCGCGTGACGGCCATCGTCGCGGCGGGCCCGTCTCGCCCGACGTCCAACCCGATTGACGACCACGGATACAGCCGCCAGCAGTCGCTCATCAAAGTCGGCAGCGCATGTCCGTTTTGTGCTTGACTTCAATACGTACGTACGTATTATCCCCGCATGGCTAGACAATCACTCCGCGAAACACTTCTCGATGCCGGCTTCCGGACCATCTGGGATGCAGGCTATTCCGCTTCCGGCGTCCGGGACATCGTCGCGGCGGCAGGAGCCAAACCGGGCTCCTTCACCAACCATTTCCCGTCCAAGGAGGCTTTCGTCGGCGAGGTGCTCGACCGCTATTTCGCCTATGTCTCCGGACTGGTGGAAGCGGCCCTCGCCGCCGACGGCACGCCGCCGGTTGGCCGCCTGAAGCGTTATCTCGACGTCATCGCCTCGAAGCTGGAAGCCGCCGAATGGGCGCGCGGCTGTATGATCGGGAACCTCAGCCTGGAAACCGTCGTGCACAGCGAACCGTTGCGGCAGCAACTGGTGTCCATCTTCGAGCGCTGGCGCCAGCCTTTCGCCGACTGCATCCGCGAAGGCCAGGCGTCGGGCGAGATCGACGACCGGTTCGAGGCCGACGACCTCGCCGATTTCCTCCTGTCGTCGTGGCAGGGGGCCATGTTGCGCATGAAGGTGGACCGCAGCCCCGAACCGCTGGAGCGATTCAAGAGGATCATCTTCGCAACAACCTTTGGAAAGGTGCCGTCATGACTGCCGAGCAATCCATGAAGTTGCAGCGCCACGAAATCGCGGTTCTCGATTCGACGATGAGCTACGTCGAGGCGGGCGGGAACGGACCGGCCGTCCTGTTCCTGCACGGCAACCCGACGTCATCCTACATCTGGCGCAACATCATCCCGCATGTAGCGCCGGTCGGCCGCTGCCTCGCGCCCGACCTGATCGGCTACGGGCAATCCGGCAAGCCCGACATCGCCTACCGCTTCTTCGATCAGGTACGTTACCTCGACGCCTTCATCGAGAAAACGGGCATCGGCGAGATGGTGCTGGTGGCGCAGGATTGGGGAACGGCGCTTGCCTTCCATCTGGCGTCGCGGCGGCCGCACCGCATCCTTGGGCTCGCTTTCATGGAATTCATCCGGCCTTTCGACCGCTGGGAGGATTTTCACCAGCGCGATGAGGCACGCGACCTGTTCAAGGCGTTCCGCACGCCGGGTCGCGGCGAAAAGCTCGTCGTCGAGGACAATATCTTTATCGAGCGCGTGCTGCCCGCTTCGGTGATGCGCAAGCTCAGCGACGAGGAGATGGGCGCCTATCGTGCGCCGTTCCCGACGCCGGCCTCGCGCAAGCCGATCCTGAGCATGCCCAACGAAATGCCGATCGAAGGCCTGCCTGC
Source organism: Mesorhizobium sp. (assembly GCA_051954615.1). GTDB lineage: Bacteria > Pseudomonadota > Alphaproteobacteria > Rhizobiales > Rhizobiaceae > Mesorhizobium. Next base: position 705 of record JBQCHN010000471.1, on the reverse strand, counting down.
CGACGTCGCGTCGATCAGCGAGCACGACCATCGGGCGCTGAGGCTGTCTGCCTATCCGAAGATCCTGTTCCACGGCGAGCCCGGCGCACTGGTTTCCCCGGCGGCCGCCAATGCCTTCGCTGCCACCTTGACCGACTGCAAGGTCATAAACCTCGGCCCCGGCGCACACTACCTGCAGGAAGACCATGCCGACGCAATCGGCATCGCCCTGCGCAGCTGGATTCCGGCGATAACCGCGAAAGAGCGCAAAGACACAGCGGCCTGATGCGAGAGCTGCGCTGGCGCCCAGCGCTGGCCGGCAGCCGCCACGGGCGCGGCTGCCGGTCCCTCAGGTGCAATTATCGTCGCGTCATCCCGGTTCGTCATGTCCGAGCCAACAGACCAGCAAAACGCTTGAGATACAGCGGCCAACCCTGGTCGCCGGCAACGCCATCGCGCTCGCTTTCCCAACCCTGGCCGTGGCGGTCCAGATTCCTGTGCTCGATCTCGACGCGGGTGCGGTTCGCCGCCTCGGCGGTGAAGCGCACTTCCCATTCGCTGGTCCTGGCCGGATCGGTCTCGATTTGCCAGCGTGGGCTGATGTCCCAGCTCAGCAGCAGCCGGTCGGGCGGTTCATAGGCCAGCACGCGCGCCCAGCGGCATTCGCTGCCGTCGGCGCCGCGGTCGTAGATGTGGCCGCCGACGCGCCGCTCGAACACCGTCTCG
>JBQCHN010000470.1:0-15385 GCA_051954615.1 Mesorhizobium sp. | reverse complement strand
GCGACCGGCCCGCCCCCGCCCCCGCCGCCGGCACCGCCGCTCTACCAGTACTCGAACGCCCTGTTGGAAAAGAACGTCGCGCTGATCGACGGTCTCGACGACCTGGTCGCGCATTTGCAGCGCTATGTCGAGGTCGGCATGGACGGCAAGGCGGAGACGGTCGTCATGGATACGGCCGACGCATCCGACATCCTGCTGGGCGGCGGCGGCAGCGACCGCATCAAAGGTCTGGCCGGCAACGACGTCATCGACGGCGACAAGTGGCTGAACGTCCGCATCCTCATCACGCATGAAAGCGTTCGCTATACCGCCGACGGCATGACCAAGAAGGTCTATCTCGAGAGCGACATGGTCAACGGTGCGCTGGTCGAGAACGCGGCTGCGCAGTTCGGCGGCCTGGGACTCGACTCGCTGATGCTGGCTGGCACCCTTAATCCGGGCCAACTCCAGATCGTACGCGAAATCGTCGACGGCAATGCCGAAGGCGACATCGATACGGCCGTGTTCACCGGAATCCGCGGGAGCTACGGTTTCGGCGTCAATACCGACGGCAGCCTGTATGTCGACAACGCGCCGGCGGCGAGCGACGACACCGATGTGCTCGGCGACAATATCGAAGGCGTGACGGAAAAGCCGGTCCTCGACGGTCGTGACACTGTGCGCAACATCGAGCGGCTTGAATTCACCGATCTCACCATGAACGTCATCGAGGGAACGGCTGCCGGCGAGACGCTGAACGGCGACGAGGCCGGCACCGGGTTGATCCATGACGTCCTGATGGGCTTCGGGGGCAACGACACGCTGAACGGCGGCGCGGGCGACGACGTGCTGATCGGCGGCAACGGCAACGACACGCTGCGCGGGGGCGCGGGCGACGACATCTACGTCTTCGGCCTCGGGGACGGCAACGATCGCATCGAGGAAACCGCCGGCAACGACCGCATCAGCTACGCGCTCGCCGGACAGGCGCTTTCCAGCCTCAACTTCAGCAGGACAAATGCCAACGACCTGCGGATCGAACTGAACGGCCAGGTTCTGACGGTGGCCGGTCACTTCGCCAATCCGGCGGCGGCCGTCGAGACGCTCACCTTCGACGGGGGCAGCTATGGCGGCTACGACCTCTATCTGGCGGACGACGAGGGCGACGAGGTCTTCCGGGGCACCTATGCGCTCAACACGGGCACCGGCGCCGTCCTCACCGCCGAAGCGGGCGTCAATACTATTCTCGCCGATCTCGGCAGCAACGTCTCCACGACCCTTACCGGCGACACCGGCAACGACATGCTGTTCGGCAACGGCGGCGCCGACACGCTGAACGGCGGCGCGGGCGACGACCTGCTCGTCGGCGGCAGCGGCAACGACACTTATGTTGTCGACGACCTCGGCGACACGGTGGTGGAACTCGAGAACGGCGGACGCGATACGGTGCAGACGTCGCTCGCGACCTACCTGCTCGACGCCGATGTCGAGAACCTGACCTCCACCGGCACCGGCGACTTCACCGGCGCCGGCAACGAGCTGGACAACGTCGTGACAGGCGGTGTCGGCAACGACAGCCTTTATGGTGGCGAAGGCGCGGACAGGCTCGTCGGCGGCGAAGGCGACGACCTGCTCGACGGCGGCGACGGCGACGACATCCTCAACGGCGGCGACGGTAATGACGCGATCAAGGGCGGTGCCGGCAACGACACCATCAATGTCGGCGCAGGTTTCAACACCATCGTCTATGACGAAGAAAATTTCGGCGACGATGTGGTGGCGAGCTTCGACGCCAATGCCAATGGCGGCGGCCAGGACAAGATCGATCTCAGCGGGCTGGGCATCACCGATGCCGATTTCGCATCGCGGGTTTCGATCAGCTCGGACGGTTCCAACACGCGGGTTGAGGTCGCTGGAGGCTCGATCACTCTGAGCGGCGTGACCGGAGCCGGTCTGAATGTCATCACCCGCGCCGACTTTGTCCTTGCCGGGGAAACGCAGGTCAACGGCACGGCAAATGGCGAAACGCTGAATGGCACCTCGGGCGCCGACATCATCCTTGGCCATGGTGGCGACGACACGATCAACGGTCTTGCCGGAAACGACGTGATCGACGGTGGCGCCGGCGATGACGTCTCCAACGGCGGCAGCGGCGACGACACCATCCATTGGAACGCCGCGACGGGCGGCTGGGACGTGATCGACGGCGGCTCGGAAGGCATCGCCGGCGACACGTTCGTCATCACCGGTGACAACAGTTACGAGATCTTCCGCTTCTACCCGGCGGAAGATGCCGAACTCGTCATCCCCGGACTGGCCCTCAAGGGCACCGCCACCGAAATCGTGGTGACGAGGTCGACGGTCGTAAACGGCGTCGAAGGCGCGCCGCAGGTGATCGCCGAACTCGCCGAGATCGAGGAGATCGTCGTCAACGGAACGCCCGCCGATGGCGCGGGGGACGCCGGCGGCGACCGCTTCGAACTGATCGGCGACTTTGCCGAGCAGGGCGAGGAAACCAGTCTGCGCCTGAACACGGTCACCATCATCGGTTCGGAAGGCAATGATACGGTCGACATCTCCGGCCTGCTTTCCGCCCACCGCATCGTCTTCAAGACCAACGGCGGCAACGACACGATCATCGGCACGCTGCGTCCGCAGGACGTGGTCGAGCTGCCGGAAGGCACGACGGTCGAAGACTACGAAGTCGTCTCCAACGATAACGGCACCACCACGCTTGCCAGCGAGGGATACTCGGTCACCTTCCTCGCCAACAACGGGATGCCGCAATTCGTTTCCGGCACCGGAGACAGCGACGGCCACGCACCGCCGGTCGGGACGGAGGCCGAGGCCCCTGTCGGCCAGGACGACGACGACCAGGGAATCGACGACGGCCACGATCACGACGACGATCATGACCATGATGACGACCACGACGACGATCACGATGACGATGATGACGATCATGGCCACGACGACGATGCCGAAGACGGCGATGCCTGCGGCGCCGGCGACGACTCGACCAACGTTCCTGTCGCGGCCATCGTCGGCACGGACAAGGCCGACGCGCTGGTCGGCACGGGCGGAGCGGACACGATCATGGGGCTTGGCGGCCGCGACGTGATCTTCGGCGGCGCCGGGGATGACGATATCCTTGGCGGCGGCGGGGCCGACATGCTCTACGGCGACGGCGGCAACGACCGTATCCTGGGCGGCAACGGCGACGATTTCATCAACGCGGGTGCCGGCCGCGACACCGTCTTCGGCGGCAATGGCGACGACCTGATCGTGGCCGAGCAGGGCGACGGCGACGACACCTACTACGGCGACGACATGGTCGGCGGCTCGGGCAAAGACACGCTCGACATGTCGGCAATCACCGCCGACATCGTCGCCGACCTCGGCACCGGCTTCATGGGCCACGGCAGCGTTTCCAGCATCCAGACCGGAAACGATACGATCTGGGGGATCGAGAACATCGTCACCGGCTCCGGCAACGACACGGTTACCGCGAGCGGCGCCGTAAACGTGATCGACGGCGGAGCCGGCAACGACACCTTCCGTTTCCTTTCAGCCGCCGACGCCGACGGCGATACGATCATGGGCTTCCAGCCGGGCGACAAGATCGACCTCAGCAGCATGGACGCCAATGGATGCGCTGCAGGCAACCAGGCATTCACCCTGGTGTCTGATGCCTTCACCGGGGCAAGGGGAGAACTGATCCTCTCGCATGAGGTCCGGGACGGCGAGGACTACACGGTCGTGCAAGGCAACACGTCTGGCGGTTCCGAAGCTGACTTCAAGATCAGCATCAAGGGATCGCACGACCTCACAGCCAGCGACTTCAACCTCTAGCGCAGCCCCTCCCTGGGCAGGAAACGCATTCCTGCCCAGGGACGGATACCTCAATGGACATTCCGGGGGATGCCATGCGTTCCAGCGATTCGATCACGGCGGCAAAACGCAAAAGCGTGGAAAAGCTGACAAAGGGCTTCAGGAGCATCTTCCTGTTCCTGTTCACGGTATCGGGCATCATCAATATCCTTGCCCTGACCGGCGCGTTCTACATGCTTCAGATATACGATCGTGCCTTGACCAGCGGCAGCGTCCCGACGTTGCTCGCCATTTCGGTCCTTGCAATCGGGCTCTATTTCTTCCAGGGCCTGTTCGACATCATACGATCGCAGATTCTCGTGCGTGTCGGTGCGCGGCTCGACCGGAAGGTCGCTCCCATGGCGCATCGGGTTGCCATCGACATGCCGCGCTTCGGTTTCTCGACCGCCGAGGCGCTCGAACGCGGCAGGGATGTTGACACCGTACGCGGCTTCCTCGGCAGCCAGGGGCCGATGGCCCTGTTCGACCTCCCCTGGATGCCGCTTTTCCTGGCTTTCGTCTACATCCTGCATCCATGGCTCGGAGCCTTGACCTTCGGCGGGGCCTTCGTCCTGACGGTCATCACGATCATCACCGAACTGATGACGCGGCGGCTGAGCGGTGCCACGCACCAGGCGGCGGTTACCCGCAACGCCATTGCCGATTCCAACGCCCGCAACGCCGACATACTGAAGGCGATGGGGTTTGCCGGGCGCGCCGTGGCGCGGTTCGGCCGCGCCAACGACGAACATCTGGAACTGCAGACCAGGACCAACGACATCAGCGGCACCTTCGGCGCCCTATCGCGGGTGCTGCGGATGATTCTTCAATCGGCCGTCCTCGGATTGGGCGCCTATCTCACCATCGGGGGCGAGCTTTCCGCCGGTGCCATCATCGCGGCCTCGGTTGCATCGGCGCGCGCGCTGGCGCCCATCGACCTGGCCATCGGCAACTGGAAGAACGTCGTTTCAGCGCGCGCCGCGTTCGGGCGGCTCAAGGAAACCGCGATAGCGCTGGCCGACGGCGCGGAACCGATGGAACTGCCGCGGCCGGCGTCCACTCTCAAGGTCGAGAACATCACTGTCGCAGCACCGGGCTCCGGCCGCGTGCTGCTGAGCGAGGTCGGCTTTGAGCTGAAGGCGGGACAGGCACTCGGGATCGTCGGGCCAAGCGGCGGCGGCAAGACCACGCTGGTGCGCGCCCTGACCGGCATTTGGCCGACCCTGCGCGGCAGCGTACGGCTGGACGATGCCGAACTGTCGCAATGGGACGACGAGGCGCTCGGCCGGTTCGTCGGCTATCTGCCGCAGGAAGTGGCGCTGCTTGACGCCACGATCGAGGAAAACATCGCGCGGCTTGAGGAGAAGCCGGATGCGCGCGCAATCGTGGAAGCGGCCAAGGCGGCGGGCGTGCACGAGATGATCGTGCGCATGCCGGAGGGCTACCGCACCGAGCTAGGACCGTTGGGCACCGCTCTCTCCGGGGGGCAGAGACAGAGGATCGGGCTGGCCCGCGCTCTCTACGGCAATCCGTTCGTCGTCGTCCTCGATGAGCCGAATTCGAACCTCGACGGAGAAGGCGAAGCGGCCCTGACCGCCGCGATCGAAGGCGTGAAGAAGCGCGGCGGCATCGCCATCGTCATCGCCCATCGGCCGAGCGCGCTTGCAGCGGTCGATCTCGTCGCGGTTGTCCAGAACGGTCGGATGACCGCCTTCGGGCCCAAAGATGAGATCATCGGGCCGGTGGACCGGAAGGATACGACCTCAGGCGCTACGCAGTCCCGGAAGGAGGCGCGGCCGCGAATGTCCGCGCGCGTGCTGGCATGATGATCGACGTCAAGGGCACCAAGACCCAGCCGCAGGAAACCGATCCAGCGCAGCGCTACGTGTTGAAGCACACGGAGCGGAGATCGAAATTTCCTGCGATCTTCGGCATTTTCCTCGTGGGAATTGCCGTCTACCTGAAATCGATTTTCCCGGGTCGTGCGGCCAATCCGGAAGAGGCAGGGCCTTCAGCGGAAAAGGAACTGGACAGTCAGGATGAGGCGAAACTCGCTCAGACCGAGCTGGAGACGCCTCCGGTCCTGGACGACAAGCCGACGGGAACGGTTCCCGGGCCGCAGGCGCCCGGTGGCGGCGGCAGGCTGATCGATCTGGCGCCGCCCGCCGAATTCGTGATGATCGAACCGCCGACGGTGGAAAACTTCCGGGTACCGGATCCCGAGGGATGGTGGAGAAAATTCCAGCCGCTGAATCTGGAAGCCCTGCCGGCCAATGACAACACGGATCTGGCAGCGCACCCTGCAAACGAAAATTCCGGTGGTGACGATCCGCAGAATTACGGTGGCGGTGGTCGGGATGACGACGAAGATATTTCCGATGGCACCGACGCGGCCGGACCAGACAACCAGGAGCCTGATCCGCCTCGCAGCGAGGAAGAAGCGTGCGTGGAAGAGCCGAACGAGCCCTGCGAGGACCCCCCTGCGCCGAACCGTGCGCCGCGCATTTCCGGCCCCGTCTATCTGATGGATATCACCGGCTGCGCCATCCTTGCCGTCGCGCTCTCCGACCTGCTGCGCAACGCGATGGATCCGGACGGCGACGTGCTCGCAGTGAAGAATCTTACGGTATCGTCCGGTACTCTTTCCCCGTCCGGCGACGGTTGGATATTCCAAAGCGAGCCTAAGCTGCTCGGCCCCGTGACCATCACCTACGATATCACCGACGGGCAATTTACGGTCGTGCAGACTGCGCATTTTTCCGTGGGCCGTTCCTATGTCGGCGGCACCGACGCGGACGACGTGCTGCTTGGCACGATGTGCGCCGACGACGTGGAGGGTGGCGCCGGCGACGACAACATGGACGGCCGCGCCGGCGACGACATTATGAGTGGCGGCGCCGGTAACGACCACATCGTCGCCGGATCGGGCGACGACACCGTGTTCGCAGGCGACGGTGACGACATCGTTTTCGGCGGCCGGGGCAACGACCACATCTCCGGCGGTGCAGGCAACGACCGGCTGTATGGCGAAGAAGGCGACGACGTGATCTTCGGCGATGCCGGCGACGATGTCATCTCCGGTGGAGAGGGCAACGACCTCTTGTTGGGAGGCACCGGCAACGACACTATCGCAGGCGGCGCCGGGAATGACACGATCCTGGGAGAAGAAGGCGACGACATTCTTGCCGGCGGCTCCGGCAGTGATTCGATCGACGGGGGCAGCGGTAACGACTGGATAGAGGGCGGTAGCGGCAACGACACTGTCGTGGACGGTCCAGGTAATGATCTCGTCTGTGCAGGGGTGGGAGACGACACGGTCGTCGCCTCAGCCGATGGAGACGCCGATGTCTACGATGGCGGCGAAGGGCTGGACACGCTCGACTATTCTGCTGCCACCATGGCGGTGTCGGTCGATCTATCGGCAAAGACTGCCATGGGCGCAGATATCGGCGAGGATACGGTTTCCGAATTCGAATCCGTCATCGGAGGAGCCGGCAACGATGACCTGGCCGGGACCGAGTGCGGCGACATCCTTCAAGGCAACGAGGGCGATGACCTCTTGCTCGGCCGAGGCGGTGACGACACGCTTTTCGATGGCCACGGCAGCGACACCGTTCGCGGCGGCGACGGAGACGACACGGTTGTTGCAGCGATCGATCGCGCCGACGACTTTTATGACGGCGGTGCCGGTTGCGACACGCTCGATTATTCTGAAGCCACGGAGGGCATCAGAATCGACCTGACAATGGCGACGGCCTGCAGCGTGGAGATTGGCGAGGATTCGATTTCCGGCTTCGAAACGGTCATCGGCGGGGAAGGCAACGATCATTTTGTCGTCGGCGAGGATGCCGCCGTTCTGGTCGGCGGAGACGGCGCCGATATTTTCGAGTTTGTTGAGCCGGAGAATGCCGGAACGAACGGTCCGGTCATCCACAAGGTCATGGATTTCGAGATCGGCGACAGGATCAGAATGTCCAAATACGATCTCTTCGAAGAGGTTCTCGACGATCTGGAGGACCGCTTCGAGGACATTTACGGCGACAGTTTCGACGATGACGATGTCCCGATACGCATCAGCCGCGATTGGGTCGAGGACATGAAGCGGACGGTGATCGAGGCCGATCTTAACAGGGACGATGTCTATGAAACGACGGTCACCATGCAGGGCCATCATGTCCTGGTGATCGTCGAGAATGCGTGAACCGGCGAACAAGAGGACGCTCGAGATGGTCAGGAAATCGTTTGAGAACCGAGAATCCGCTTTCAGGATCGGCCGCCGGGTTTTCGCCGGCGTGGCGTTCAGTGTCCTGCTTGTCGCCGGAGCCGGCGGTTGGGCCGCGACGGCGCAATTGACCGGAGCCGTCATCTCCCAAGGTTCGGTGGCGGTGGACCAGAAGCTCAAAGCCATCCAGCACCGGGACGGAGGCATCGTTTCGGAAATCGCCGTCAGGGAGGGGGATTTTGTCCGCAAGGATCAGGTTCTGATCCGGCTCGATGATGCTCAGACCAGGGCAGAACTATCCATCGTCAGGTCGCAGCTGATCGAGTTGGTGGCCAGAAAGGCGCGGCTTCTGGCGGAGCGGGACCTCCTCGACGCGGTCGAATTTCCCGACCGGCTGGATGTGACAGTTTCCGATGTCGCCTTCATCGTCAACGGCGAGAAACGTCTTTTCGCGGGTAACCGCACCAATCGCGACAGCCAGAAGCAGCAACTGGAGCTCGGAATCCGGCAGATAGAGGAAGAAATCAAAGGACTGGAGGCCCAAAGGGCTTCAAAGGACGACGAGATCGCGTTGCTGGAGGTCGAGCACGGTAAGCTGAAAGGCCTTGCAGACAAGAACCTGATCGAAAACACGCGCGTTTACACCTCCAATCGGGACAGGGCACGTCTGCTTGGCGAAAGCGGCGAGATCGACGCTGCGATCGCGAGAGCCAGGACTCGTCAGAGCGAGATACGGCTCCAGATAATCTCCATCGACGAAAGCGCACGGATCGAAGCCCAGCGGGAGCTCAGCCTCGTCGAAACCAGAATGTCGGAACTGAACGAACGAAAGACTGCTATCGAGGATCGGCTTTCACGCACAGATATCCGGGCTCCGATATCCGGCTTCGTGAATGAACTCAACATCCATACCATTGGTGGCGTCATCACACCCGCCGAAGTTCTCGTCACGATCGTCCCGGAGGACGCCAGGCTCAAGATAGAGGTACGGCTGGCCCCTGCGAGCATCGACCAGGTATCCGTTGGTCAGGCGGCACGATTGCGTTTTTCCGCCTTCAACCAACGCACCACGCCCGAACTGAAGGGGGAGGTCGTCCACGTTTCGCCAGCCACGAGCCATGATCCCGCCACCGGGGAAACCTATTACACGGGTGACATAAAAGTAACGCCGGAAGAACTGGCGAAACTCGAAGGCGAAACGCTGTTGCCCGGCATGCCCGTGGAAGTCTATGTGACGACCGAGCAGCGAACGGCGCTTTCCTACCTGGCCAAGCCGATCACCGACCAGTTCAACAGGGCTTTCAGGGAGCGGTGAGACCGAGTGCACTCGGCTCGCCTGCATCCATGCTTTTCCGGCCGCATCTGCCGGTCTCAAAAAGATGCGCTTCTCTCATTGTGAAAAAGGCGGGCCTGCGAAGCAGGGCATCAATTGACGAAATGTGCTTCAACCGCCGGTCCGGTCCGCATGGCAAGAGCGAGTTCGAGCCTGTTCTTAGCGTTCAGCTTTTGCATCAGGTGATGCATGTAGTGCTTTATCGTCTTTTCGCTGAGACCAAGCGTTTCGGCGATCTGCCGATTGGTTCTGCCCTTCAACAACAGGCCGGCGATCTGCTCTTCCCGAAAGTTCAATCGCTGCTGTCGCATTGCTTTTTTTCGAATCGCCGCCGCTCTGAGCGAGACGATGACCTTTGTGGCGATCTTCGGGGAGATGAATGTATCTCCGTCCGCGACGGCCTGAGCCGCGCTCGTCAGTTCTTCTGCCGTAGCTGTCGTGCAGACGTAGCCGGCGGCCCCTGCCTCGAGTGCTCGTACGGCAAAGTCGACACTGCTCGTGGATGCAAAAACGAGAACCCTTGTATCCGGGCAAACTTCGCGAATCCTTGAAACCGTCTTCAGTCCGTAATGTTGATCCCCGCAGTCCAGTATTATCAGGTCTGGATTGTTTAGGAGAGTATCTTCTATCTTCTCTGGCGCAGGAAGAATGGCATCGGTCAATCGACAAAACTCTAGCGCACCAAAGATGCGGATGAGCGCTTCAAGCATGAGCGGCTGATGATTGATCAGCGCGATTTTTTTCCTAATTAGCAAGTTATCTACCCCAAAGCCCAAGTGGGATAGTAAAAGTTTGTCGAAATTTCACAATGCTAGAATTAACGAGTGGTTAACATCCAAAAGGATGAGGGAGCATTTCGCGTTGCAGGAATATTTAAGATGGACGCTGCAGCATATTGAGGTGAGTTATACAAGCTCAGCATGCTTCCAGCGGCTTCCCGCATGACATGGTGTTCCGGCAAGTAACAGCCTGCCTGAAGCATTAGCCAGATCGGGGGCGTTCGGTCCGCTCTCCTGCCATCGCACGCACGAGTAGCTTTTTTGAAGAAGGTATCGTCAGGCTCTCTAGCTATGCTTAATCTTCTGCTGGATAGACGGGATGGTCTATAAATTGTCGGCCCTGTGGCGATAATCTCGAAAACCCGGCAGCTTCAGCCATCTCAGCGTCCGGTTTAAGAGGCGTCATTCATAATGATAGACGGCCATAATGAGAGTCGGGAGCTGCACGGCAGCTATCCCATGACCGCTCTCCAGAACCAGCCGGTCTGGAATCGGCCCCAAACGCGACATCGATAACGACAGAGTTCAGCCGTTCAGACACGAGGCCGCCGTCCGAACCGGACGCGGTGTGTATGCACCGAGGTAGCGTGCTTTAAGCAAAGTTTGCCCATTGTTTACTTGATGGGTCTGGCGGTGGGTCGAATCTTCTTCTCGCGGGCGTTGTACGAGGGAGTTGGGGCCGGATGTCGAATTTTCTTTGCGCTGGATCGACTTGAAAGAGCTTTGCGTCGCGAAAATCGAAAGCATCATATTTCGACTATTCTTTTTTTGCAAAGCAAGATAATTCATATAATAAGCAAAACGTAATTTCATCCGATGATGAAGCTGCCGGAGAATTTGCAGCAACCCCGCCTCGTCGTTGTCGACGAGGCGCAGCGGTTCGCTCCACAGCGTGGTGCCGGCAAAGCCGCCGGTGCCATCATCACCGCGGCGAAGGAAGGCCGCAAGCATGGTATTACCCTGATGGTCGCGACACAGCGCCTCGCCGACGTCGTAAGGGGGCTGACTACCCAGACGTTGAACCGCCTGTTCGGTCACATGTCGGACTCCGTGGACCGTAAGCGGGTGGCCGAGGATCTCGGACTGAGCAGGCGTGAGGCGTTGGCGCTGGTCGAACTCGACAAGAGCGACTTCCTGATCCGGGGCGAAGCCTTCGGCGGTCCGCTCGACAGGGTGCGCATCTGCAAGCCGCTCACCGGCAAGCTCGGCAAGGATCACATGATCGAGAAACTCAAGCTGCCGGTCTCGCCGATCGAGGAGGTGCTCGCTTTGTTCGGCGCCGCCAGCATGGAGGCGGGCAAGACGGCAGTTGGCGTGCCGACTTCGCCGCCCTTGACGGGGATGAGCAGGCCGATCGTGGTCGACCTGGTTCCGCCGCTGGCGTTTGAGGCAGGCGAGGTCTCGATCGAGACCCTGCTCCTGGAAATCCTCGCAGCGTTCGGGCGCGGCGGGGTGGAGAAGGACTCACTGGCGCTCCTGGCGGGCGAGACGGAGCGGCGCAACGCCTTCCAGGAGGCGATCTCAAGCTTGCTTAAGCATCCGGATGGAATGGACGTTCTTCACTCGGTGGAATTGGTTGATCCGGATCTCGATCGCCCAACCATTCTCTGTCTCCGAGACGTCCTTCACCGCAAGGCCGTGATTTCGTTGCACCTCGCACCGAGATAGGTGAGCAGCATCGGCACGAAATAGTTGGCCGAATGATAGACCTGTTCTCCTGGCGATGCCTGATTGTCGGCGTCGAGGCAGCCGGTGAAGACCGGGATCCGGAACATCGGGCTCAGCCGGTCGGGACCGGGTTTCGTCGTCAGCGTCCTGATGTCGGAAGACTTGAGCTTCGCAGGCCGTAGACCGTCGAGCATCAGGTCACGCAGGGCATAACCCCTCGCTCGCAGGAACCGCAGGAATTCGCCGAGGTTACCGAGATGCTTGCGGATCGTATTGACGCCGAGCCCGATCTGTGGGGGTGGCTGGTTTCTGTCCGTTGCCGCCTGCTTCGCTGCCGCCTCGCGGAGTTGCTTCGGGGAAAGCTGGCGCATGCGGGCGCTTTACCCGTAGCGCGCCGGGATCTCGTCGAAGTGCTGCCGCAGCCTGCCGACATGGAATTGCTCGTTCTCCGAGACAGAAGATACTCCGTGTTCCGCCAGAATGGCGGCAAACGTCTCGACCACGACACGGACGTCTTGCGCGGTCTTGGCCTCCCATGTCCGCTTGCTGTTGATCAAGGCCGCGCACTGCTTGCCGAAATCGGATACGGCCAGCGGCTTGCTGTGAGGACGCGGGGAAGGGGAGGACGCCATGGCGGGCGCCGGAGAGGAGGCGACAGATGGGTCGCTGGTCGGCGACGCATGCGGCGCCACAGCCGGGTCTTCCGGCACATGCCGCGGCTCCTGCGGGATGGCCGCGGCAGTTGTGCCCATCTGTTGCTCCGGCATGTGAACTGGCTGCGTCTCCACGGCAGCGGGAGCGGCGGCCGCACTTTCCGAACGAACCTCGTCGGTCCCGAGAATATCCGCCAGTCCGAGTCCCTCGGCCTCCGGGTAGCGGACAGACGATGCGAGCAGCATGTCCGCGCGGGCGCGCATGAGTTCGGCGGTGGTGCGCTCGCAGTTGACGAAGGTGTCTGGGATGCCGTGCTCGGCCATATCGTCGCGCAGTGCCTTCTCGAAGGGAGCGCGCCTGCATTCGGCCTGCTCCTGCGCGAACGTCTCCGCGATCACCTTAATGCTCGTTTCCGGAATGCCCTCGCGCTCGAGCACCTTGCGGCCTGGGCACTCCGGTCCGAAGTCGAGGTGGCGCATCGTGCCGAACAGTTCGATGAGCCGGTAGGCCCAGCCGACTTCGAGGTCCGCCTGCAGCGCAAGCAGCGGATCGGCGCCGACGCGGCGCGCGGCGAACTGAAGGTTGTCGAGGTGCTCGGCCATGCGGGCAGCCTCTGTGCGGAACAGCGCCTCCAGTTGGTCCTTCGTCGTCAATGCGGCCGTCGGCTTCATCTTCATCTCGTGCAGCAGCATGTTCAGCCGCCGCGCCATGTAGCTTGCCTTCATATGGCACGACTGGTGGAGAGAAAGTGAAAGGTGGCTCTCGCACGCCCTGATGAAGCGGCGCGGAATACGCGGCCGCCAATAGTAGACATGGCCCCTGCGGACGAGATTCTGGATTTCGTGGCGCTTGGCCATGCCGGACCGCCTTCACACTCTGAAGGGCATGGCAGTCCGAATGTGCCTCAGTTTCGTGCACAAGGACAAGACAACCCCGAAATGGATTCGCAGGGAACGAATTCCTCAATGAAATCAAATGCTGGAAAGCGGTTTGGCTGGGGAACCTGGATTCGAACCAGGACTAACGGAGTCAGAGTCCGTGGGTCTACCGTTAACCTATTCCCCAACGGGCATGTTTTTCAATGCCTTGGCAGGATGAACTGAAGTGTCCACCATCGCCACAGGACGCTTCGGCTAAACGCCATGCGCCTGTAAGGCCCGCCTTTTAGCCGCCGCCTGAAAATAGTCAAGCCTGCACATGGGTTCAATCGGCGAAACGATCAATCGGAGCGTCGGTCGAACTGCGAGTGCTCGAACAGCACCACCACGACAAGGCCGAGGAGCAGCGGGATGATCAGGTAAAGCAGCCGGAACGCCAGCAGGGCCGCCACCACGCTGGCCGGATCCATGTCGGAAAGCCCTGCCAGGAACACCACCTCGAACACGCCGAGGCCGCCCGGCGCATGCGAAATCTGCGCGATGGAGAACGACACGAGGAAGATGCCCAGAACGACCAGGTAGCCCGGATTGCCGGCTTCGGGCAGGGCGAAGTAGACGATCCCGGCCGCCGCCAACAATTCCACCGGCCCGACCAGCAACTGGCGCGCCACGATCGGCAGGCGCGGATAGTGAATCTGAAAGGCGCCCAGCCTGAGCGGCTGCAGATGCAGCCAGCTTCCGAACGCATAGGCCGCGACGATGGCGATCATCGTCAGGCCGGCGCCGGTCGACAGCGATTCGTGGTCCAAGTCCGAAAAGCGGGCGAAGAGATGGGGTTCAAGCATCAGAACGACGCCGGAGACGAGCAGCGTCGACAGGACGAAGGTTATCCAGCAGACGGCCACCAGCACGCCGACCTCATGCCCGGTCAACCCGCGTGAACCGTAGGCGCGGTAGCGAATGACGGCGCCCGACAGAACCGAGCCTCCGATGTTGTGCGACAGTGCATAGGTGGTGAAGGAACACAGTGTCACGAACAGCCAGGGCAGGCGCTTTCCGATATGGGTGAGCGCAATATGATCGTAGCCGGCAAGCGCGGCATAGGCCGCCACCGCGCAAAGCGCCGACAGGAGCCATCGATGTGCCGGGATCGCGGCGAGCCCGTCGCCCACATCGTCGATCGAGATCCCGCGCAATTCACCGTAAAGCAGCCACATCGAGAATGCGACCGCCGACAATCCGACCACCGGCCAGAAGAAGCGCCGTATGATCATGAACCGAGGGTTTTCTGCTTTTCTTCCGGTCTCGCCTGACACAGTCCCAACCCGTTCCGCCTTTTCAGCAATGCCTCATCGAAGCCGTCACTTCAACCTTAGCCGCCTCACGGGCGCGGCGCTTTGCACTTGGTGATCGGGCAGGGCGCTGCTACTGTGACGCCAACTTAAGGATAGTGCGCCTGCGGCGTCCGGGTTTCCGGTTCGCGCGGCGCTGGAAGGATCGACAGTGGAAGACCGCGACGCCGGCGCCGATACGCCGGAAGCGGGCGAGTCCCGGCAGGTTCCGGCGCCATCGGCGTCGATGAGCCGTAAGTCCGTCGATAGCCCGAAAATCCCCGCCATGCCGTCCGCGAATGGATGGGCCGCCGACAGGCCGAACGATTCCGGCGAAACGGGGCATTCCCCGAAAGGCCGCAAACGGCGCAAGCGTCGGCGCGGTCGCAAGGTTTTCGCGCGCGACGGCCAGCAGCCGGCGACGGATGCCCCCGCGCCGGGAACCATTGTCGTTCCGCCGTCCGCACCTGCGGTGCCTGCACCGTCGCAGGTCCTGCCTGCGGTAGAGCAGCGGAGGTCGCGCCATGAACTGCCGGTCTTCGCCGCCCTTGACCTCGGCACCAACAATTGCCGCCTGCTGATGGCCATTCCGGCCCGCTACGGACAGTTCCGCGTCATCGACGCCTTCTCGCGCATCGTCAGGCTGGGCGAGGGGCTGTCGGCGTCCGGCC
>JBQCHN010000469.1:0-7181 GCA_051954615.1 Mesorhizobium sp. | reverse complement strand
CGGCTCCTCGCCGCGCAGGCCGGCCCTCTCGCCGTCCACTTCCGTCAGCAGCGACAGCGCGCGACGCGCGATCGCCTCGGCGGGGTCGATCCAGTCGACCGGCCAGGGCGCGGTCTTGCGCATGCGGTTGACCAGGAAGGGATAGTGCGTGCAGGCCAGCACGACGATGTCGGTGAAGCGGCCGTCCTGCTCGATGAAGCAGGGGGCGATTTCGGCCCGCACGGCCGCCTCGTCGACGAATCCCTCGCGCATGTAGGTTTCGGCAAGTGCCGCCAGCCGGTCCGAGCCGACCAGCCGCACATGGCATTTCTGCGCCCAGGTGCCGATCAGGTCGCGCGTGTACTGCCGCTTGACGGTGCCCGGCGTCGCCAGAACCGAGACCAGGCCGGAGCGCGTGCGCTCGGCAGCCGGCTTGATGGCAGGCACGGTGCCGACGAACGGATGGCCGGGAAACGCCTCCCGCAGCGCCTCGATGACCAGCGTGGAAGCCGTGTTGCAGGCGATCACCGAAATCGCCGGGCGATAGCGCTGCAAAAGCTCCACGAACAGGGTGAGGATATGCGCCTTGAGCGCCGGTTCCTCCCAGGCGCCGTAGGGAAAGGCGGCGTCGTCGGCGACATAGATGAAACGGCGGTCGGGCATCAGCACGCGCGCCTCGCGCAGCACGGTCAGCCCGCCGATGCCGGAATCGAACATCAGCACCGGCCGGGCTTCCGGCCCGGACACCGCAGCCTCCAGCGCCGGCGTCTCAGTCATTGTCCATGCCCCGGCCGCCGGCAGGCGGAAGCTCGCCGGCGTCGTTGTCGTCGTCCGCAGGCGCCGTATGCGCGGCGCGGTCGGCTTTCGCCTTGCGCTCGGGATAGCCCGCGCCGCGCGGCTCCTTCGGCGAGAAATAGTCGAGCGAGGCGACGACGCCGCGCAGCACCTTCAGTTCCGGCTCGGCGAAACCGGCGCGCGTCAGCACGGCGCGCAGGTTTTCCACCATCTTCGGCTTCTTCGCCGCCGGGCGGAAATAACCGCGCGTCTCGAGCGCCGCCTCCAGATGATCGAACAGGCCCTGCAGCTGCTCCTTGGTGGCGGGCGCCATGTCCGGGCCGGCGAAATTCGTCTCCGTCTCGTCGGCGAGGCCGGACTTGCGCCACTCATAGGCCATCAAAAGCACTGCCTGGGCGATGTTGAGCGAGGCGAAGGTCGGGTCAACCGGGAAGGTGACAATCTCGTCAGCCAGCCCGACCTCCTCGTTGTTGAGGCCGAAACGCTCGCGCCCGAACAGGATGCCGGTGCGCTCGCCGCTTGCGCTGCGCGCGCGCAGCGCCCTGCCCGCCTCCACCGGCCCGCGCACCTCCTTGAAGCCGTCGCGCTGGCGCGCCGTGGTGGCGAAGACGAAGTTCAGGTCGGCGATGGCCGAGGGAAGGTCGTCGAAGACCCGCACGGCGTCGATGACGTGATCGGCGCGGCTGGCGGCGGCGCGCGCCTTCTCGCTCGGCCAGCCGTCGCGCGGATTGACCAACCGAAGCTCGGTCAGGCCGAAATTCGCCATGGCACGGGCGACCATGCCGATGTTCTCGCCAAGCTGCGGCTCGACCAGCACGATGGCGGGGCCGCCGGCGGCGGTGGTGTCTTCAGTGTCTTGCATGGCTGTTCGATGATGTCTTTCCAACCTTCACTGGCACATCCGGCGCGGGAAATGAAGCGTCGCACTTTGCCCGCGATCCGTGTTACCGGAAAGCATGGTCGATCACGGCGGCGAAATCCTCATCCTGACCGGCCCGCCCGGGTCCGGCAAAACCACCACGGCCCGCACCCTTTCCGCCGAGCCGGGCGCGCCGAAGGTGCATCTCCATACCGACGACTTCTGGCATTTCATCAAGAACGGCGCGATCGCGCCCTACCTGCCCGAAGCCGACAGGCAGAACGGCGTGGTAATCGACGTGCTGGCCAAGGCGGCGCAAGCCTATGCCGAGGGCGGCTACTTCGTCGTCCTCGACGGTATCGTCGGCCCATGGTTCCTGCCGCCGTTCAGGGCGCTGGCCGCCCCGCTCCACTATGTCGTGCTTCGCCCGCCGCTCGAGGTGGCGATCGAACGCTGCCGGCAACGCGGCGGCGAGACGCTGAGCGATCCGGGACCGATCAGCGACCTGCACCGGCAATTCTCCGACCTCGGAGAGCTGGAGCCGCATGCACTGCGAACGGACGGACAAAGCCGCGGCGACACGCTGGCCGCCGTCGCCGCAGCCGTGGAGAGCGGCCGGTTCCGCCTGCCTATCTAGCCGCCGGATGAGACGGCGGCGTTCGCACTTCGTCGCGTTTGCGCACGTCACATCGCTTTGATATAGGGGCCGCATCCTTTCAAGGCCGTGCCCGCGCGCGGCCCTATCCCAGCAGCGAGGCACATTTTCCATGGCGAAGATCAAGGTGGCGAACCCGGTCGTCGAACTCGACGGCGACGAGATGACCCGCATCATCTGGCAGCTCATCAAGGACAAGCTGGTCCACCCCTATCTCGACCTCAAGCTGGACTATTACGACCTCGGCATCGAGCACCGCGACGCTACCGGCGACCAGGTGACGATCGACGCCGCGCACGCCATCCAGAAGCACGGTGTCGGCGTCAAATGCGCCACCATCACGCCCGACGAGGCCCGCGTCGAGGAATTCAAGCTCAAGAAGATGTGGAAGAGCCCCAACGGCACGATCCGCAACATCCTCGGCGGCACCATCTTCCGCGAGCCGATCATCATGAAGAACGTGCCGCGGCTGGTGCCGGGCTGGACCAAGCCGATCATCGTCGGCCGCCATGCCTTCGGCGACCAGTACAAGGCGACCGACTTCCGCTTCCCCGGCAAGGGCAAGCTGACGATCAAGTTCGTCGGCGAGGACGGCAAGGTGATCGAGCACGACGTGTTCGACGCGCCGGGCGCGGGCGTCGCCATGGCCATGTACAACCTCGACGAATCGATCCGTGAATTCGCCCGCGCCTCGCTGAATTACGGCCTCTTGCGCAACTACCCGGTCTACCTGTCGACCAAGAACACCATCCTGAAAGCCTATGACGGCCGCTTCAAGGACATCTTCCAGGAGGTCTACGAGAAGGAATTCGAGGCCGAGTTCAAGGCGCGCAAGCTGTGGTACGAGCACCGGCTGATCGACGACATGGTGGCCTCCTCGCTGAAATGGTCGGGCGGCTATGTCTGGGCCTGCAAGAACTACGACGGCGACGTGCAGTCCGACACCGTGGCGCAGGGCTTCGGCTCGCTCGGCCTGATGACCTCGGTGCTGATGACGCCGGACGGCAAGACCGTCGAGGCGGAGGCCGCGCACGGCACCGTCACCCGCCACTACCGCCAGCACCAGAAGGGCGAGGAGACCTCGACCAATTCGATCGCCTCGATCTTCGCCTGGACGCGTGGTTTGGCGCACCGCGGCAAGCTGGACGACAACGCCGAACTGAAAAAGTTCGCCGATACGCTGGAGAAGGTCTGCATCCAGACCGTAGAAAGCGGCTTCATGACCAAGGACCTGTCGCTGCTGATCGGCCCCGACCAGCCGTGGCTCTCGACCACAGGCTTCCTCGACAAGGTGGACGAGAACCTGCAGAAGGCGATGTCCTAAGGCCCCATGAGCCGCCCCACCCTCTACGGCGCCGATTACAGCGTCTATGTGCGCATCGCGCGCATGGCGCTGGAGGAGAAGGGGATCGGCTACGACCCTGTGCCGGTGGACGTCTTCGCCGAAGGCGGCCCGCCGGCCTGGTATCTGGAGCGCCACCCGTTCGGGCGCATCCCGGCCTTCGAACATGACGGGTTCCGGCTGTTCGAGACCGGCGCCATCACCCGCTATGTCGACGAGGCGTTCGACGGCCCGCCATTGCAACCCGCCGATACGCGCGGGCGCGCGGTGATGAACCAGGTCGTCGGCCTGATCGATTCCTACGCCTATCGCGCCATGGTCTGGGACGTGGCGGTCGAGCGGCTGGAAGGTAATCCGCCGGACGAGGCACGCATCGCCGGTGGCCTCCACGTCGCCGAAACGGCCTTGAAGGCGCTGGCGGCGTTGAAGAGACCCGGAGACTGGCTGCTCGGAGAGCAGGTGACGCTGGCCGACCTGCACGTCGCGCCGGTGATCGGCTATTTCCTCAAGACGAAAGAAGGCCGCAGCTTGCTCAAGGCCTTTCCATCCATCGAAGACTGGTGGGGAAAAATCGGCGCGCGGCCGAGCTTTGCCGCTACCGAAAAAGCTGGCTGACGACAGCCGCAGGGCACGTCATGTTTTCGCCGCGTGGGGGCGGAACAAGCGAATCCCTTCGCGGATTCGATTCGGGATCGTCCATGCGCAAACGAATAAAAGTGCTGCTGGCGCTCGGCCTTGCCGCGGCCGCCTTGTGGGCCGGCAACACCTCGCTGTTTACGCGCTCCGACGCCAGGCCGCTGCTGATCGCGCATCGCGGCCTCGGTCAGACCTTCCATCGCGAAGGTCTGACCGGCGAGACCTGCACGGCGACACGCATCTTCGCGCCGGAGCATCCCTATCTCGAGAACACCATCGCTGGTTTCAGCGCCGCCTTCGATGCCGGCGCCGATGTCGTGGAGTTCGACATCCACCCGACGACGGACGGCTATTTCGTCGTTTTCCATGACTGGACGCTGGACTGCCGGACCGACGGCCACGGTGTCACGCGCGAGCACGACCTGGCGGCGCTCAAGGCGCTGGACATAGGCTACGGCTATACCGCCGACGGCGGCAAAACCTTCCCGTTCCGCGGCAAGGGCGTGGGATTGATGCCGAGCCTGGACGAGGTTCTGGCGGCCTTTCCCGACAGGCGTTTCCTCATCAACATCAAGAGCAACGACGACGAGGAAGGCAAACGGCTGGCCGCAGCGGTCGGCGCGCTGCCGGCGGAGCGCCGGAACCTGATAACCGTATATGGCGGCGGCGCCGCGATGGCCGCCTATGCCGCGGCCCTGCCGGACGCCCCGGTGCTGGACACCGACGGCGTGAAACGCTGCCTGCTGCGCTATTGGGCGCTGGGCTGGAGCGGATATGTGCCGCAGGACTGCCGCGACACGCTGTTCATGCTGCCCGCCAACATCGCGCCCTTCGTCTGGGGTTTTCCCGACAGGCTGGCTGCGCGGCTCAAGGCTGCGAACAGCACAATGGTGCTGCTCGGCGCCTATGACGGCAGCGGCTTTTCATCCGGCGTCGACGATATCGAGGCCCTGGCCGGCCTGCCCGACCGGTTCGACGGCGCGATCTGGACGAACCGCATCGACAGGATCGGCCCGGGGGTCAAGCAATAGACCGGCGGCCCAGGGTGCGGCGCGACCCTTCAGGTCTGCCGCATCCTTGAGCCATATCTGAACCGGTCCCGCTTCGGACGACTCGCCTCAGGCTCCGGCCAGCGCCACCTTGACCGCGTCAATGGCGGCCTGCGCCTTCGAGGCATCGGGGCCGCCGGCCTGCGCCATATCGGGCCGGCCGCCGCCGCCCTGCCCGCCAAGTGCGGCCGAAGCCACCCGCACGAGGTCGACGGCACTGAAGCGACCGGTCAAGTCGTCGGTGACGCCGACCACCACGCTCGCCTTGTTGTCCTCGCCGGCGCCGACAAAGACGACGACGCCCGAGCCCAGCGATTTCTTGCCTGCATCGGCCAGCGGCTTCAGGTCCTTCGGCGACACGCCGGACACCGCCTTACCAAGGAAGCCGACGCCGGCGATCGTCTCGTTCGCAGCAGGCGCATCGGCCGAGGAATCGCCGCCGAGCGCCAGTTTCCTGCGCGCTTCGGAAAGCTCCTTCTCCAGCTTGCGGCGTTCTTCCACCAGCGCCTCGACGCGAGCGGGGACATCGGCCGGGGCGATCTTCAGCGTTGCCGCGACCTGCTTCAGCAGCCGGTCCTGATCGTCCAGGTGCCGGCGCGCGGCCTCGCCCGTCAGCGCCTCGATGCGGCGCACACCGGCGGCGACCGGGCTGTCGGAGAGGATGCGCACAAGGCCGATATCGCCGGTGGCACCAACATGCGTGCCGCCGCACAGCTCGATCGAATAGGGCCGGTTTGCCTTGTCACCATGGAGCGCAGTTCCCATCGACACGACGCGCACCTCGTCGCCGTATTTCTCGCCGAACAGCGCCATGGCGCCTTCGGCGCGCGCGTCGTCGACCGACATCAGCCGTGTCGTCACCGGTCCGTTCTGCACGACGATCTCGTTGGCCATGGCCTCGACCTGTTCGACCTCGTCATGCGAAATCGCCTTGTTGTGCGAGATGTCGAAGCGCAGGCGGTCGGGCGCCACAAGCGAGCCCTTTTGCGCGACATGCGTGCCCAGCACCTCGCGCAGCGCCTCGTGGATGAGGTGCGTGGCCGAATGGTTGGCGCGCAGCTTCGAGCGGCGGCCATGATCGACCGCAAGCTCGACTGCCGCACCCGTCTTCACCGTGCCTTTTACGACCTTGCCGAGATGGATGAACAGGCCATCGGCCTTCTTCTGGGTGTCGGTGACATCGATGGAAAAGCCTTCGCCAACGATGGTGCCGGTATCGCCCATCTGGCCACCGGATTCGCCATAGAACGGCGTCTGATTGACGACGACGGCGACCGTTTCACCGGCGGCCGCGCTTTCCGCCTCCTTGCCGCCCTGGACCAGCGCCTGCACGACGCCCTCGGCCTTCTCGGTGTCGTAGCCGAGGAATTCCGTCGCGCCCAGCTTCTCGCGCAGCGCGAACCAGATCGTCTCCGTCGCCGCCTCGCCCGAACCCGCCCAGTTGGCGCGCGCCTCGGCGCGCTGGCGCTGCATGGCGTCGTTGAAGCCATCGAGGTTGACGGAGATGGAGCGCTGGCGCAGCGCGTCTTGCGTGAGATCCAGCGGGAAGCCGTAGGTGTCGTAGAGCTTGAAAGCGGTCTCGCCGTCCAGCATGTCGCCGGCCGCAAGGCCGCTTGTTGCGTCTTCGAGCAGGGTCAGGCCGCGCGCCAGGGTCTTGCGGAAACGCGTCTCCTCCAGCTTGAGCGTCTCAGTGATGAGCGCCTCGCCGCGCACGAGTTCGGGATAGGCCTGGCCCATCTCGCGCACCAGCGCCGGCACCAGCTTGAACATCAGCGGCTCGGCCGCGCCCAGCAACTGGCCGTGGCGCATGGCGCGGCGCATGATCCGGCGGAGCACATAGCCCCTGCCCTCGTTGGACGGCAGAAC
>JBQCHN010000468.1:0-13080 GCA_051954615.1 Mesorhizobium sp. | reverse complement strand
TTCGATCTCGACCTTGAATTCCGGCCGCGTGAAGCCGGACACGATCATCAGCGTCGAGGCCGGCGGCGTGCCGGTGAAGAGCCTGTCGCGCACGGCCATGTAGCCCTGCATGTGGGCGCGGTCGGTGACATAGGCGTTGATTCGCACGACATCCGCCAGGCCGAGGCCGGCCTCGCCGAGAATGGCGGCGATGTTGGCGAAGCACAATTCCGCCTGCGCGCAGACGTCTTCCGGTACCGAATCATCCGGGCCGATGCCGAGCTGGCCGGAGCACAGCACCAGCCTTTTGCCGGCTGACACCTCGATGCCGTGGCTGTAGCGGGCGAAAGGCGGGCGGATGGAGGCGGGAGCGAGAGGTTTCAGCATCGAAGGCGTCGCCGGTTTGGTACCATGTGTAACCATTTCGGTGACAAACTAGGCGGCAGAGCGGTGGTCCACAAGATCGATGCGTCTGCATGTCTGCCGTTGTGGACAGGGTACTGAAAAATGGGCACGATGCCGCCTCGTTTGTGGGAGCCGAAAGCTGCCTTGCCCAACGGCTGAGCGACAGCAGAAAGACAGCCGGTTCACGCGCCATTTCTTCCATACCGATGCCGGTCCGGCTGCGGACGGCCAAACAGGGGGTCCAAGTCGATGAACGGAAAGCTGAAGATGGCGGCTGCGTGCGCGGTGCTCGCGCTCGGCACGACCGGCGCTTTCGCCAATGAGAAGGTCATCTTCGGCACCAATTGGCTGGCCCAGGCCGAGCATGGCGGCTACTATCAGGCGCTGGCCGACGGCGACTACGCCGCCTGCGGCGTCGACCTCACCATCCAGCAGGGCGGACCGCAGGTCGCCGGCCGGCCGCTGCTTCTGGCCGGCAAGATCGACTTCTACATGGGCGGCAACATGCAGCAGGCCTTCGACGCGGTGGCGCAGGGCATCCCGCTGCGCGTCGTGGCCGCGCATTTCCAGAAGGAACCGCAGGTGATGATGTCCCATCCGGGCGAGGGCCTGGACAAGTGGGAGGACCTGCCGAAGGCCGAGCAGTACATCGTCGGCGACGAGGGCGCGCAGAGCTTCCTGCTCTGGATGGCGGAGGAATACGGCTTCGATGTCGGCAAGCGCGTGCCCTATACCTTCAATCCCGCTCCCTTCATCGCCAACAAGAAATCGATCCAGCAGGGCTACGTGACCTCCGAGCCGTTCGCGGTGGAGAAGGCAGGCGGCTTCATGCCGAACGTCTTCCTGCTGGCGGACTACGGTTACAGCACCTATTCGACCACGGTCGAGGCGATGCAGGAGACGATCGACAAGCGGCCGGAGGTGGTGCAGTGCTTCGTCGATGCCTCGGCGAAGGGCTGGTACAAATATCTCTACGGCGACAACAAGGCCGCCAACGAGATGATCAAGAAGGACAATCCCGACATCACCGACGAGCAGATCGCCTTCACCATCGCGCAGCTGAAGAAATACGGCATCGTCGATTCCGGCGACGCGGAAAAGCTCGGCATCGGCGCCATGACGGACGCGCGCATGAAGGATTTCTACGACAAGATGGTCAAGGCCAAGGTCGAGCCGGAAGGCATCGACATCTCCAAGGCCTACACGCTCCAGTTCGTCAACAAGGGCGTCGGGCTCGACTTGAAGAAGTAGGCCGGGCCATATCGCCCTCCCGTCATGCCCGGGCTTGTCCCGGGCAGCTGCGTACATCGAAGAAGTGAATTGTGTGAACGGTTTCAGTTGCCTGGTTGATGCTGGCAGAGCCTCGGGACGAACCCGAGGATGACGGCGGCGGTGCCAACGACCCTTGCCGGCAGTCAGGGCAGCGGTGCGCCGCTGCTTGCCTTGCACGGCGTCGGCAAGACGTTCTCCAACGGCGTCACCGCGCTCGACAATGTCGACTTGGCGATCAACGAGGGCGATTTCCTCAGCCTGCTCGGCCCGTCGGGCTGCGGCAAGTCGACGGCGCTGCGCATCATCGCCGGCCTGTCGACGCCGACTTCCGGCGGGCTCGACTGGCGCGGCGGCGCGCTGGATCGCTCCGGCATCGGTTTCGTCTTCCAGGAGCCGACGCTGCTGCCTTGGGCCAGCGTCTTCGACAATGTCTGGCTGCCGCTTCGGCTGCGCGGCGTCTCGAAGGCCAAGGCCGCGCCGGCGGTGATGGAAATGCTGGCGCGCGTCCACCTCGACGGGTTCGCGCAGGCCGTGCCGCGCGAGCTTTCCGGCGGCATGAAGATGCGCGTCTCCATCGCACGGGCGATGGTGACGAAGCCGCGCGTGCTCCTGATGGACGAGCCGTTCGCCGCACTCGACGAAATCACCCGATTCAAGCTCAACAACGACCTTCTGGAGCTTTGGCAGGACGAGCGCTTCACGGCGATCTTCGTCACCCATTCGGTGTTCGAGAGCGTGTTCCTGTCCAGCCGCATCGTCGTGATGGCGGCGCGGCCGGGGCGGGTGTTCAAGGACATGCCCGTGGACGCGCCCTATCCGCGCGACGAGGCGTTCCGTACCTCACCAACCTATGCGGCGCTGTGCCGCGAGGCTTCGGATGTGCTGTCGGCGGCGATGAACGTGAACGGAGGCTCCGGTGATGACGGCCACTGAGAGCCGCGCCATGCGGCTCGACGCCGAGGAGGCGCGGCGCCTGCGCCAGCAGCGCGTGGAGCGGATCGGCCGCTGGCTCCTGCCTCTGGCGATCATGATCGTCGCCATCTGGCTGTGGGACCGTATCTGCGTGTGGAACGAGATCCCGAAATACATCCTGCCCAGGCCGCTCGAAGTGTTGCAGACCCTGCACGACGACGCCGGGCTTCTGTTCACCTCGCTTTTGTTCACGCTGAAGATCACGTTCCTTTCGCTGCTGCTTGCCGTCGTCGGCGGGGTGGGGCTGTCGGTTCTGTTCGCGCAGTCGAAATGGGTGGAGATGTCGTTCTTCCCCTTCGCCATCGTCTTGCAGGTGACGCCGATCGTGGCGATCTTCCCGCTCATCAACATCTATGTGAACAACCAGACGGCGAAGTTGCTTCTGTGCGCGTGGATCGTCGCCTTCTTCCCGATCCTCTCCAACACGACGCTCGGCCTGAATTCGGTCGACCGCAACCTGCGCGACCTGTTCCGGCTGAACGGCGCGAGCCGCTGGCAGGAGCTTTGGCACCTGCGGCTGCCGGCCGCGATGCCCTATTTCCTCGGCGGCTTGAAGATCGCCGGTGGCCTGTCGCTGATCGGTGCGGTGGTGGCCGAATTCGTCGCCGGCGCGTCGGGGCAGGCCTCTGGCCTGGCCTCGCGTATCATCGAGGCCGGCTATCGGCTCAACGCGCCGCGCCTGTTCGCCGCGCTCATCCTGATCTCGCTGACCGGCATCGTCATCTTCCTGGTGCTGTCGCTGATCTCGCACCTCATCCTGCGCCGCTGGCACGAAAGCGCGCTCAAGCAGGAGGGATGAGGTGAACGCCGGCGCAGTCATCCCGGAAGCCGGATCGTTCACGCTCGCCAATGCGCGGCTGCATTCGTCGCTGACGCCGGGACTGCAAGCACCTGCCGACGCCGAGGGCTTCGTCCTTGCCGATATCGACGTGGCGGATGGCAGGATAAAGCGCGTCGAAGCCGCGCAGCGGGTGACGGCGTCGGAAAGCACCGTCGACCTCGCCGGGCGCGTCGTGCTGCCGTGTTTCGTCGATTGCCATACCCATATCGACAAGGGCCATATCTGGCCGCGCAAGCCGAACCCGGACGGCACTTTTCTGGGCGCGCTCGAGGCCGCCGATGCCGACCGCGAGGCGCACTGGACCGCCGAGGACCTTGCCCGGCGCATGGATTTTTCGCTGCGCTCAGCCTACGCCCACGGCACGGCCGCGCTGCGCACGCATATCGACAGCATCCCACCGCAGGAGGATATCTCCTGGCCGGTGTTCGAGGCGATGCGGGAGAAATGGCGCGGGCGCATCGACTTGCAGGCGTCATGCCTGTTCGGCATCGAGCGCGTCGGCCAGGCGGACTGGTTCGGCAACCTTGTCCGGCGGGTGGCGGCGGCCGGTGGCGTGCTCGGCGCCGTCACCTATATGGCGCCGGACCTTGACGCGCTGCTCGACAGCATGTTTTCGGCCGCCATGAAGCACGGCCTCGACCTCGATTTCCATGCCGACGAGACGGACGCGCTGGAGGCGGTCTCGCTGTGCAGGATCGCCGAGGCGGCGCTGCGCCATCGTTTCGGGGGAAAAATCCTCGTCGGCCATTGCTGCTCGCTGGCGCGGCAGCCGGACGACGAGGTCAAGGCCACGCTGGACAAGGTGGCTGAGGCCGGGCTTTCCGTCGTGTCGCTGCCGCTGTGCAACCTCTATCTCCAGGATCGCCGCGGCGACGGCACGACCCCGCGCTGGCGCGGCGTGACCCTGCTGCACGAGATGAAGGCGCGCGGCATTCCGGTCTGCGTCGCTTCCGACAACACGCGCGATCCCTTCTATGCCTATGGCGACCTCGACATGCTGGAGGTCTACCGCGCCGCGACCCGCATACTGCATCTCGACCATCCGGTCGCCGACTGGCCCAAGGCCATGACGACGACACCGGCCAGCATCATGCGGTTACAAAACCCCGGAAGCCTGAGGGCAGGCGGATCGGCCGACTTCGTCGTTTTCAGGGGGCGGAACTGGACGGAATTGCTGTCGCGGCCCGAACAGGATCGCATCGTGGTGCGCGAAGGGCGCGCCATCGATCGTTCCTTGCCCGACTATGCCGAACTCGACGATCTGATGGTGTGATGATGGACCTTGCGGCGCTCAAGCGCGACCTCGACGGCTTGAAGATCGAGGACAACGCCAAGCTGGTTCAGCAGAAGAGCCGGGATTTCTACTGGTACAGCCCGGTGCTGAAACGGCAGCTCGACGCCGTCACCGCCGATCTGGTCGTCACGCCGCAGTCGGAGGCCGAGGTGGTGCGGGTGCTGGCCGCCTGTCACCGGCACGGCGTGCCGGTGACGCCGCGCGGCTCCGGCACCGGCAACTACGGGCAGGCGATGCCGCTCTCGGGCGGCGTGGTGCTGAACCTTGCCGAGATGAACGCGATCACCGAGATCGCTCCGGGGCGGGTGGTCTGCGGGCCGGGCGCGATCCTGGCCGACATCGACCGGGCGACGCGGGCTCATTCCAATCAGGAGCTTCGCCTGTTTCCTTCCACCTACAATACTGCCTCCGTCGGCGGCTTCATCGCGGGAGGGTCCGGCGGCGTCGGCTCGATCAATTTCGGCGGTCTGCGCGATTTCGGCAACGTCATGCGGCTGCGCGTCGCCACGATGGAGGCGGAGCCGCGGCTGATCGACCTGACCGGCGAGGACCTGCACAAGGTGACCCACGCCTACGGCACCAACGGCATCATCACCGAGGTCGAGATGCCGCTGACGGCTGCCTACGACTGGGTGGACGTGATCGTCGGCTTCGACAGTTTTATGGGCGCGGCCCGCTACGGCAACGCGCTTGCCTGCCAGGACGGGCTCTTGACCAAGCTGATCACGCCGATCGCGGCGCCGGTGCCGCAGCTCTACTTCAAGCGCCACGCAAAATTCTTCGCCGAGGGTATGAGCATCTGCCTCGTCATGGTGGCGCCGCAGTCGCTCGACGCTTTCCTGGCCTTCACCCGGCGCGCCGGCGGGACGATCGCCTACAACGCCGCCGACCTGTCGCCCGAGGAGAAGAAGGGCCTGCCGCCGACCTACGAGCTTGCCTGGAACCATACGACGCTGCGGGCGCTCAGGGTCGATCCGTCGATCACCTACCTGCAATCGCTCTACCCGTTCCCGAACCAGCTGGCGCTGGTGGAGAGGATGGACGGCATGTTTCCGGGCGAGGTGTTCTCGCATCTGGAGTTCGTGCGGCTGGACGGCAACATCACCTGCTTCGGGCTCAATCTCGTAAAATTCACCACGGAGGAGCGGCTGGACGAGATCATCCGCACCTTCGAGGAAAACGGCTGCCCGATCTTCAACCCGCATCGCTATACGCTGGAAGAGGGCGGCATGAAGCAGACGGACGCCGTGCAGCTTGCCTTCAAGCGCGAGGCCGACCCGCAAGGCCTGCTCAACCCCGGCAAGATGATCGCCTGGGAAAACCCCGACTACGATTACCGCAGCGGCCGCACCTTCCTGTTCAAGGGGCTGGAGAGGGCAGGATGACGGGGAGGGCGGGGGACGCATCATGAGGGTGCTGGTGGTCTATTGCCATCCGGTGGAAGACTCCTTCTGCGCGGGGGTGCGCGACACGGCGGTCGCGGCAATCCGCGCCAAGGGCTGCGAGGCGCGCGTGCTCGATCTCTACGCCGAGAATTTCGATCCGGTGATGCGGCCGGAGGAGCGGCGGGCCTATAACCACAGCGCGCCGGAAGATCCGGCCCTGCAAGTCCATATCGAAGCCCTGCGCTGGGCCGAGGCGCTGGTGTTCATCTACCCGACATGGTGGTACGGCCTGCCGGCGATGCTGAAAGGCTGGCTTGACCGGGTGTGGGCGAAGGACGTCGTCTTCACCTTCGCGGGCACGCGCCAGTCCATCGCGCCGCTGATGGGGCATATCCGCAAGATCGCCGTGGTGACGACCTGCGGCGCGCCCTGGTGGTGGAGCGTCATCGTCGGCCAGCCGGGACGCAAGACGATCGTGCGCGGCATCCGCGCGCTCTGCGGCTGGCGCTGCCGTACGCTCTATCTGGCGCACTACCTGATGGATTCATCGACGCCGGAGAGCCGCAAACGGTTTCTGGAGACGGTGAGGCGCAGGCTGGAGCGGTTTTAGGTTTCCTCGCCCCGTTTACGGGGAGAAGGAACTTACATCCTCACCCTTTCCGATTTCGGATCATACAACGGCTTCAGCGAAGCCTCCGCTGCAAACCGTTCACCTGCGATCTCGATCTCATAAGCCGAGCCTAGCACCTGCGCTTCGCTCTCGCCCGCGCATGGCACGTAGCCCATGGCGATCGCGCCGCCGAGGAAGTGGCCGTAATTTCCGGAGGTGACGGTGCCGACGATTTCGCCGTCGCGCAGGATCGCCTCATTGTGGAAGACCAGCGGTTCGGGGTCCTTCAGCCGGAACTGCACCATGCGCCGCTCCAGCCCGGCCTCCTTCTTCTTCAACACCGCGTCGCGGCCCAGGAAATCGCCCTTCGCCGTCTTCACCGCGAAGCCGAGGCCGGCTTCCAGAACATGGTCCTCGTCGGTGATGTCGTGGCCGAAATGGCGGAAGGCCTTTTCGATTCGGCAGGAATCCAGCGTATGCAGGCCGCAGAGTTTCAGGCCGAGGTCGCGCCCGGCCTCTTCCAGCGTCTCGAAGACATGTGCCGTCTGGTCGGTCGGCACGTAAAGCTCCCAGCCGAGTTCGCCGACATAGGTGACGCGGTGGGCGCGGGCGAGGCCCATGCCGACTTCGATCTCCTGTGCTGTGCCGAACGGGAAAGCCTCGTTGGAGAAATCGTTCGGGCTGATCTTTTGCATCAGCTCGCGCGCTCGCGGCCCCATCACCGGCAGCACGCTTTCGGAAGCGGTGACGTCGGTGATGACGACGAATTCGTCGCCGAGATGCCGGCGCAGCCAAGCAAGGTCGCGCTGCAGGGTGGCGCCCGGCACGACGAGGAAGAAGGCGGTTTCGGAAAGCCGCGTCACGGTCAGGTCGCTTTCGATGCCGCCGCGCGCGTTCAGCATCTGCGTGTAGACGATCTTGCCCGGCGCCACGTCCATGTCGTTGGCGCACAGCTTTTGCAGGAAGGCCAGCGCGTCGCGGCCCTCGACCCTGATCTTGCCGAAGGAGGTCATGTCGAAAACGCCGACGCCGGTGCGCACGGCCATGTGCTCGTCGCGCTGGTTGTCGAACCAGTTCTGCCGCTTCCAGCTATAGCGGTATTCGCGCTCCTGGCCTTCGCGGGCGAACCAGTTGGCGCGCTCCCAGCCGGCCGTCTCGCCGAAGACCGCACCGCGCGCCTTCAGGTGCTCGTGCAGCGGCGAGCGGCGCACGCCGCGGGCCGTCGCCGGCTGACGGTAGGGGAAATGGTCGGCATAAAGCAGGCCGAGCGTCTCGACCGAGCGGTTGTACAGATAGGTCTTGTTGCCCTGGAAGGGCTGGACGCGGCGAATGTCGACGTCCCATAGGTCGAACGGCGCCTCACCGTCCTGCATCCATTGGGCGAGCGCCATGCCGGCACCACCGGAGGACTGGATGCCGATGGAGTTGAAGCCGCAGCAGACCCAGAAGTTTTTCAGGTTCGGCGCCTCGCCGAGATAGTAACGGTCGTCGGGCGTGAAACTTTCGGGACCGTTGAAGAAGGTGTGGATGCCGGCGGTGGCGAGCAGCGGCATGCGCTTCACCGCTTTCTCAAGAATCGGCTCGAAGTGGTCGAAATCCTCCGGTAACTGGTCGAAGCAGAAATCCTCCGGAATGCCGTTCATGCCCCACGGCTTCGCCACCGGCTCGAAGGCGCCGAGCAGGATCTTGCCGGCGTCCTCCTTGTAGTAGGCGCACTCGTCCTGCACGCGCAGCACCGGCAGGCGGCCGAGGCCGGGGATCGCCTCGGTGACGATGTAGAAGTGCTCGCAGGCATGCAGCGGCACGGTCACGCCCGCCATGCGGCCGACGCCATGCGCCCACATGCCGGCGCAGTTGACGATGTGGTCGCAGGCGATGCGGGTCGTCTCGCCTTCATGCTCGACGGTGACGCCGGTGACGCGGCCTTTTTCCTTGTGTATTTCGAGCACCTTGGCCTGTTCGACGATGCGGGCGCCGTTCATGCGCGCGCCCTTGGCCAGTGCCTGGGTGATGTTGGCCGGGTCGCCCTGGCCGTCCTTCGGGATGAAGACGGCGCCGACCACGTCGGAGATTTCCAGGTGCGGGTATTTTTCCTTAGCCTCGGCCGGCGAGATTTCCTCCACGTCGACCCCGCGGGCGCGGGCCATGGAGGCGCCGCGATAGAGTTCCTCCTTGCGCGCCTCCGTCAGCGCGACCGAGATCGAGCCGCACTGGCGCATGCCTGTGGCGACGCCGGTTTCCTCTTCCAGCTTGACGTAGAGGTCGGCCGTGTACTTGGCGAGCCGCGTCATGTTGGCGGTGGCGCGCAACTGGCCGATCAGGCCGGCGGCGTGCCAGGTGGTGCCGCTGGTGAGCTGTTTGCGCTCAAGAAGCAGGATGTCGGTCCAGCCGAGCTTGGCGAGATGGTAGGCGACCGAACAGCCGGCGACGCCGCCGCCGATGATGACAACACGAGCTTTGGAGGGGAGCGAGGTCATGGTTGTTTCGGTACCTTGAAGGTTGATCTTACGGCCTTATGCCGCCTTGCTCCGGTAGGTGGAGGCGAAGCGGCGCAAGCGGCTGGCGGCCTCGCGCAGTACGTTCTCCGGCTGGCACAGGCTGATGCGGATATGGCCGGCGGCCGCCTCGCCGAAGGAGGAACCGGGCATGACGGCGACCTTCTCGGCATCGAGGAAGGCCCAGGCGAACTTCTCGTCGTCCGGTTCGACGGCCGAGATGTCGAGCATGGCGTACATGCCGCCTTCCGAGCCGCGCACGGTGACGTCGTTCATACCGCGCACGGCGTCGAGGAACACGGTACGGCGGCCGGCATAGCGTTCCGCGATCTCCTTGACACCATAGCCGTTGTTCAGTGCCTCGATCGCCGCATGGCTGACGAAATCGGTCAGGCCGTAGGTGGTGACCAGATTGAGGTTGACGGTCAGCGCGATGAAATCCGCCGGACCGGTCAGCCAGCCGAGCCGCCAGCCGGTCATGCCGTGGCTCTTCGACATCGAGTTGATGACCAGCGTGCGCTCGGCCATGCCGCGCAGGGCGCGCGGCGAGACATGCTCGTTGCCGCCGAGCGTCCAGTAGACCTCGTCGGACAGCAGCCAGAGGTCGTGCCGGCGGCAGACATCGGCCAGGCCTTCAAGGGCCGCGCGCGTATAGACGGCGCCGGTCGGATTGTTCGGCGTGTTGATGAGGATGGCGCGGGTGTTGGGCCTGACCGCCTTTTCGATTGCCGCCGCATCCGGCTGGAAGCCGTTCGCGGCGCGCGTCTCGACCACGGTGAAGTCGGCTTCCGCCGCGCGGAAGGTGCCGGGATAGGTGGCGTAATAGGGCGCCACGACGATGGCATGGTCGCCTCGGTCGAGCACGCCCTGCACGGCGGCGTAGAGCGCCGCCTGACCGCCCGGCGTGACGATCACCTCGTCGGCGGTGGTTTCGACGCCGGTACACTGCGTTGAAATGCGCGCCATGGCATCGCGCAGCGCCGGTATACCCGGCAGCGGCGTATAGTGGTGATGGCCTCCACGCACGGCCGCCACGCAGGCTTCGACGGTCTCGGCGGGCGTATCGAAATCGTGGTCGCCGACCGACAGCATGATGATCGGTTCGCCGGCCTCCTTGCGTTGCCAGGCAGTGAAATGCACCTCCCAGCCGTCCTTGCCGGAAGGGATGATGTTGGAAATGCGGGATGAAGGCTTGGGCATCCTAGCTTCTCAACCGTTCGTTCTTGGGGTCCCACAGCGGCTCGTCCTTCTGCACGACCGCCTTGAAACGATCGCCGAAGATCTCGACCTCGACGGTGGAACCGGGCTCGGCGAGGTCGGCCCGGATCATGCCCAGCGCTATCGACTTGTCCACCCGGTGGCCCCAGCCTCCTGACAGGGTTTCGCCGACGATCCTGCCGTCGTGCCAGAGCGTCGCCATATAGGGCGCATCGCACTCGCCGGGGTTCTCGACCACCAGCGTGACGAAGCGCTTTTTCACGCCCTGCTGCTTTTCGCTGGCGAGTGCCGCCTTGCCGCGGAAGTCGGGCTTGTCCCACTTCACGAAGCGCTCAAGCCCGCCTTGCAGAACCGTGTAGTCGGTCGAAAGGTCCTGCTTCCAGGCGCGATAGCTTTTCTCGAGCCTGAGCGAATCCAGCGCGAACATGCCGAACGGCTTCAGGCCATGTTTGCGGCCGGCTTCCCAAACCGCGTCGAAGACGGCGGCGGTGTCTTCCGTCTTGGTGTGGATTTCCCAGCCCAACTCGCCGGCGAAGGAAACGCGCACCAGTTGCAGCCAGCGCCCGCCGATCTGGCAGGACTGATGCGTGAGCCAGGGCAGGGAAAGGTCGGCATCGCTCACCTCGGCCAGAATGGCGCG
Source organism: Mesorhizobium sp. (assembly GCA_051954615.1). Classification (GTDB taxonomy): domain Bacteria; phylum Pseudomonadota; class Alphaproteobacteria; order Rhizobiales; family Rhizobiaceae; genus Mesorhizobium. Next base: position 1,969 of record JBQCHN010000468.1, on the reverse strand, counting down.
GGCGTTCGGCCCGGTGAGGATCTGGCAGGAGAATCGCTCGGTAACGTTTTCGAGGGAAATTGCCGTGCCTTGCGGCAGATGGCTGCGCAACCACTCGAAGTCGTGCAGTTCGGCGACGGCGGCGGTGATGAGGAAGAACAGGTTCTCCTCCAGCGCCATGATCGACATTTCGGTGACGATGCGACCCTTGTCGTCGGCAAAATAGCCCAGCCCGATGCGGCCGGGCTTCGGCACGATGCCGGTAATTTGCGTTGCCAGCCAGTCGCGCGCGCCGTCGCCGGCGAGGCGGAAACGGGAGAAGCCGGGCAGATCCAAAATGCCGGCGGCGTCGCGTACCGCGTGGCATTCCTCGCGGATGCGCGTCTGCCATGGGCCTTCGCGGCGGAATGTCTGCGTGGCTTCCTCGGAGGCGTCGTCGCCCGGATGAGCATACCAGTTGGCGCGCTCCCAGCCGTTCGCAGCGCCGAACTGGGCGCCGAGCGCCTTCAGTCGGTCGTGCAGCGGCGAGAGTTTCCTGCCGCGCGCGGCCGGCCATGCGTGGCGAGGGAAGGAGATGGCGTATTCGTGGCCGTAGATCTCCTTGCCCTTGGCCACTGCGTAGTCGGGCGCGGAGGCGAAGGCGGTGAAGCGGCGGGGATCGCAGCTCCACATGTCCCACTCGGTGGCGCCCTGCGTGACCCATTCGGCCAGCACCTTGCCCGCGCCGCCCGCCTGCGCGATGCCGAAGGTGAAGACGCAGGCTTCGAAGGCGTTGGGTACGCCGGGCATCGGGCCGATCAGCGGGTTGCCGTCCGGTGCGTAGGGGATGGGGCCGTTGATGACTTTCGACAGGCCCGCCGTGCCGAGGATCGGCACGCGCTCGACGGCGTCGTTAAGGTACCATTCCAGCCGCTCCAGATCGTCCGGGAAGAGCTGGAAGGAGAAGTCGGCCGGCATCGGGTCGTCGGCGTTCGCCCAATGGGCGCGGCAGTTGCGCTCGTAGGGGCCGAGGTTCATGCCGTTCTTTTCCTGCCGGAGATACCAGGAGGTGTCGACATCGCGCAGCAGCGGCAGCTTGTGGCCGGCTTCCTTCGACCACGCGGCCAGCTCGGGGATTTCCTCAAACAATATGTACTGGTGGCTCATCACCATCATGGGGATGTCGCGGCCGAACATTTTTCCCACTTCGGCGGCGCGGTAGCCGGCGGCGTTGACGACGATCTCGCAGCGGATCTCGCCCTGTTCGGTCTCGACCACCCATTCGTCGTTCTCGCGCCGCACGCCGGTGACGGGGCAGAAGCGTACGATCTTCGTCCCCATGTCGCGCGCGCCCTTGGCCAGCGCCTGCGTTAGCTGGGCGGGGTCGATGTCGCCGTCGTTGGGGTCGTAGAGCGCACCTTTCAGGTCGTGCGTGTCGATGAAAGGATAGCGCTTGACGATCTCGTCGGCGCCGATGACTTCGATGTCCATGCCCTGGTAGCGGCCCATACCCTTGGCGCGCTGGAATTCGCGCATCCGCTCGTCCGTGTGGGCGAGGCGCAGCGAGCCGGTGACGTGGTAGTTCATCGGGTAGTCGACCGCCTCGGCCAGTCCCCGGTAAAGTTCGGTCGAATAGCGCTGCATGTTCATCAGCGACCAGGAGGTGGAGAAGGTCGGCACATTGCCGGCGGCATGCCAGGTCGAGCCGGAGGTCAGCTCGTTCTTCTCCAGAAGCACGCAGTCGGTCCAGCCGGCCTTGGCGAGATGGTAGAGCGAGGAGCAGCCGACGGCGCCGCCGCCGATGATGACCACGCGGGCGCGTGCCGGAAGATCAGCCATTTTTTCCTCCCCATTCCATTCAACAAACGGCCATTCAATAGACCGGCGGCGACACGACCCAGATCACCACGGCGGGTTCCGTGCCGGGGTTGCGCCAGCGGTGGGGTTTCTTCTCGAAGCGGAAGCTGTCGCCGGCTGTCAGCCGGTGCCATATGCCGTCGATCTCGATCTC
>JBQCHN010000467.1:0-2891 GCA_051954615.1 Mesorhizobium sp. | reverse complement strand
TCGGCATCCGCAGACTGCAGAACGGTGGCCATGTCGGAACAGGAACAGGCCGAGATTCGTCTCGAATTCGCGCGGCTGAAACAGGAACACGCCGATTTCGACGCGGCCATCAACGCCATGATCGCTACCGGCTGCGACCCGTTGCAGATCCAGCGCATGAAGAAGAAGAAGCTCGTCCTCAAGGACCGGTTGAGCGCGCTGGAAGACCGGATCATCCCCGACATCATCGCCTGACCGCGCGGCAGGCGCGAATACCGCGGCCCGGCATTGCCGGAGACGACAGCGGAGCCTGGAGTATCCGACACGCATACCCCAAGTTCGCACAGAAGGTGGCTTCGCCAATCGCGCTTACGCGCGTCGTCCCAATCGCGTCTACGTGCGCGTCGTCAAGGTCGAGAGCTGGTCGGTGTCGTAGAGGTTTCGCAACTCGGCGAGCGCTTTTGGATCGGGCGCCCCCTGTTGCGCCAGCTTGGCGAGTTCTTCGAAATAGTGCTCGTGCCCTGGCGGCGAAACGGTCATCAGCACGCGGGCTGTGCTCTCGCTGACATTCGTGATGTTGTGCGGCACCCCCGGCGGAATGAACAGAAAGGTTCCGGGCGTGGCGCGGATCGTCCTGTCGCCGACATGCCACTCACACTCGCCCTCGACTAGGTAGAAAGTCTCTTCCTGCACCCGGTGAACGTGCCGCCCGGTGGCGAACCCCGCTGGGATCGTCCAGTCGAACATGCTCGTGTGTTTGGTGTTTTCGCCAGTGACGAGGAAAACCATGGGATGCCCGCGCAGTATGACACCCTTCTTCTCGTCAGGCATGCGAACGACGGCTTCGGCGTTCATTTGATCCTCCTTCGACCAGATGCCTGCTTTTGCAGGCACTTGTCCAAGGTCTGCCGTCCGCGCTGGGAAGTCGTGAATTTGTTCCCAAAAATCTGCTAAAAGCGTCCAATGACAATCGGGAGCGACCTCTACCAGTTCGGCCCGTTCCGCCTCGATCCGAGGGCGGGTATTCTATACCGGGGCGCCGAGCCGACCATGCTTGGGCAGCGCGCCGTGGCGCTGCTGCGCCGGCTGCTCGAAAATGCGAGCGTGCCGGTGTCCAAGGACGCGCTGGTCGAGGCCGGCTGGGGCGGGTTGGCGGTTGCAGACAACAATCTGACCGTCCAGATCGCAGCCTTGCGCCGGGTGCTGGCGGAGACGGCGGATGCCGAAAGCTGGATCGAAACGCTGCCGCGCCGTGGCTATCGCTATGTCGGACCGGCTGTTGCCACCAATGTTCCTGACGCGACCGCTGCCGCCCGGGCGGCATCGGCACCGACATTACCCGACAAACCGTCTATCGCCGTCCTGCCCTTCTCGAACCTGAGCGGCGATCCGGAGCAGGAATACTTCGCCGATGGGATGGTCGACGACATCATCACCGGTCTCGCGCGCATCAACTGGCTTTTCGTCATAGCCCGGAATTCGTCCTTTACCTACAAAGGCCGTGCTGTGGACGTGAAGCAGATCGGCCGCGAGCTTGGAGTGCGCTATGTGCTTGAAGGCAGCGTGCGCAAGGCCGGCGACAACGTGCGGGTGACTGGCCAGATGATCGACGCTTCAACCGGCGCGCATGTCTGGGCCGAGCGCTACGATCGCAGCTCCCACGATATTTTTGCGCTCCAGGACGAGATCGCGCTGTCGGCCGTGGGCGCGATTGCGCAGAGCGTTCGGAAAGCGGAAATCGAACGTGTCAGGCGGAGGCGCCCCGACAGTCTCGATGCCTACGATCTCGTGCTGCAAGCCCAGCCCGACGTCGATTCAGGTATGCCGGAACAAGTGACGAGGGCTCTGATGCTTCTTGACCGCGCGATCGCACTCGAACCAACTTATGCGCTTGCGCATGGCAATGCTGCGATGTGTCACCACTGCCTGTTCCTTCGCGCGGGCCTGCAGGAAACCAACCGTGCTGCCTCGATCCGCCACGCCCGGTCGGCCATTGTCCATGGGCAGGACGATGCGCTCGCTTTGACATGGGCCGGATTCTCCATCGGTATGGACGCGCACGATCGCTCCGCCGCATTCACGGCGTTGGAAGCTGCCCTGGCTATCAGCCCGTCATCGGCGCTGACCTACATACTCGGCAGCGTCGTTCTGGGATGGGGAGGCGAAGCCGAACGCGCCATTGAATGGAGCGAGCGAGGTATGCGGCTGAGCCCGTTCGATTCGTGGGCCTGGGCCGCGTTTGATGCGCAAGCAATGAGTCATTTGGTGCGCCGCCGCTACGAGGATGCTTGTCGTGCTGCCTATAAGTCCGTTCAAGCCAATTCGGCACATAGTATCACCTATGTGCAATTGGCCGCCGCGCTGGCCAAACTTGGCCGGCTGGACGAAGCGAGGGCGGCCGCCGCGCGTGTCCGTGAACTGCATCCAACGTTTCGCTATGGTAGACAATTCGCTGCTGTTAACTGTGCCCCGGCGCTCGCAGAATGCCTTGGTGATGCGCTCAGGATTGCCGGCCTGCCGGAGTAATGTGCGTGGACGCCGCATATGCTCGTATCGACCGGCTCGTCCCGCTGTTCGCCGTCCCGGACGGCAACGTGTCGGAGGCCGACGCCCACCGAACCCTGAAGGTCGCTTCCGGAAATCGGTTCTTCGAAGCCGGCCGTCTGCTCCCCACCCGATAGGCGCTTTCTCGATGCCCCTCGCCTTGCGACGACGGCCGATTTCCGCTAAGGCGCGGCCTTTCTGGACAGGAGGCCGGCCTTGACCGATCAGCGTGCCGACGTCGCCATCATCATGGGCAGCCAGTCCGACTGGGCGACCATGCGCCACGCCTCAGAGACGCTCGACCTGCTCGGCGTCTCCCACAAAAGCCTGATCGTCTCGGCCCACCGCACGCCCGAGCGCCTTTACGA
>JBQCHN010000466.1:0-3634 GCA_051954615.1 Mesorhizobium sp. | reverse complement strand
GCGGTGTCGGACGATTTGTCCGGCCGCCTTCGCCACGATCCCGAGGACCAGATGACGGCCAAGTCCCTCTACCGACGCGTGCTTCTCAAGGCGTCGGGCGAAGCCCTGATGGGCGAACAGCATTTCGGCATCGACGTTTCCGTCGTCGACCGCATCGCAGCCGACATCGCCGAGGCGAGGGCGCTCGGCGTCGAGGTCGGCGTCGTCATCGGCGGCGGCAACATCTTCCGCGGCGTGGCGGTCGCCTCCAAGGGCGGTGACCGGGTGACCGGCGACCACATGGGCATGCTCGCCACCGTCATCAATTCGCTGGCGCTGCGCACCTCGCTCAACAAGATCGGCGTCGAGTCCGTCGTCCTCTCCGCCATCGCCATGCCCGAGATTTGCGAAAGCTTCTCGCAGCGCCAGGCCACCGCCTACATGGACCAGGGTAAGGTGGTGATCTTCGCCGGCGGCACCGGCAATCCCTTCTTCACCACCGATTCGGCGGCGGCGCTGCGCGCGGCCGAGATCGGCGCGGACGCCCTGTTCAAAGGCACGCAGGTGGACGGCGTCTATTCCGCCGACCCCAAGAAGGACCCGAATGCGACGCGCTTCGAGCGCATCAGCCATGCAGAAGTCATCACCAAGGGCCTTTCCATCATGGATACGGCGGCGATTGCCCTTGCGCGCGAAAACAACATCCCGATAATCGTCTATTCGATCCACGAAAAAGGCGGTTTCGGCGAAATATTGAAAGGCGGCGGCCGCTGCACGGTGGTCGCGGACGATTGATCCGAAGCGGATCCGGACAAAATACAGCAAGGCCGACCGACAGGCCGGGAGACGGAAATGACTGGTGACTACGACGATCTCAAGCGGCGCATGGACGGCGCGATTGCCGCCTTCAAGCACGACCTGGCCTCGCTGCGCACCGGCCGCGCATCCTCCAACCTGCTCGATGCCGTCCAGGTGCAGGCCTACGGCTCGGCCATGCCGATCAACCAGGTGGCCAACGTCACAGTGCCGGAGCCGCGCATGCTTTCGGTTTCGGTGTGGGACAAGTCTATGGTCGGCGCCGTCGACCGCGCCATCCGCGAATCCAACCTCGGCTTCAACCCGATCGTCGACGGCACGACGCTGCGCATTCCGTTGCCGGAACTCAACGAGCAGCGGCGCAAGGAACTGGTGAAGATCTCGCACACCTATGCCGAGAACGCCCGCGTCGCCGCGCGCCATGTGCGCCGCGACGGCATGGATTTCCTGAAGAAGGCGGAGAAGGACGGCGATATCAGCGAGGACGATCACCGCAAGCAGGCGGATCGCGTCCAGAAGCTGACCGACGAGATCATCAGCACGATCGACAGCCTTCTGACCGAGAAGGAAGCGGAGATCATGCAGGTCTGAGCGGACCTGCCGAAAGCGGAACGATGGCAACTCCCGCGCATGTCGCGATCATCATGGACGGAAACGGGCGCTGGGCGAAAGCCCGCGGCCTGCCGCGTCTCGCCGGCCATCGCGCCGGCGTCGAGGCGTTGCGCAAGACCGTCCGCGCCGCGCCCGGCCTCGGCATTTCGCACCTGACCGTTTACGCCTTTTCCTCCGAGAACTGGTCGCGGCCGAAGTCGGAAGTCAGCGACCTGATGGGCCTGCTCAAGCTGTTCATCCGCCGCGATCTCGCCGACCTGCACCAGAGCGGCGTCAGGGTGCGCGTCATCGGCGACCGCGAGGGCCTGCAGCCCGACATCCGCGCGCTCCTGGAAGAAGCCGAATCGCTGACCGCCCGCAACGGCGCGCTGAACCTCATCATCGCCTTCAACTACGGCGGCCGCGACGAGATCGTGCGCGCCGCGCGCAAGCTCGCCGAAGCTGCCGCTGCCGGCACCATCGCGGCCGACGCCATCACCGCCGACAGCTTCGCCGGCGCGCTGGACACCGCCGGCCTGCCGGACCCCGAACTGGTCATCCGCACCAGCGGCGAGTTGCGGCTTTCCAATTTCCTGCTCTGGCAGGCGGCCTACAGCGAACTCGTCTTCCAGCCCTGCTACTGGCCGGATTTCGGCCCCGAGCAGCTTGCCGAGGCGTTGCATGCCTTCGGTCGCCGTGAACGCCGCTTCGGCGGGCTGGCCCCGCAGGACATCGCCCTGTGAGCGCATCATCATGAGCAACCTTCAGGTGAGGGTCATCTCGGCGGTCGTGCTGATCGCCCTGATCCTGGTGCCGACCTGGTATGGCGGATTGCCGTTCCGCCTCGTCGCGGTGCTTATCGCCGGCGCGGTCTTCTACGAATGGACGCGCATGGCGCGCTTCGGCGGCGAACTGAAGCCTCTCGATTTCCCGTCGGGCGTGCTGATGCTGGTCTTTCTCGCGGCCCTTGCCGCGGGCCTGCCGGCGCTGGCGTTGCTCGTCCTACTCGTCGCCCTGGTGGCTGTCGCCGCGATCGTGGCTGCGATGCGCCGGGACGGGGCAGGGCGCTGGGATGCGTCCGGCATAGCCTATGCCGGCCTGTCCGGTCTCTCGCTTGCCCTGCTGCGCGGCGACGACCATTCAGGCCTGCTGGCGATCTTTTTCCTGTTCGCGGTGGTGTGGGCGACCGACATCCTGGCCTATTTCGTTGGCCGGGCCGTCGGCGGGCCGAAGCTGGCGCCGTCCATCTCGCCCGGCAAGACGCGGAGCGGCGCGCTCGGCGGCGCCGTCGGCGGCGTGGCCGCCGGCGTCGTTCTGGCGGCGATCGCGGGGGGAGGCAACCTTGCCTGGCTGGGCTTCGTCGCGCTTATTCTGTCCGTCGTCTCGCAGGCCGGCGACCTGTTCGAATCGTGGGTCAAGCGCCGCCACGGCCGCAAGGATTCCAGCCAGCTCATCCCCGGTCACGGTGGCGTGATGGACCGGGTGGACGGGCTTGTCGCGGCCGCGTTCGCACTGTACCTCATCGGCTGGGCGGCAGCTTCGGCGGATCATCCGGCGCACGGTCTGTTCGCGGGCTGAGACCAGATGCGGCGGGCAGGCAACGTCACGGATTCGCCTGCATTGGCGGCACATTCAGGCAGGCGGACGACAGGCATCCGGGCAATCGAGGGCGACAGGTGAACGAACTTTTGCATGCCCTCACAAGCACTGAGGGAATCCTGATCGGCACGCTGGTGCCGTTCCTGTTTGTGCTGACGGTGGTCGTGTTCGTCCACGAGATGGGCCACTATCTCGTCGGCCGGGCCTGCGGCATCGGCGTCAACGCCTTCTCCATCGGCTTCGGCCCCGAGCTGATCGGCTTCAACGACCGGCGCGGCACGCGCTGGAAGCTGTGCGCCATCCCGCTCGGCGGCTACGTGAAGTTCGTCGGCGACATGAACGCCACGTCGAGCCCGACCAGTCCGGAAACCGCGGCGCTCAGCGAGGCCGAGCGCAAGGTGGCTTTCCACACCCAGCCGGTCTGGAAGCGCGCGGCGACGGTGTTCGCCGGCCCACTGTTCAACTTCCTGCTCACCATCGCCGTCTTCGCCGTCCTGTTCACCGCCTATGGCCGCTACGTGGCCGAGCCGATGGTGGCGTCGGTCACGGCCGACAGCCCGGCGGCCGAGGCCGGCATCATGCCCGGCGACCGGTTCGTCAGCGTCGACGGCGAGAAGGTGGAGACCTTCGCCGACGTGCAGCGCCTGGT
>JBQCHN010000465.1:0-8531 GCA_051954615.1 Mesorhizobium sp. | reverse complement strand
GGCGCGGCCTTCGAAGCCGAGCACGATCTGCGCATCCATCAGGTCGCGGTTCTCGCGGAAGTCGCCGCCGACATATTGCGCATATTGCGGTGCCGTGGCGTCGGCCTTGGTGCGGAAGCCGCCCAGCCGCTTTTCCACCTCGCGCACGAAGTCGTCGTGGCGAATGTCACCGGCTGCGACCACCACCATGCGCTCAGCGCCGTATTGGCGCTCCATGAAGTCGTGAAGCTGTTTCGAGGTGAAGGACTTTACCGTTTCCGGCGTGCCGAGGATCGAACGGCCGAGGGTCTGGTGGCGGAACGCGGTTTCCGTGAACCGGTCGAAGACGATGTCGTCGGGGGTGTCGTGCGCGGCGCCGATCTCCTGCAGGATGACGTTCTGCTCGCGATCGAGTTCGTCGGGATCGAATTCGGACTCCTGCAGGATGTCGGACAGGATATCGACCGCCAGCGGCACGTCGTTGGAGAGAACGCGCGCATAGAAAGAGGTCGTCTCGACGCTGGTGGCGGCATTGATCTCGCCGCCCACATTCTCGATCTCGGAGGCGATCTGGAAGGCACTGCGGCGCTTCGTTCCCTTGAACGCCATGTGCTCGAGAAGATGAGCCATCCCGTGCTCGTCGTCGCGTTCGTTGCGGGCGCCGGACTTGACCCAGGCGCCGAGGGCGACGGATTCGATGCTTGGAAGGGTTTCGGTGGCGACTGTCAGGCCGTTCGACAGACGGCTTACCTCAACACCCATGTAACGGAAACTCCCTAACGCACCGCCTTTGTGTGACGGCTCACGTAATCTTCCACCATTTTTATCTCCGATGGAAGTACCGCGTAATGCTCCTCTTGGCTCATCAATCCGGACAGCCAGGCGGGGAGGGCGGGCGCGATGCCGCTCGCCGCTTCGACGGCGGCCGGGAATTTGGCCGGGTGCGCCGTTGCGAGCACGATCATCGGCACGGGGCCGGACGGCCGGGCGTCGGCCACATGCACGGCTGTGGCGGTGTGCGGGTCAAGCAGATAGCCGCTGCGCGAAAGCGTGGCGCCGATGGTGGCGGCCGTTTCCTTCGTGTCGGCACGGCCGGCATCGAACTCGGCGCGGATGCGCGACAGGTCCTTCGCATCGAGGGTGAAGGCGCCGGACTGTTTGAGCGAGCCCATGTAGCGGCGCACCGTGCCGGCGTCGCGGCCGGACGCTTCGAACAGCAACCGCTCGAAATTGGAGGAGACCTGGATATCCATCGACGGCGAGGTGGTCGCCACGACGCCCTTGGTCTTGTATTCGCCGCTTGCCAGCGTGCGCGCCAGGATGTCGTTGTCGTTGGTGGCGATGACCAGCCGCTCGATCGGCAGGCCCATCTTCTTTGCCGCGTAGCCGGCGAAGATGTCGCCGAAATTACCGGTCGGCACAGTGAAGGACACCGGCCGGTCTGGCGCGCCGAGCGACAGCGCCGACGAGAAGTAATAGACGATCTGGGCCATGATACGTGCCCAGTTGATCGAGTTGACGCCCGAAAGCGCTACCCGGTCGCGGAAGGCATGGTTGTTGAACATGTCCTTCACCAGGCCTTGGCAGTCGTCGAAATTGCCTTCGACGGCCAGCGCATGGACATTGGCGGCGTTCGACGTCGTCATCTGACGCTGCTGCACCGGCGAGACGCGTCCGTGCGGAAACAGGATGAAGATGTCGGTCCGTTCGCGCCCGGCGAAAGCCTCGATCGCAGCGCCCCCGGTGTCGCCTGACGTGGCGCCGACGATGGTTGCGCGCCGCCCCTTTTCGGTGAGCACATGGTCCATCAGCCGCGCCAGAAGCTGCATGGCGACGTCCTTGAACGCGAGCGTCGGGCCGTGGAACAGTTCGAGCACGAAGGTGTCGGGTCCGATCTGGACAAGCGGGCATACCGCGTCGTGGCGGAAAGTGGCGTAGGCCTCGCGTACCATCTTCTCGAACACCGGCGCCGCGATCTCGCCGCCGAGAAAAGGCGTCAGCAGGCGGATGGCGAGATCGGGATAGGCCAGGCCGCGCATGGCGCGGATGTCGGCGGCGGAAAAATGCGGCCACTCCTCGGGCACGTAGAGGCCGCCGTCGCGTGCCAGCCCTGCCAGTACCGCATCGGAAAATCCAAGCACGGGGGCTTCCCCGCGAGTGCTAACGTAGCGCATCGTCAACCGCCTGCTTGATGTCCCGACCGTTGCGCGGCACGCAACGGGGGATTTGTTCGCGTCGTCAGTCGCATTTTTGCCGCCGGGTTGCTATAGGACACCGGCTTTGCCAGAGGGAAGGGCTATCGATGGTGTTTCGTTCGTTCAACGGTCGCTTTTTGGCCGGTGTCGCGCTGGTCGGCTTTATGTTCGCCGTCGCCGGTTGCCAGTCGAGCGACAGCAGCGGCGTTTTGAACCTCGGAAGCCAGACGCAGGATACCCCGCCCGCGCCGAAAGTAACGGCGAGTTCGCTGCAGGCCTATTGCCCGAAGGTCACGGTGCGCGACGGCACCGCCTATTTCGACACCTATGCCAAGGGTGGGCAGGGCGACCAGACGAAGATCGTCTACCAGGCGTCGATCAGCGACGTGACCCGCGATTGCAGCCGTGCCAACGGTTCTCTGACCCTCAACGTCGCGGTGGCCGGAAAGGTCGTGCCGGGTCCGGCAGCGAAGCCTGGCACCGTCACCATGCCGATCCGTATCGTCGTGCTGAACGGCACGGACGTGCTCTATTCCAAGCTGCATCAGTATCCGGTCCAGGTGTCCGACATGTCGGCGGCCACGCAGTTCGTCTTCAACGATGCCAGCATCGTGGTTCCCGAGCCGACGGGGAAAACCTACCAGATCTTCGCCGGCTACGACGAAGGTCCCGCCAAGGCGGTCGCTAACGCCGACAAGCCGAAACCGCGCCGCAAGAAGGTGCAGGTCGTCAAGAAGAAGCCGGCGCCGACCGAACCGGCAGGCTCGCAGACCTCGGTCTCCGACATTCCACGCTGACGCATGGCCCGCAACCGGCACCGGTTTCGGGACAAGGACTGGGCGAGATCGGAACCTGAAGCGTACGGGCGAATCGCGAAAATCGCGGCACGCTTCAGGCCGAAACCGCTTACTCGTCGGCCCATTCCGACAGGGCGGCAACCACGCTCTTCAGTTCCGCCCAGCGACGGATGACTGTTTCCGCTCCGGCCTCGGTCAGCGCATCGGCGTGACCGGGATAGCTGTGCGCCCCGCCGGTGAAGCCGATCACCCGCATGCCGGCGCGCCGCGCGCCAGTGACGCCGTGGACGGAATCCTCGATGACGAAGGCTTTGGCGGGGTCGGCGCCCAGCGTTTCCGCCGCGTGCAGGAAGACGTCCGGTGCTGGCTTGGTCTTGCCGGTCGGGGTCTCCTCCGCGGAGAAGATGCGGCCGGCGAACAGCGGCAGGAGCCGCGTGCGCTCGAGCATGAACTCGATGCGCTCCGAGCGCGAGTTGGAACAGATGCAGCGCGGCGCGGTGATCGAGGCGACGGCCTCGTGCACGCCCTCGATGGCGCGCACATCGCGCTTCAGCCGCTGGCCGACCAGCGTTTCGGCGCGGTCGATGAGCGCGATCTGGAAAGCCACGCCGGACCTTTCCTCAATGCTCATCAGGATATCCTTGAAGGTCAGGCCCGCATAGGTTTGCGCGATCTCCTCGGCGGATATCTCGTAGCCGGCGGCGGTGATCAGTTCGGCCTCGACGCGCGCGGCGATGATTTCGGAATCGACGAGCACGCCGTCGCAATCGAAGATGACCAGGTCGGGTTGAGGCATGACGATCCGCGGCTGGAAGGAAAGAGGCTGTCTGACGAAGCGGCGGCATACACCAGTGCCGGCGGCATCGCAAACAGTGGGCCGCACTTCATGAAATCTTTACGCAAAACGGTAACCATAACAGCAGGTAAACAGTAACGCGTATCTGGGTGTCCGATGTCTGCCGTGCGTCTCCTGGACGAGCTTTCCCATACTCCTCAGCCGGCCGAATGGCTGGACACGATCCTCAAGGGCGATTGCGTCGCAGCACTTGACCGGCTGCCCGAGAAGTCGATCGACGTCATCTTCGCCGACCCGCCCTACAACCTCCAGCTCGACGGCGACCTGCATCGTCCCGATCAGTCCAGGGTCGACGCGGTGGACGACGAGTGGGACCAGTTCGAGAGCTTCGAAGCATATGACGCCTTCACCCGCGCATGGCTCCTGGCGGCGCGCCGCGTGCTGAAGCCGAACGGGACCATCTGGGTCATCGGCTCCTATCACAACATCTTCCGCGTCGGCGCCCGCATGCAGGACCTCGGTTTCTGGATCCTCAACGACGTGGTGTGGCGCAAGACCAACCCGATGCCGAATTTCCGCGGCCGCCGTTTCCAGAACGCCCACGAGACGATGATCTGGGCCTCGCGCGACCAGAAGGCCAAGGGCTACACGTTCAACTATGAAGCGATGAAGGCGGCCAACGACGACGTGCAGATGCGCTCGGACTGGCTGTTTCCAATCTGCACCGGCGCCGAGCGGCTGAAGGACGACGACGGCAACAAGGTGCATCCGACGCAGAAGCCGGAAGCGCTGCTGGCGCGCGTGATGATGGCATCGACCAAGCCGGGCGACGTGGTGCTCGATCCCTTCTTCGGTTCCGGCACGACTGGCGCGGTGGCAAGGCGCCTCGGCCGCCATTTTGTCGGCATCGAGCGCGAGCAGGCCTATATCGACGCTGCCAACGAGCGCATCGCGGCGGTCAGGCCGCTGGACGAAGCTTCGCTTGGCGTGCTGACCGGCAAGCGCGCCGAGCCGCGCGTCGCCTTCGTCAGCCTCATCGACACCGGCCTGATCGCGCCGGGCACCACGCTTTGCGATGCCAAGCGGCGCTGGAGCGCAAGGGTTCGTGCCGATGGCACGCTGGTCGTCGGCGACAATGCCGGCTCGATCCACAGGGTCGGTGCCCAGGTTCAGGGCCTGGATGCCTGCAACGGCTGGACCTTCTGGCACTACGAGCGGGCGGGAGGGCTGACCCCCATCGACGAGTTGCGCAGGATCGCGCGCCTCGGCATGGAGCGGGCCGGAGCCTAACGGAAACTTCCGCCGAGAGCCGGCGCCTGCCGCGTCAGTTCCGTATCCGGTCGCCTTTGCGGAAATCCTCGAACAGTTTTTCTGCGAGGCGCAGGTCCTCGGGCGTGTCGATGTCGATCACCCGGTCGCGCGGCATGATATAAAGCGACGCGGGTCGCTCGTTGAACGACAGCCCCTGCAGGGCGACGTCCGTCCTGACCAGATAGAACTGCCCGGCATCGTGATAGGCCGGGACGAGGTCCTGCGAGCGCCGCAGGTAGTTCTCGGGCTGGAACATGCGCGCGATGCCCTTGTCGTCGATGAAGAGCGCCCGCTGGATCGGGGCGGGAAATTCGGCGGCCGAAAAGACCATGTCCGTTCCCTCCCGCTCGATCAGCGTCAGCGCGCTGACTATGTCTTCGGCCGAAACGAAAACGGCTGTCGGGTAGACGGTCAGCACGTATTGCGGCCTGCCGTGAGTGTTCACGAACCATTCGAGCGCATGCCGGGTCACCTCGGCCGTGCCGACGAAATCGCCGGAAAGGTGCGGCGGCCGCTCGAACGGGACCTGCGCGCCGTACTTTTCCGCGACGGCACGAATTTCGGCGCTGTCCGTCGAAACGACGATCTCGTCGGCAATTCCGGACGCCTTGATCGCCTGGATCGGCCAGGAAATCATCGGCTTGCCGTGGAAGTCCACCACGTTTTTGCGGGGTATGCGCTTGCTTCCGCCGCGCGCAGGCAGCACCGCCAGGACAGTCGGCTTCATCGCTCCCCCTTTCGCCGGCAAGGTTCGCCGGTTGTGTTACAGTTCGTCCGCGCCGAGTCCCCTGGCACTGCTGCCTACATACACCATGAAATATCGGCGTCAGGTCAAGTTTCGCAGGCTCCGGGCAAGGTAGTCAGGGTATTGAACCGGAGAGCCGCGTTCCATTCGGTCAACCCCACCCGGAAGTCTCGCCATGATCCGCAGTTTTCTCGAGCCCGCGCCAAACCTGGACGGCAAGGCCATTCTGGTCACAGGTGGAACCGGCTCGTTCGGCAAGGCTTTCGTGCGCACCGTCCTGCAACGCTTCAAGCCTTCGCGCCTGATCATCTTCTCGCGCGACGAGTTGAAGCAGTACGAGATGAACCAGGACCTCGGCAATCAGGAGTATCCTTGCCTGCGCTATTTCATCGGCGACGTGCGCGATCAGGCCCGTCTCGAAATGGCCATGGCTGGCGTCGACTACGTCGTGCACGCGGCGGCGCTCAAGCATGTGCCGATCGCCGAATACAACCCCTTCGAATGCATCCAGACCAACATCATCGGCGCTGAAAACGTCGTGCGCGCCGCCCTGAACAAGGGCGTGAAGAGGATCGTCGCCCTGTCCACCGACAAGGCCGCCAATCCGATCAACCTTTACGGGGCTTCCAAGCTTGCCTCCGACAAGATCTTCATTGCCGCCAACAATATTTCCGGCAGTTCGGGCGCGCGCTTCTCGGTCGTCCGCTACGGCAACGTCATGGGCTCGCGCGGCAGCGTGCTGCCCTTCTTCCGCAAGCTGGTGGCGAACAAGGCCGACCGGATTCCGATTACGCATCCGGACATGACCCGCTTCTGGATCACGCTGGAACAGGGCGTCAACATGGTGCTGTCGAGCTTCGACCTGATGAAGGGCGGCGAGATTTTCGTGCCGAAAATTCCGTCCATGAAGGTGGTGGACCTCGCCAACGCGGTCGCCCCCGGTATTCCGCACGAGATCGTCGGCATCCGTCCCGGCGAGAAGTTGCATGAAGTCATGGTGACGGGCGACGATGCCCGCATGACGATCGATCTTGGCGACCGGTATGCCATCCTGCCCACCTTCCGGTTCTGGGGAGGCGGCATCGACGCCTCCGCCGATTCGCGGCGGGTGCCGGCGGATTTCAGCTATTCGAGCGAGATCAACGACGAATGGCTGGATGAGGCCGGTTTCCGGGAGATGGTTGCCGGCGCGGGCGTCTGAGGCTCTGCCATGTCCGACAAGTTCCTTCCCTACGGCCGTCATTGGATAGACGAGGACGACATCGCGGCCGTCGCCGAAAGCCTGCGCGGCGACTGGCTGACTACCGGGCCGGCCGTTGAAGCCTTCGAGTCCGCGTTTGCCGAAACGGTCGGCGCCCGCCATGCCGTCGTCGTGGCCAATGGAACCGTCGCGCTGCATCTGGCCGCCCTGGCGGCGCATGTCGGGCCGGGTGATCTCGGGATCGCGCCCACCATGTCGTTCCTCGCCTCGGCCAACGGCATGCGCTACACGGGCGCCGACATCCTGTTCGCCGATGCCAACCCCGATACCGGCCTGGTGACGCCGGAAACCTTCAGCGCCGCCATCGCCCGCGTGGGACGACCGGTCAAGATGGCGGTGGTCGTGCATCTGAACGGCAATCCCGCCGCCATGCCCGAGATCGCCCGCATCGCGGCCGAACACGGGATCGTGCTGGTCGAAGATGCCTGCCATGCTCTAGGGACAACCTATCGCGACGAACACGGCACCATGGTCAAGGTCGGGGCGTGCCGCCACTCGGCGATGACGGTGTTCTCGCTGCATCCGGTCAAGACGATCACCATGGGCGAGGGCGGCGTCGTCACCACGCAGGACCCGGACGTCTACCAACGGCTGAAGCTGTTGCGATCGCACGGCATGGTCAAGGCGCCCGAGCTATTCGTTGACCGCGAACTCGCCTTTTCCGGCAATGAGAGCGCCAACCCCTGGTATTATGAGATGCAGGAGCTCGGCTTCAATTACCGGGTTCCCGACTTCGCCTGCGTGCTGGCTCATTCGCAGCTGAAGAAGCTGCCGCTGTTCGCCGAGCGTCGCGCCCGGTTGAAGGCGTTCTACGACGAGAGCTTCGCTGGGCTGGGCAATCTCGTGACGCCGGTGCCGGCCGTGCCTTACGGCGAGCCGGTCCTGCATCTCTATCCGCTGCTGATCGATTTCGCGACGCTCGGAAAGGATCGCGCACGGGTGATGGCGGAGCTGCGGGTGCTGGGGATCGGAACGCAGGTCCACTACATCCCCATCCATAGGCAGCCATACTATATCCGGCACAGCGGCGAGGCTGAGCTTTCCGGCGCGGACGCATACTACGCCAAGGCGCTGTCCATCCCCTACTATCCGCTGATGACCGAGCCGGATGCCGCGCGCGTGGTCGACGCGGTCAGGCAGGTGCTGTCGTGATGAGCCGGCTGCGATCGGTTGGAGCCGGGCTTCGTCCTGTGGCTGTCTTCAGGCCGCCTGTGTCTTTTGCCTGACGATAGGGCGTCACTTTTCCACGAGTTGCGCCGCAAGGGCTGAAATCTCGCCGTCTTCCCGATAGATGTCCGCGACGATCGCGGCCGCCTCGTCGGGGGCGTGTTTGAAGGCAAGCCGCATCAGATCCATCCAGTTCTTGTTGTTCTTGCGCCTGACCGCCTCGATCTGGTCGATGATCGCGTTGTAGTCCTTCATTTCCTGGATTCCCATTCCGCCTTGG
>JBQCHN010000464.1:0-9898 GCA_051954615.1 Mesorhizobium sp. | reverse complement strand
ATTTCGAGCCGCACCTTGCCGGCGTCGAGCATGACGACGCTGTGGCCGAAATCGACGGCGTGCTGCATGTTGTGGGTGACCATCAGCGTGGTCAGCTTCAGCGCATCGACCGCGCGCACCGTCGCCTGCATGACGATGTCGGCGGTGCGCGGATCGAGTGCGGCCGTATGCTCGTCGAGCAACAGGAGGTCCGGCTTGCCGCCGACGGCCATGATCAGCGACAGGGACTGCCGCTGGCCGCCGGACAGAAGATCGACGCGGGTGTTGAGGCGGTTCTCCAGCCCCAGCCCGAGCAGCGCCAGCCGCTCCCTGTAGTCGGCCAGCCTCTTGGCGTTGAGGCCCTGGCGGAAGGTGCGCTTCGTCGCCCTGAGTTCGGCCAGAAGCATGTTCTCGGCCACCGTCATGGAGGCGGCGGTGCCCTTCATCGGGTCCTGGAAGACGCGCGCCAGCCTGACCGCGCGCTTATGCACCGGCAGGGCGGTAACGTCGTCGCCGTTGATGAGGATTTTGCCGGAATCCAGCACGAGCGCGCCGGAAATGGCGTTGAGCATGCTCGACTTGCCGGCACCGTTGGAGCCGATGACGACGGCGAACTCGCCGGTGGCGAGCTTCAGGTCGAGCCCGTCGAGCGCCACCTTCTCGTCGGGCTGACCGCGGTGGAAAACTTTTCGCGCCGATCGAATTTCAAGCATCCGCCCCTCCCAGAACGGTGGCGGCGGCACCGGGAGTGCCGCCGCTGTTGACGTCAAGGCAGAGGATCAGTCGACGATGCAGCCGCAATCGGCCAGCGAAGCCGGGATCTCGATGCCGAACTCGGCCATCGCCTTCTTCGAGATGGTCGGCGCGTGGTCCTCGTAAGCCGGGCGCGACGGCGGGATCTCCTTGGGATCCTTGCCCTTGAGGATCTCGATGGCGATCTTGCCGGCGTTGATGCCGACCTGGGTGTAGTTGACCGCGAAGGAGGCCGGCACGACGCCCTTGCGCACGGCACCGTCGTCGGAATTGACGATCGGAATGCCTGCCTGGCGGGCGGCGGCCGAGACGGCGGCGATGGCCGGCTGCAACAGGTTCGAGGCGGGCGTGTAGATGACGTCCACCTTGCCGGCCAGCGAGGCGATGCGCTGCTGGATGTCGTTGACGTTGTCGACGCCGACCTCGACAACCTCGAAGCCCGCCGCGGGTGCTACTTCCTTGATCTTGGCGACCAGCGCCACGTCGTTGGCCTCACCCGGATTGAAGGGCACGCCGAAACGCTTGGCGTCGGGCAGGAGCTTCTTGGTGAAGGCCATGACGGCGGCCATGTCCTGCAGGTCGGTGGCGCCGGTCATGCCTTCGTCGCCGGCGTCCCACGAGGGGACCAGCTTGGCCGCGACCGGATCGGTCACCGCCGCGAAGACGATCGGGATGCCGGAACCGGCGAGGGCCTTCTTGGCGATCTGCGAGACCGGCGTGGTGATGGTGTACATCAGCTTCGGGTTCTCGGCCTGCAGCTTGGCGATCATCTGCGGCACCAGCGAGGCGTCGAAATTGGTGTGGCTCTCGCTGTAGACGACGTCCTTGCCCTCGGCATAGCCGTCGTCGGTCAGCGCCTGCTTGAAGCCGGCGATAGCGGCGTTGAGCTGCGGATGCTCGCCGAAGTTGGCGATGCCGATCTTGATCGGGTCGGCGACGGCGGTAGCGAGGCTTGCGGCGAACGCACCAGCCACGATCAGGCCCGACAACAGGCCCGTCTTGAACTTCTTCATGAACTCCTCCCATGGTCCACGCCGCCATTGCCATGGCAGCTTGCCCGCAACATGAGCAGGTTCCGGCGGCTGCGTCAACATTATATATATTTCTTGCCGATGGGGCCCATGATATATAATCCTTCGCCGGTCTGGGGGCAGCGGAGACTGCGATGGACGACCGCAAGGAACGCGCGACGAAGACGGAGACGGCCTATCGGCTGCTGCGCCGCGACATTCTCACGGCGCGGCTGATGCCGGGCGCCGCGCTCAAGCTCAACATGTTGGGAGAGGCCTACGGCGTCGGCTGGACGCCGCTGCGCGAGGCGCTGTCCAGGCTGGAGGCCGAGCGCCTCGTCACCGCCGTTTCCAATCGCGGCTTCGCCGTCGCGCCCGTCTCGCGCCACGAGCTGGAGAACCTTTCCCGCGCGCGCCTGGTGGTCGAGGTGCCGCTGCTGATGGAATCGGTGGAAAAGGGCGACAGCGACTGGGAGGAAGCGGTGGTGACGACGCACTACCGGCTGTCGCGCTGCAAGACGGCGCTGGAGGATCCCTCCGACGCGGCGATCGACGCCTGGGACGAATGCCACGAAGCCTTCCATGCCGCGCTCATCGGCGCCGCCGACGCCGGGTGGCTGATGCGCTTCCGCGCGACCATTTCGGACCAGTTGCGGCGCCACCATCGCGCGCTCAGCCTGACGCCGGCCGTGCGCGCCGCCGCCGCGGGCCACAAAGGCGGCTCGGAGGACGCCATGGCGGCGCTGAGGGAAGCCCAGTCCATCGGCTCGCACACGGCGCTGATGCAGGCTGCCCTCGACCGCGACCTAGAGCGGACGAAGGCGCTGATGATCGACCACATCGGCTTTACGCTCAACGTCTACACGCGCACGGCGGAAGGCGGGCTGGAGCACATCGCCAGGCCGGCCGCCGAGTGACCCGCCGCCCGACGCTCGCCGAAATCGAAGCCGCGCGCGAGCGGCTTGCACCCCATATCGTGCGCACGCCGCTGGTCAGGCTCGACCTCGGCCTGCCGGACCGGAAAATCTTCCTTAAGCTGAAGACGTTGCAGCCGATCGGCGCCTTCAAGATCAGGCCGGCGCTGAACGCGCTGCTGTCGCGCGATCGTGCGGCGCTCGCCGCCGGCGTCGCCGTGGCAAGCTCCGGCAACATGGCTTACGGTATGGCCGCGGCGGCGCGCCTGCTCGGCGTGCCGATGGCCGCCTATATGTATTCCGGCGCGCCGAAGACGAAGATCGAGGGCGTGCAGCGGCTGGGCGGCGCGGTGCGCTTCATCTCGATGGAGACATGGTGGCGCACCATCGTCGAGGCCGAACGTCCGGACGCGCCCGAACTTCTGATCAATCCCGTCACCGACCAGGCGGTGCTTGCCGGCAACGGCACGATCGGGCTGGAGATCGTCGAGGACCTGCCGGAGGTCGACGTCGTCGTGACGCCATACGGCGGCGGCTCGCTGACCACCGGCGTCGCCAGCGCGGTCAAGGCGCTGAGGCCGCAGGCGACGGTGCTGGCGGCGGAGGACGAGAATGCCGCGCCGGTGACGGCGGCGTTGGCCGCAGGGGGAAAAATCGTCGAGATCCCGACGCGGCCGTCCTTCGTCAAGAGCATCGGCGGACCGTCGCTGGTGCCGCAGCTCTGGCCGGTGGCGCGGCCGCTGATCGACGGCGCGGCGGCCGTCAGCCTCGACCGGATCACCGAAGCGATGCGGATGCTGTTCTCCAAGGCGAAGGTGGTGGCCGAAGGCGCCGGCGCCGCCGCACTGGCAGTCGCCCTCACCGACGAGCGCGCCAAGGGAAACGTCGTGTGCGTGATTTCCGGCGGCAACATCGATGCCGACGCCTATGCGACCGTTCTGGCCGGCGGCATTCCGCGGCCGTGACGGACCAGGCGGGCACTATGCCCGCGCGACGATCCTATCGATGTGGCAAAGGCGGCCTTAAGCGACCTGCTCGACGTGCTCGACTTCCGGCACGAAATGCCGAAGCAGGTTCTGGATGCCGTGCTTCAACGTCGCCGTGGACGACGGGCAGCCGGCGCAGGCGCCCTTCATGTGCAGGAAGACGGTGCCCTTTTCATAGCCGCGGAAGGTGATGTCGCCGCCATCCTGGGCGACGGCGGGCCTGACGCGGGTGTCGAGCAGTTCCTTGATGGTGACGACGATCTCCTCGTCTTCCTTGTCGTAGAACTCCTCGCCATTTTCCTCGACGTGAGAGGAGCCGGAATTGGCCATCACCGGCTGGCCGGACATGAAATGCTCCATGATGGCGCCGAGGATGGCGGGCTTCAAATGCTGCCAGTCCGGACCGTCCTTGGTGACGGTGATGAAATCGTAGCCGAAGAAGACGCCGGTGACGCCGGGGATGGAGAACAGGCGCGCGGCCAGCGGCGAAGCCTCCGACGCGGTCGCCGCATCGCGGAAATCGGCGGTGCCGTCGCGCAGGACCTCCTTGCCGGGCAGGAACTTCAACGTCGCCGGATTGGGGGTCGATTCGGTCTGGATGAACATCGCCGTCTCCGCGCCCGCTCGGGGCGATACAGTTTGGAATAATTCTAAATAGACCCGATCGCCAGCCGGTTCAAGCGAAACAAGCGACCCTGTCGAGGTGCATATAGGTGCCAGCGCGGGCTCAGGCCAGATTGTCGAGGTCCTCGTCGGACAGATTCTGCGGCACGACGGTGACGGGGATGGGAAAGGCCGCGCCCTTGCCGGCAACGGAGGTGACCAGCGGCCCCGGCCCTTCCTTGCCGGCGCCGGCGGCGAGCACCAGGATGGCGATGTCCTGGTCCTCCTCGATCAGCTTGTGGATTTCCTCCACCGCCTTGCCCTCGCGCACCACCAGTTCCGGCTCGATGCCGAGCGTCGAGCGGATCTTGGCCGCCTGGGTGTCGAGCGCCGCACGCGCCGTGGCGGTCGCCTCCTCGCGCATGATCTTTTCCACGCCCAGCCAGTGCTGGAAGTCGTCCGACTCGATGACGTAGAGCAGGACGAGCACGCCGCCGGTGTTCTGAGCCCGTCTCGAAGCATAGGCGGCGGCGCGCTCGCCTTCCGGCGTCGCATCGACGATCGACAGGAACTTGCGCCGGTGCCCGGCTTGGCGGCTGAGGCGTTTGGAGACCATGCTATCCGTGAAAAGTGGTGTGGAGGCCCGACAATCTGCCACCCGCGCCGGTCGGCGGCAAGCGGGTGGCTGTCAGGATATTTCCAGGCACGAGCGCCGGAACGGTCAGTCCTGCACCAGGCCGATGATGTCGCGCACCGTCTTCATCGTCTGTTCGGCCAGCGCGCCGGCGCGCTCGCCGCCGTCCTTCAGCACGGCGTCGACATAGGCGGTGTCGGCCATGATGCGGCGCATCTCGGACGCCACCGGGGCGAGCTTTTCCACCGCAAGGTCGGCCAGCGCCGGCTTGAAGATGGAAAACTGCTGGCCGCCGAACGCCTTCAGGACGTCTTCCTTGGAGATGTCGGCGAGCCCCGCGTAGATGCCGACGAGGTTCTTCGCCTCGGGCCGGCTTTCCAGGCCCGCCAGTTCGCTGGGCAGCGCGTCGGGATCGGTCTTGGCCTTCTTGATCTTCTTCGAGATCGCGTCGGCGTCGTCGGTGAGGTTGATGCGCGACAGGTCCGACGGGTCCGATTTCGACATCTTCTTGGAACCGTCGCGCAGGCTCATGATGCGCGCCGCCGGCCCGCCGATCACCGGCTCGGTGAGCGGGAAGAAGCCGTTGACAGTCTCGTCGCCGACCTGCATCTCGACGCCGACCCCGAGGTCGGCGATGCGGCCGGAGAAGTCGTTGTTGAATTTTTGCGCGATGTCGCGCGTCAGTTCGAGATGCTGCTTCTGGTCCTCGCCGACCGGCACATGGGTGGCGCGGTAGACGAGGATGTCGGCGGCCATCAGGCTCGGATAGGCGAGCAGGCCGAGCGAGGCGTTCTCGCGGTCCTTGCCAGCCTTGTCCTTGAACTGCGTCATGCGGTTCATCCAGCCGATGCGCGCCACGCAGTTGAAGATCCAGGCGAGTTCGGCGTGCTGCTTCACCCGGCTCTGGTTGAAGACGATGTGCTTCTTCGGATCGATGCCGGAGGCGAGGAAGGCGGCGGTGATCTGGCGCGTCTGGTCGGCGAGGTCGTCATAGACCATCTGCGCGGTCAACGAATGCAGGTCGACGACGCAGTAGATGCAGTCGTACTCGTCCTGCAGGGCGACGAACTTGCGGATGGCGCCGAGATAGTTGCCGAGATGGAGGTTGCCGGTGGGCTGGACGCCCGAGAAGACGAGTTGCCGGAACGGCGAATTCTGATCGGTCATTTTCAAGTTTCCTTGGCTTGTGGAGGGCCGTTTCGCACGCGGCGAAATTTCGGACGCGCGGCTTATGAACCAAGTCGCGGGGTCAGGCAAGGGTTTCGGCATCGCTGTCTGCCCGGGCGAGCTTCGCTGAAAGAGAAACAGCGCGTGCAGAAAACCTTTTGCTTACCATGCGGCATGGCAAGGCTTGCCGCCCGGATGGGTGCGTGCTTTCCTCCGGTTGCTTTTTATTGATGGATGCAACCATGCGTTTAATGACTGCCTTGGCAATCACACTTTCGTTCGCCGCGACGGCTGTCCTGGCCGATCCGGGGGCTGACCTCAAAAAAGCCGACCAGGCGCTGAACCAGACCTTCAAGAAAATCCAGAAGCGGCTTGACGACGACGCTGGCGGCAAGGCGCGGCTGGTGAAAGCGCAACGGGCATGGATCGCGTTCCGCGATGCCGAATGCACCTTCCAGTCCAGTGGAGACGACGGCGGGTCCGCTGCGCCCATGGTTGCCGCCGGCTGTCGGGCAGACCTGACCAACGACCGGACGAAACAGTTGAAAGCATACCTTAATTGCCAGGAAGGCGATCTCGCCTGCCCGGTTCCTTCGGAATGACCATGAGCAGCAAGATGCCGAATTTTAGAATGAGATATGTGCTGCTCGCCTTGGTGCCGCTGGCCGTCGCCGGCTGCGTCAGCGCCGAAGACCAGCGCGCGATGGATCAGGAAAAGTGTTCGTCCTTTGGCTACCGGCCAGGGACCGACAGCTTCGCCGACTGCATGATGAAACAGAACGTACAGCGCGACGAGGACGAACGGCGTTTCGAGGACCGCATGGAACGGCGGGACCGCGAGCGCAGGGAGGCGCGCCGCAGACAGGACGACGTGATCGATACCCGGCCGAGCTACGACAGGGACGGCAATCCGAATTTCGACACCCAGGGCAATTACCAGGGATGTCATGGCATAGGATGCGAGGTCGACAATCCCGACGATGACAACTGAAGGCTGGCGTCGGACAGATGACGCCCGCTTGGGGAGCGGAAAAGTCCGGACGCCGGTTCAAGGGTCCGGAGACGGATCCGTGACCCGAGCCTTGCCGCCCCGCCGCATGTTGCGGCGGATCATGCCGATATCGGCGCCGCCGGTAGCGAAAGCGAGCGCGAAGTAGAGGACGGCACCCGCGCCCGACAGCAGCGCCAGCGTCGCCGCCTTGGTGACGAGGCGCGCCGAGGACGACAATTCCGCCGCCAACCACCCTTGCGCATACCACAGCGCAGCGCCCATCAGCGCCGCCGAAAGCACGAGACGCGGTATGCGCTTCATAAGCGCCGCTTCCCTGCCCCAATGGCCCCGCCGCACCAGAACGAAAAGCAGCATCGCCGCGTTGAGCCAGCCGGCGACGGCGGAGGCCACCGCGATGCCCGGCGCGCCCATGGACGGAAACAGCGCGAGCGCCGTCGCGACGTTCACCACCACCGAGACGGCGGCGAAGATCATCGGCGTTTTCGTGTCCTCGCGGGCGAAATAGCCGGGCGTGAAGGCCTTGATCAGCACGAAGGCCGGTAGGCCGAGGCCGAAGATGGCGAGGATGGCAGCCACCGTCGGCGTCGAATTGTTGGCGGCGAAGGCGCCGCGCTCATAGAGCACGCGCACGATCGGCTCGGCCATGACCAGAAGGGCGGCGGCCGCCGGCAAGGTCAGGAACAGGGTGAACTCGACCGAACGGTTCTGCAGGTTGGCCGCCTCGACCTCGTTGCCGGATTTCAGCGCCCGCGACAGTTCCGGCAAAAGCACGATGGCCACCGCTATGCCGACGACGCCGAGCGGCAGCTGGTAGACGCGATCGGCCAGTGCCAGTGAGGCGACGGCGCTGTCCTGCGTGGAGGCGATGGCCGTGCCGATCAGCTGGTTGATCTGGGTGATGCCGCCGGTGACGGCCGCCGGCAAGGCGAGCAGCAACAATCGCTTGACGCCCGGCGTCAGCCGCGGCCGGCGAAAACCGATGGAAATGCCGGCATGGCGCGCCGCGATCCAGACGATGGCAAGCTGCACGACACCCGCCGCCATGACGCCCCAGGCCATCCAGTGCCCGACGGCCAGTCCGTCGGCGCCGCTGCGCCAGGCCCAGTAGAGCACGGCGATGAGGATGACGTTCAAGAACACGGGCGCGATCGCGGCGGCGAAATAGCGGCGCAGCGAATTCAGCATGCCGGCCATCATCGAGGCCAGCGACATGCACACCAGATAGGGGAACATGACGGTGGCAAGCGCGACGGTGAGGTCGTATTTTTCCGGGTCGCCGGCGAAGCCGGGCGCGATGATGGTGCTGACCAGGAACGGCATCGCCAGTTCCATGACGATGGTGAGCACGATCAGCGCCGAGAACAGGACGCCAAACACCTCCTCCGAGAATCGCTTGGCGCCGTCCATGCCGCCGGCCTCGATCTCCTTGGCGAAGAGCGGCACGAAGGCGGTGTTGAACGCACCCTCGGCGAACAGGCGCCGGAAGGTGTTGGGGAACTGGAAGGCAGCATAGAAGGCATCGGCCACCGGCCCGGTGCCGAGCGCCGCCGCCATCAGCATCTCGCGGGTGAAGCCGAGGATGCGGCTCATCAGCGTGCCGGACGCGACGGTGGCGAATTTCTTTATGAGGCTCATGGCGCCGTACCCCCACCCCTAAACCCTCCCCGCAAGGGGGAGGGGGACTTTGCGGCGGCGTTGCCCGATGCCGGCGTTGGTGCTGTTGAACGAACCGGCGATGTCGGCGTCTCCCTCCCCCTTGCGGGGAGGGTGGCCCGCGCAGCGGGTCGGGAGGGGTCGCTGGTCGTAAAGCGCGACTCCTCATGTCGCGCGCTGCCTCCGCCGACCCCCTCTGTCGCCTTCGGCGACATCTCCCCCTCAAGGGGGGAGAGGAACGGCGCAACTAGCCCTTCGCTACGGCTCCCTGCCCTTCGGGCGTTCGATGCCTTTGAAAGCTCCACCGGACCTTTCAATCCGCCCGACGGGCGAACCGGCATCTCACCATTCGTCGCTCGAAAAGCCCATTCAGGGGCTTTTCGTTCGCTTCGCGAACCGCTCCTCATTCCGCCGCCGCCTTCGCCCTGGCCGTCGCGGCCTTGCCCTCGAGCGTAGCAATGAGCCGCTGGCGGATAGCTTTCTCGCGCGCGGCGCCTTCGATCTTCTGGCCGGTCAGGTCGGTGACGTAGAAGGTGTCGATCACCTTCTCGCCGAAGGTGGTGATATGGGCGGAGGCGATGTCGAGCGACAGGTCGGACAGCGTGCCGGTGATTTCCGACAAAAGGCCCGGCCGGTCGAGCCCTTCCACCTCGACGACGGAGAAGCGGTTCGACAGCGCGTTGCGGATCGCCGCGCGCGGCGGGATGCGGAAGACCTTCTGGCCGCGTTTCGGCCGGGTGCGCTTCTCGATCATCTCCGGCAGGAAGGCCTTGCCCGACAGCATGTCTTCGATCAGCTTGCCGACGCGCATGGCGCGGCGGCGCTCGTCCTCGTCCAGATCGAATTCGCGGTTGATCAGGATGGTGTCCAGCGCCCTGCCGTCCGAAGTGGTGAAGATCTGCGCGTCGACGATGTTGCCGCCGGCCGCGGCACAAGCGCCGGCGATGACCGACAGCAAGCGCGGATGGTCCTGCGCCAGCACGGTGATCTCGGTGACGGCCTCGAACTGGTGCGTCTTGACCATGGTGGCCAGCTTCCGGCCGGCGGCGTCAGCCTCGCGGATGAACTCGGCATGGCGAAGCTGGTCGGCCAGATCGACGGTGAGCAGGTAGTTCTCGTAGTGCAGCCTGACGATGCGGCGGCGCTCCGCCTCCGGCCACGCGGCAAGCGCCTCGGCGAGGTTTTCG
>JBQCHN010000463.1:0-3762 GCA_051954615.1 Mesorhizobium sp. | reverse complement strand
GTTCTGCAGCACCCAGGTGCGGGCACCATGGGCAGAGAACCACGGCCACAGTTGCTTGACGTGCGAGACCGGCATGTCGTGCACGCTGAGATCCAGCGATACGCCGGGCGCCTCGCCGGCGACGAAGGCGACGGCCGCATCACCCCGCACCTCGCCGGTCGGGCCGGAGCGCAGCGCGATGGTGTCGGCGACCAGCTTGCGGCTTTCGGTCCGGTACTCGCCGGCGACGCGGGCGAGGAAGGCGAGCGCCGGTTCGGGCGAATCCTCCGGCGCCAAGGTCGAGCCGTCGCTGGTAAAGTCGTAGCGGTAGGACGGTTCCTCCCCGCCGGTCGCGGCATCCCTCGGCTTCGGCCCGATCGACCCGGCGAAATTGTATGTCGAGCGCCCCGTCTTCACCAGCAAGCGGTCGAGCGAGATCTTATTCGTGCCGGACGTCAGGCTGGCATCGACGGAAAGGTCGCCGGCGACCACGCCATGCTTGCCGAGGTCGAACGCGCTATCGGCAAGCGACAGCGAGGCCGCCAGGCGGGAATCGGCGTCGTCGCCGCCTTCGGAACCGGTCAGGTGCAGGGCAAGCTCCCCCAGCTCGCCGCCGGATAGCATCTTGGCGTCGGCGCGGCTTGCCGGCGCCGCCATGGTGACATCCGCGCTCAGGCTGCTGATGCGCGACGTGGCCGGATCGCGCACGGCGGCGGCCTTAAGGGCAAGCGCGCGGCCGTCGACGGCCACTTCGGCGGCAACATCCATCTTGCCCGGCCCGGTCTGGGAGACGGTGGCGGAGGCGACATGGACAGTCTGCACGCCCGCCCCGGCCGGCAAGGCGAACTCGACGTCGGTCAGCCCGATTTCGCGCAAGGAGTCCCGGCGAACGGCGCCGAGCGCTTCGCGCACCGCGTCGAACAAGGCGGCCGACACCTTGTCCGGATCGAGCAATCCGTCGGCATTGCGCAAATGCGCGGCCCAGTCGCCACCGCCGGCAGGCATGGCGCCGAGCGAGATATGCGCGTCGGCTATGCGTGCACTTGTGAGGTGTACCTCGCCAGACAGCAGGGGAAGGAAGCGGACGCCGAAGCGCATGGAAGCGGCGTCGACCATCGGCTTGCCATCGGCAGTCTTCAGGCTGACGTCGCCGACCTCGAGCGCCAGGAAGCTGGAACCGTCCAGCGTGATGCGCGCAGGTCCCAGCGTCATGTTCACGTCGATGCCGGCGAGGTCCTCGATGGCTTTCTCGGCCGTCGCGCGCAACCGCTCGGAGCCGATGCCGGAGGCGCCGATGGCGTAGACGGCAAGCGCAAGGACGACAGCCAGCATGATAGCGGCGAAAGCGGTCCTGGCCAGGATGCGAAATCCACGGCCTATCGCCGCCTGCCCGAGCGGCGGCACCATGCATGCCGACGGCAAGGCGCCGAGGTTGGTTATCTCATGGCGCCGGAACCTGATCTTTTCGTGCCGTGGCAGCTCCTGATCCACGCAATCTTCCGTTTTGCGAACTCGATCGTGGACGAATCCCCGCTCGACACTATATCGGTGGCGCCATGCCCCGTAACCTTAAAGTCCAGTAACCTCAAACAAGGCACCCGGCATGGCTGATCTCGACGTGGGCGACATGGCGCCCGATTTCGATCTTCCGCGCGATGGCGGCGGCTCGCTGCGGCTTTCCGGTTTCCGCGGCAGGCCCGTCGTCCTCTACTTCTATCCGCAGGACGACACGACAAGCTGCACCGCCGAAGCGATCGACTTCTCACGGCTCAGGCCGGAATTCGAGAAGGCAGGTGCTGCGGTGATCGGCCTCTCCCCCGACAGCACCAAGAAACATGACAAATTCAAGGCCAAGCACGGCCTGGGCGTCGATCTGGTGGCCGACGAGGAGCGAAAAGTCATCGAGGCCTTCGGCCTGTGGGTCGAAAAGCAGATGTACGGCCGCCGCTACATGGGCGTCGAACGCGCCACCTTCCTGATCGGGAAGGACGGCCGCATCGCCCGGGTCTGGCGAAAGGTGCGGGTGAAGGGCCACGCGGAAGCCGTTCTGGAAGCGGTGAAAGGCCTGCCCTCCTGAGCCGACGGGACCGACGCGGGCACATCGCCTTCGACGGCCGCGCGGAAAAGCTTTGTTAACCCTAACAATGTTTAAATCGGGCTCGTCGTTGGCATAGCAACAAGAGCCTGCTCCCGTGAACGCAACCGGTCAGTCCGCAGTCTTCGGCAAGCGCAAGGAACCGCACACCGTCATCATCGCCCATGGCGACGAGATCCGTCACTTCACGGTGCGTCCGTGGATGACGGCTGTCATCGGCTCGGCCTTCGCCGCCGTCGCCATCGGTTACCTGCTGGCCACCAGCTACCTCGTGCTGCGCGACGACCTGATCGGCGCGGCCACCGCACGCCAGGCGCGCATGCAGCAGGCCTACGAGGATCGCATCTCGGCGCTACGCTCGCAGGTCGACCGCATCACCAGCCGCCAGTTACTCGACCAGCAACTGATGGAAACGAAGGTGAGCGAACTGCTGGAGCGCCAGACGCAGCTCAGCCAGCGCCACGGGCGGCTGGATTCGGTCATCGAGCGGGCAGAGAAGGAAGTCGGCGCCAGCCTGCCGGACGCGGCCCCTACCCCGCAGCAGAAGCCGGATGTGCGCGCCGAGATCAGCACTCCCGCCGACGGCGAGGCCGCCACCGTCTCGCTGGCCAGCCTCGGCGCGGCCGACACAAAACCGTTCTCGCTGTGGTCGACCCGCACCGACACCAAGACGAACGAATCATCGGCCGACCGTGCCGATAAGCTTTTCGTAGCGATCAACCAGTCGCTGCGCACCATCGAGAACGAGCAACTGGATCGCGTCAGCAAGCTGGCCGACACAGCCTACGAGAACGCCGATGCCATCAAGGACGCGCTCGCCAGCGCCGGCCTGCCGGTGGACAGCGACTTCGGCAAGGACGAGAGCGACGTCGGCGGGCCGCTGATCCCGATCGACAAGGCCGCCATGTTCGACAGCAAGGTCAAGGAACTGGACGAGGCGCTGAACACGCTGGACCAGCTCAAGTCGGAAGCGCGCCGCCTACCCCTGGCCAACCCGGCGCCCGGCCATGTTGTGACCAGCCCGTTCGGCGTGCGCACCGATCCGATCCTCGGCACCGCGGCACTGCATTCGGGCATGGACTTTCGCGCCCCGAGGGGCATGCCGGCGCGAACGACGGCGGCGGGCGTGGTGACGCGCGCCGGCTGGGCTGGCGGCTATGGCCGCATGGTCGAGATCGACCATGGCAACGGCTTCGCCACCCGTTACGGGCACCTCAGCAAGATCCTGGTGGCGGTCGGGCAAAAGCTCAAGGCCGGCGACGAGGTCGGCGAGACAGGGTCGAGCGGCCGCTCCACCGGCCCGCACCTGCACTACGAGGTGCGCCACAACGGCGAGGCGGTCAATCCGCTGCGCTTCCTCGCCGTCGGCAAGAAGGTGCAGAAGTACCTCTGATCCCGTCCGCGACCGACATGGTTTGCAGAACGCATCGCCGGTCGCCGACATCGACGCGAACCGGCTTCAGGAACTTTGAAACCTGTCGGCGAAAAGTCTGAATCGATGGGATGCGGCTTGCGCTAAGCCTTTGAAAGAATGGCGCGAGTGACGGGGCTCGAACCCGCGACCTCCGGCGTGACAGGCCGGCACTCTAACCGACTGAGCTACACCCGCGCTTGCGGCGCACAGGACACGTCCGGTGCGTCGTTGCGCGGTGGATAAGGGGTTCACCGCTGGGTGTCAAGCGCACCTT
>JBQCHN010000462.1:0-5656 GCA_051954615.1 Mesorhizobium sp. | reverse complement strand
TCGGAAACGTAGGCGATGTATTCCGTCTCCGAATTCTCGGCCAGCAGGTGATAGAACGGCTGATCCTTGCTTGGCCGCACCTCGGCGGGAATGGACTGATACCATTCCTCGGTGTTGGCGAACTGCGGATCGACGTCGAATATGATGCCGCGGAACGAGAACAGCCGATGGCGAACCACCTGTCCGATCGCAAATTTGGCTGTCTTCATCGTACTCATACTCGCACCTCAACGGCCTATTTGGCGCAGGTGCGCGACCAATTCAATCCCGCGGCGCTTGACGCGCGGGGAAGCTCGCAGTAGCGCCGGGGCCGTTCGACAGCTGTTTTCACGAGAGGACTCGCCCCGGCGCATGACCGACGTCTTCGGCCTCGTCCTGCCGTTCTTCGGCCTCATCTTCGTCGGCTTCGTCGTGGCCCGCATCGCTCGCCAGCCGCTCGAAGCGCTGGGCTGGATGAACATCTTCATCATCTATGTCGCGCTGCCGGCCCTGTTTTTCCAACTTCTGGCCAAAACGCCGTTCGAGCAACTGACCGAATGGACCTTCATCCTCGGCTCTGTGGTTGCGACCTACATCGTCTTCTCGCTGATGTTTCTCCTTTCGATGCTCATGCCAGGCGGAAACACCGCCGAATCCACCATCAAGGGCCTGTCGGCCGCCTACGGCAACATCGGCTATATGGGTCCGGGGCTGGCGCTACTCGCTTTCGGAGAACAGGCAGCGGTGCCGGTGGCGCT
Source organism: Mesorhizobium sp. (assembly GCA_051954615.1). GTDB lineage: Bacteria > Pseudomonadota > Alphaproteobacteria > Rhizobiales > Rhizobiaceae > Mesorhizobium. Next base: position 4,919 of record JBQCHN010000462.1, on the reverse strand, counting down.
GATCTTCTGCTTCGAGAACATCGTCCACTTCACGGTGGCGCCGATGATGATGGCGTTGGCAGGCGACGACCAGCGCCCGTTACCGCAGCTTGCTCTCGGCGTGGTGCAGCGCATCGTGCTGCATCCTTTCATCATCGCCACTGCCGCCGGCGTGGGCGCGGCCTATTTCCGCTTCCAGCCGTGGTTGCCGGTGGAACGGCTGCTCAGTTACCTGTCGAGCGCGGCCGCACCCTGCGCGCTGTTCGCCATGGGCGTGACGCTGGCGCTCAGGCCGCTGAAGCGTATTCCATCGGAGATGGCACCGATCGCTATCCTGAAGCTGATCGTCCATCCGCTGCTATGCTATGTCCTGCTGAGCTGGATCGGCAATTTCTCGCCGGAATGGGTCTTTTCGGCGGTGCTGCTTGCCTCGCTGCCGACGGCGACCAACGTCTTCGTCATCGCCCAGCAATATAACGTATGGGTTCAGCGCGCCTCCGCCAGCATCCTCATCACCACCTGCCTCTCAGTGGCGACCGTGACCGGCCTGCTCTTCATGATCCGCCATGGCGTCCTGCCGCCGGATCTGTTTCCTTAAGCCTCCGGCGAGCGCGGCGAAGCCGCTGCCGGGCTTCAGCCCCTCGCGCATGAAGAAGCCGCGCAACGGCGAGAAACTGCCCAGCAGGGTAAGGCCGGCGCTGCGCGCCATCTGCGCCGGCAGGAAATCCGACAGCAGAGACATGTTGAGCAGGTTGACCGCGCCGCTGCGCGCCAGGATATCGGGGCGGCGGCGGACGTCGTAGGCGGCGAGCGCCGGGGCAGCGCCGGGATCATTCCTGTTTCCCGATGCGATATCAATGAGATCGCTGACATCCCTGATACCGAGGTTAAGCCCCTGCGCGCCGATCGGCGGAAACACATGCGCGGCTTCGCCGACCAGCGCGACACGATTGGCGGCAAAGCGATGGGGGCTGGCGGCCGCAAGCGGGTAGACCTGCCGTCCGGGCTCGACCGTCACCCGCCCGAGCATCGATTGCATCCGGTCCTCGACGCGTACGGAAAGTTCACCCTCGTCCAGGGCGGTCAGTTCGTCGGCCGTCTCGGGTCGCACGACCCAGACAAGACTTGAACGATGGCCGCCGGGCAGGGGCACCTGCGTGAAGGGACCGGTTTCGGTATGGAATTCGGTCGACGTGAAGGCATGGTCGCTGCGATGCCCGAAATTGAGCACCAGCGCCGCCTGGGGGTAGCTGCGCACCGACGTGCGGATGCCGGCCGCCTCGCGCGCCGGCGACAGGCGACCGTCGGCGGCAACCGCCAGCAATGCGGAGACCGCACTGCCGTCGGCAAGCGTGGCCATCGTCCGTTCTGCATCAAGGTGCCAGTCCGAAACCACGGTCTTGCGCCAGTCGATGCCAGGGTGAGCGGCGACCGCTTCGGCGAGCGCCGGCGTCAGCACTGCGTTCGGCAGGTTGAGCCCGAACTGTTCCTCGTCGATCTCGCTGGCGTGGAAGGTCACCGTCGGGCTGCGGATCAGCCGGTTCGTGGCATCGACGATGCGCATCACCTTCAGGGGTGCTGCCTCGTCGCGCAGGCTCTCCAGAACGCCCAGCCGATCGAGCATGGCGAGCGCCGGGTTCATCAGCGCCGTGGTGCGGCGGTCGCCGGCCGGCACCGGCGGACCGACAAGCGTAACGGCAAAGTCGGCTTGGGCGAAGCCGAGCGCCGCAATCAATCCGGCCGGGCCGCTGCCGGCGATCAGGATTTGCGATTCATGCGTGTCCAATTCGGCCTTCTCCGTGGCGGGTCCGGTTGCCTGCCGGATCGTGAAAGGGAATATAGACGCCCGGCCCATCCGATCAACGCGGCTTTTCAGCCTCAGGTCATGACGACGCAGGACAACGATTTCAGCCACCTTGATGCTGCCGGCCGCGCCGCCGCCGCTGTGGCGCGCAGCCCGCGCATCACGGTGACGGCGGTTCTCGGCCTCGCCGTTCTGCTCGCATGGCTGGTCCTCGGCGCGATGGCGGTGCGCGGCGCCGAGGGCGGCCTGCCAGGTGCCGGCGCACCCGGCGATTTCCTGTTGCGATCCCTGCCGTCGCTGCCTCTTCCGGACGCGCTCGAACGCTTCGCGGCGCTATGCCTGACGCCGCTGCCGGCGAATGGCGGCTGGTCCGGTCCAGAAGCCTCGGCTTTGGTCCTCATGTGGTTCCTGATGGCGGTTGCCGCCATGCTGCCCTCGGCCGCGCCGATGATCCGCACCTATTGCGAGATTGCCGATACCGCCCGCGCCAAGGGCGAACCGGTCGTCCATCCGCTCGTCCTTGTGGGCGGCTACCTGACGATCTGGCTTGCCGCGTCGATCGCTTTCGCCGCTGTGACGCTGGCAGTCAGGTACATTGCGCCGGAAGGCCGGCTGCTCGATCCGGTGGTGGGGCTTGCGGGCGCCGCGGCGCTCGCCATTGCCGGCATCTACCAGTTCAGCAACCTCAAGCAGGCCTGCCTGACCAGATGCCGCAACCCTTTCTCCACGCTTTTCGCCCGCTGGAGCGACCGGCCGGCGCGGATTTTCCGGCTCGGGCTGGAACAGGGCGTCTGGTGCCTTGGCTGCTGCTGGGCGTTGATGCTGGTGATGTTCGCCGTCGGCGTGACCAACATCTTCTGGATGGCGCTCATCGGCCTGTTTGCACTGGTCGAAAAGCAGGTAGAAGGGCGGTGGACCAGCCGGGTGGCCGGCACGATACTGCTTGTGTGGGCCGCGATGCTGCTTGTAGTGTCCCACTGAGATCGGGGAATGCCTATGTCCAAGCCAAGCTGGGCGATGAAAGGAGAGCTTGTACTCTCCTGCAATTGCACGGTTTTTTGCCCTTGCGTCTTGTCGTTGGGCAATCATCCGCCAACCGAGGGCTATTGTCAGACCTGGGCCGGGTTCCGCATCGACGCCGGCCATTTCGGCGATACCGATCTGTCGGGCCTCAATCTCGGGCTGGTGATGGAAATTCCGGGCTACATGAGCCGCGGCAACTGGACGGCCGGGCTGTTCATCGACAAACGCGCTTCCGTCTACGCCACCAAGGCGCTCACCAGTATCTTCACCGGCAAGGCCGGCGGCACGACATCGCTGCTGTCGATCCTGGTCGGCAAATTCCTCGGTGTCGAGCAGGTGCCGGTCACCTATGAGACCGAGGGCAAGACGCGTGTCTTCCAGATCCCGAAGATCATCGACGGCGCGGTGACACCGATCGCCGGCAAGGACAGCGAGCGCGACACCGTCATCCAGAATTCGCAATACTGGATCGCGCCCGAGATCATCGTGGCGAAGTCGGACCGCTCGAAGATGCGCGCCTTCGGCCGCAATTGGAATTTCGCCGGCCGTTCGGCCGAAATCTGCAAGCTGGATTGGCGCGGACCGTGAGCAAGAACACCACCAAGGCCCGGCCGGGCGAAAGGGCCAAGGCGAAGGCCAAGCAGATCGCCGAGCGCATTCCGCGCCCGAAAAAGAAGGTGACCTGGCCGCAGGCACGCGCCTTTTCGGTCCATCTTCTCACCGCATCGGGCTCGTTCCTCGCCTTCGTCTCGCTTGTGGCGGCGAGCGAGGAGCGCTGGACCGCGATGTTCTGGTGGCTCGGGCTGGCGCTGCTGGTCGACGGCATCGACGGCCCCGTCGCACGCAAGCTGGAAGTGAAGGAAATCCTGCCGACATGGTCGGGCGAACTGCTCGACAACATCATCGACTACGTCACCTACGTGATGATTCCCGCCTTCGCGCTCTACCAGCGCGGCTTCATGGGCGAGGGGCTTTCCTTCCTGTCGGCGGCGATCATCGTGGTGTCGAGCGCCATCTATTATGCCGACACCGGCATGAAGACGAAGGAGAATTTCTTCAAGGGCTTCCCGGTGGTTTGGAACATGGTGGTCTTCACCCTGTTCGTCATCGAACCCGGCCAGTGGACGTCGTTCGCTATCGTGGTTATTGCGGGCATCCTCACTTTCGTGCCGATGAACTTCATCCATCCGGTGCGGGTGGTGCGGCTGCGTTCGATCAATCTCGGCATGACGCTGCTCTGGTGCGCCTTCGGCGCGCTGGCGCTGGCGCAATCGGCAATGGCGCAGTTCTACAACCAGATCGGCGTGCTCGGCGAACAGGTCGGCATCTTCACCAAGGTCGGCATCACGGTGACGGGCCTCTACCTGTTCTTCATCGGCGGCGTCATGCAGCTGTTTCCCAAACTCGGCGCGAAGAAAGCCTGATCCATGTCCAAAGCGATCCGTATCCACGCCCATGGCGGTCCCGAAGTCCTGACCTTCGAAGAGGCCGATCCCGGTCGGCCGGGACCGGGGCAGGCGCTGATCCGCCACACCGCCATCGGCCTGAACTTCATCGATGTCTATTTCCGCACCGGTCTCTATCCGGCGCCGAACGGCTTTCCGCTGGTGCCGGGCGGGGAGGGCGCAGGCGTGGTGATGGAGGTGGGCGAGGGCGTCGACTGGCTGAAGCCGGGCGATCGTGTCGCCTACGCCGTCAACATCGGCGCCTATGCCGAGCAGCGCGTCATCGCCGCCGACCGGCTGGTCAAGGTGCCCGACGGCATCTCCGACGAGCAGGCGGCCGCCATGATGCTGAAGGGCATGACGGCGGAATACCTGCTGAACCGCACCTACAAGGTGAAAGCCGGCGATACCATACTCTTCCACGCGGCGGCCGGCGGCGTCGGCCTGCTCGCCGGCCAATGGGCCAGGCACATCGGTGCCGTCACCATCGGCACCGCGGGCTCCGCGGACAAGGTGGAACTGGCCATGGCGCACGGCTATGACCACGTCATCAATTACCGCGAGCAGGATTTCGTCGCCGAGGTGGCGCGCATCACCAATGGGCAAAAGTGCGAAGTCGTCTACGATTCGGTCGGCAAGGACACTTTCGAAGGGTCGCTGGACTGCCT
>JBQCHN010000461.1:0-3137 GCA_051954615.1 Mesorhizobium sp. | reverse complement strand
TCCCGCCTCGGACGACAGATCGACCCGCACATGATTGGTGCCGACCGGCCGCACATCCGCCAGCCGATGGCGCGGCAGGACGAACAGCGGCGCGATATGGCCGGCGCCGAACGGCCCCGCCTTCTCCAGCGCATCCGCCAGGCCGAGCGTCGCGCCCTCGGCGGCGAGTGCCGCGTCGACCAGCAGGCTTTCCTCGTCCTGCAGGCGAAAGACGTCGGCCGCGGCGCGTTCCTCGAAGAAGGCGCGCAGAGCGCCGAGCTTGGCGCGCTCCACGGTGATGCCGGCAGCCATGGCATGGCCGCCGCCCTTGACGATCAACCCGGCTTCTGTGGCTTCGCGCACCAGCCGTCCGAGGTCGAAACCGGCTACGGAGCGGCCTGAACCAGTGCCGACGCCGTTGGCATTGAAGGCGACGGCGAAAGCCGGACGACGGGCATAATCCTTCAGCCGCGAGGCGATCAGCCCGACGATGCCGGGATGCCAGTTACTGCTCGCCGTCACGATCACCGCCGGCCCCGGCCCGCCGGCGAGTTCGGCATCCGCTTCGGCGCGCGCCTCGGCCAGCATCTCCTGCTCCATCGCCTGCCGTTCCTGGTTCAGCCGGTCGAGCGTTTCGGCGATCGCGCGCGCCTCGACAGGATCGTCTGTCGCAAGCAGCCGACTGCCGAGCGCGGCGTCGCCGATACGACCGCCGGCATTGATGCGCGGGCCGATCATGAAGGAGAGGTGGAAGGCGCCGAGCGGCTCGCCGATGCGCGCGACATTGGCCAGCGCGGCAAGGCCGGGGTTGGACTGCTGGCGCATCACCTGCAAGCCCTTGACCACGAAGGCCCGGTTGACGCCCGTCAGCGGAACGACGTCGCAGACGGTGCCCAGCGCCACCAGATCGAGCAGGGAGAGCAGATCCGGCGGCGGCGCGCCGGGCATGCGCGACCGCAGCACCTTGGCCGTCTGCACCAGCGCCAGGAACACGACGCCGGCGGCGCAGAGATGCCCCTGCCCCGACAGGTCGTCCTGCCGGTTCGGATTGACGACGGCGACGGCCGAAGCCGGCAGCGTACCGCCGACCTGATGATGGTCGAGGACGACGACGTCGGCGCCGGCCTGCTTCGCCGCGTCGATGGAGGCGGCGCTGTTGGTGCCGCAGTCGACGGTGACGATCAGACTGGCGCCGCGCGACACCAGTTCGCGCATCGCATCGGGATTCGGTCCGTACCCCTCGAAGATGCGGTCGGGAATGTAGATTTCGGACGGTACGTCGAAATGTCCAAGGAAGCGCTTGAGCAGCGCCGAGGACGAAGCGCCGTCCACATCGTAGTCGCCGAAGATCGCGACCTTTTCCCGGGCCATGACCGCCTCGGCGAGGCGGGCGGCGGCCTTTTCCATATCGGTCAGCGAGCCCGGATCGGGCAGCAGGTCGCGGATCGTCGGATCGAGGAAGCGGGCGGCCTCGTGCGCCAGCACATCGCGGCCGGCAAGCACGCGCGCCACGATATCGGGCACGCCCTGCCCCTGCGCGATGGCCAATGCCGCCATGTCCTGGCGCTCGCTCAGCCGATGCGCCCAGGCAAGGCCGGTCGCAGAGCGCCGGACATCGAGAAAGAAACGCTTTTCACCCGCCATTACAGCTGCCGCACGCCTATCCTGCGTGCGGGGCACTATGCGCCGTTCGGCCGGGCGAAATCAAAACTTTTCCAGATCCTGGTGCCGGGCCTTGATCTCGCGCACCGTGCGGGACGACGAGCGCAGCACGATGGTGTGGGTGGTGATGAAGGTGCGACCGAACTTGACGCCGGCCAGCATGTTGCCGTCGGTGACGCCGGTGGCGGCAAACAGCACGTCGCCGCGCGCCATGTCCTCGGCGCGGTAGATGCGGCGCGGATCGTCGACGCCCATGCGCGCCGCGCGCTCGACCTTCTCCGGCGTGTCGAGGATCAGTCGCCCCTGCATCTGACCGCCGGTGCAGCGCAATGCGGCCGCCGCCAGCACACCCTCAGGCGCTCCGCCGGTGCCGAGATAGATGTCGATGCCGGTCTCGTCCGGGTCGGTGGTGTGGATGACGCCGGCGACGTCACCGTCGCCGATCAGGCGGATCGCAGCACCCGTAGCGCGCACCGCCTCGATCAGCCTGGCGTGGCGCGGGCGATCGAGGATGCAGGCGGTGACCTCACCGACCGGCACGCCCTTGGCCTTGGCGACGGCGGCGATGTTGTCTGCCGGCGGCGCGTCGATGTCGATGACGCCGGCCGCGTAGCCTGGACCGACGGCGATCTTGTCCATGTAGACGTCGGGCGCGTTGAGCAGGCTGCCTTTCTCGGCCAAGGCAACAACCGCCAGCGCGTTCGGCAGGTTCTTGGCGCAGATCGTCGTGCCTTCCAGTGGATCGAGCGCGATATCGACCGCCGGTCCCTTGCCGGTACCGACCTCTTCGCCGATGTAGAGCATCGGCGCCTCGTCGCGTTCGCCCTCGCCGATCACCACCGTGCCCTTGATGGCCAGCCGGTTGAGTTCCTGGCGCATGGCGTCGACGGCGACCTGGTCGGCCGCCTTCTCGTCGCCGCGCCCGCGCAGTCGCGCGGCAGCCACCGCCGCGCGCTCGGTGACGCGCACCAGTTCCATGGTCAGCACGCGGTCGAGGCCGGTGGAAAGGGTCTGGGCGATGGTCATGGGCAATATCCTCCGGCTTCCGGCCTGATGTGGGCGCCTTTTGTCAAAGCCGTGCGACAACGGCAAGGCCATTCCCACGCTTTTTCGAAAACGCAGGAATATCAATCGATTGAAAGGTGATTGGCCTAGCCCGCACGCTCGATGCGGATCACCTGTGGCTTGTCGACCAGATGACCGTCCTTGGTGATGCCGTCGACGGCCTTGCGCACCGCCGCCTCGGTCGTCTCGTGGGTAACGAGGATGACGGTCTTCTTGTCGTCGCCGTTCATCCCGGCGGCGTGCTGGACGATCGATTCCAGCGAGATGTCGTTGTCGGCCATGCGTCGAGCGACGGCGGCGAAGACACCGACCCGGTCATGCACGGTAAGGCGAATAAAATAGCCGCCGGCATGGCTGCGCATCTGCGCTTTCTTGTAGGGCTTCAACTCCTTCGCCGGGCGGCCGAACACCGGGCCATGCTGGAAGCCGGG
>JBQCHN010000460.1:0-4802 GCA_051954615.1 Mesorhizobium sp. | reverse complement strand
CCGAAGTCGCGTGCGTAGGTCAGCGCCCGGCGCATCACCAGCGAATTGGCGATGGTGTGGCGGCCGTCGGTGAAGGCCACGGCACCTGCCTCGCGCAGCAGGCCGAACTCGGTCATTTCGCGCCCGGCCAAGCGGCGGGTGATGGCGGCGGCCGGAAAGACGTTGACGGCGGCGGTGTCGCGCGCCGTGCGCAGCACGAACTCGACCAGCGCCACGTCGTCGATCACCGGATCGGTGTCCGGCATCATGACGAGGGAGGTGACGCCGCCGGCCGCAGCCGCCATGCTCGCCGAAGCGATCGTCTCGCGGTGCTCGGCGCCCGGCTCGCCGATGAAGACGCGCGTGTCCACCAAACCCGGCAGGATCGCCTTGCCGGCGCAATCGATCACCGTGGCGCCTTTCGGCGCACCCTGGTTGAGCGCCGCCTTGCCTGCCGCCACGATTTTTTCCCCGTCGACGACGACGGTGCCGACCTCGTCGATGCCACGCGAGGGATCGACGACGCGGGCTCGCTCGAAGACGGTGACGGTCATGCGGCGCGTCCCTCGTTGCAGCGCGGATCGAGCAGGGCTTCCATGACAGCCATGCGCACGGCCACCCCCATCTCGACCTGTTCCTGGATGACGCTCTGCGGACCGTCGGCGATCTCGGAGGCGATCTCGACGCCTCTGTTCATCGGACCGGGATGCATGACCAGCGCGTCGGGCTTGGCCGCCTTCAGCTTTTCTGTATCGAGGCCGAAATAGCGGAAATATTCGCGCACCGAAGGCACGAAGGCGCCTTCCATGCGCTCTCGCTGCAGGCGCAGCATCATCACCACGTCCGCGTCCTTCAGGCCCTCGGCCATGGTGCGATGGACGATGACGCCCATCTTCTCGATGCCGGACGGCAGCAGCGTGGAAGGCGCCACGACGCGCACCTGCGCGCCGAGCGCATTCAACAGGATGATGTTGGAGCGCGCCACGCGCGAATGCAGGATGTCGCCGCAGATTGCCACGATCAGCTTCGACAGCGGCCCTTTGGCGCGGCGGATGGTGAGCGCATCGAGCAGTGCCTGCGTCGGATGCTCATGCGTGCCGTCGCCGGCATTGACCACCGAGCAGCCGACCTTCTGCGCCAAGAGGGCGGCGGCCCCTGCCGACTGATGGCGGATGATGAGGATATCCGGCCGCATGGCGTTCAGCGTCATGGCGGTATCGACCAGCGTCTCGCCCTTTTTCACCGAGGAACTCGCCACCGACATGTTCATGACGTCGGCGCCGAGCCGTTTGCCGGCGAGCTCGAAGGACGACTGCGTGCGCGTCGAGGCCTCGTAGAACAGGTTGATCTGCGTTCGCCCGCGCAGCGCCGTCGTCTTTTTCTCCGGCTGGCGCGAGATCGCTACCGCGCGGTCGGCGCGTTCCAGCAAAAGTTCTATATCGGCGGGGGAAAGCGGCGCGATGCCAAGCAGATGGCGGTGCGGAAAGAGTGGCAGAGGCGAAGCGTCGGTCATCTCAAGGCGCTGCTATATTGCGCGGGGCCGGGCGCTGCAAGCACGGGCTTTGGATAGAGCGGCTTTCCACCGGTATTTTCATCGCGCCCGCGGCCACCCTCCGCTATAACGCCGCGACGGCGGCGGATTCGTATATATCTTGCAGCCAGGTAAAGGATGAGGCGTGACAGACGAGGTATCGAACCAGTCCCAGCCGTTGACCGGCGGCAATGCCTGGCGCAGCGATCCGCTGCTGATCCAGCTTGCCGAACGCTTTTCCGAACCGGTGCGCAAGGATCTCGACGGGCTCGGCCGCTTCGTGCTGACGCAGGAGGCGCAGGACTTGGCGCGGCTCGCCAATACCGACACGCCGGCGCTGCGCACGCACGACCGGCAGGGCCGCCGCATCGACCTGGTCGAATACCACCCGGCCTATCACGCGCTGTTGCGCCGCTCGGTGGCGATCGGCCTGCATTCCTCCGTCTGGGAGAACGGCGAAGCCGAGATCGGCCGCCGCCATCAGGTGCGCGCGGCGCGCTTCTACCTGACTGCACAGCTGGAGACGGGGCATTTGTGCCCCATCACCATGACCAGCGCATCGCTGGCGGCGCTGATGGCCAATCCCAAGATTTTCCGCGAATGGGCGCCGCGCGTGACGACGCGCAAATACGACCAGAGCCAGAAGCCGCCGGTCGAGAAGGCAGGGCTGACGCTCGGCATGGGCATGACGGAAAAGCAGGGCGGCACCGACGTCCGCACCAACACCACGAAGGCCGAGCGCGCCGGCTCCAGCGGCTTCTACCGCATCAGCGGTCACAAATGGTTCATGTCGGCGCCGATGTCGGACGCCTTCCTGGTGCTTGCGCAGGCGGCGGAAGGCCTTTCGTGCTTCCTGGTGCCGCGCATTCTCGGCGACGGTTCCGGCAACGGCTTCCGCTTCCAGCGCCTGAAGGACAAGCTCGGCAACCGCTCCAACGCCTCATCGGAGGTCGAGTTCGACGGTGCCATCGGCGAGATGGTCGGTGAACCGGGCGCCGGCCTGAAGACGATCATGGACATGGTGACCTTGACGCGGCTCGACTGCGCCGTCGCCTCCGCCGCCCTCATGCGCGCGGGGCTCGCCGAAGCGGTCAACCACACGCGCCAGCGCAAGGTGTTCGGCTCCAATCTCGTCGACCAGCCGCTGATGCAGCGCGTGCTGGCCGATATGGCGCTGGACGTCGCGGCCGCCACCGCGCTGTCGTTCCGGCTGGCGCGCTCCTTCGACGATGCCGCCGGCGACCGTGGTGAGGCGGCCTTTGCGCGCGCCATGACGCCTGTGGTCAAATACTGGGTGTGCAAGATCGCGCCGGCATTGCTCTATGAGGCCATGGAGTGCCTGGGCGGCAACGGCTACGTCGAGGAGGCGCCGCTTGCGCGCTACTATCGCGAGGCGCCGGTCAATGCCATCTGGGAAGGGTCGGGCAACGTCATGGCCCTCGATGTGCTGCGCGTCCTGTCGCGTGCGCCCGCGCTGTTCGAGGACGTGCTCGCCGGTATCGACCGCGATCTCGGCGCCAGCGGGCGCGGCACCATCGGCGTCTTGAAGGCGGCCATGCAGGTGGCGGCGACCGACGAAGGGTCGGCGCGGCTTTTGACGGAACAGCTCGCACTGGCCGCTGCCGCGGCGGAGCTGCGCCGGCTGGGGGCAGGGCGGATCGCGGACGCCTTCGTCGAAACGCGGCTGGCCGGCCAGTGGCGCACCACATACGGCATGATCGACGCGCGCCACGATGCGCGCATGATCCTCGACACGCTCTATCCGGCAAGCTGACCGCGTTGCACGCCGGGCCCGGCAGGGCCGGCGTTCCGCCTGTGGATGGCCGTTAACCTTAACAAATGGTTTCCGTTGCCGTCGGCGGCCCCGAGGATCAGTTTACGGTCACCAAGCGGGACCGTCATGCGCCACCTTCTAAGTTCCTTTCTGGCCTTGCACTGGGCAGCGTTGTTTGCCCTGCTGGCCTTTGTCTGCACGACCGGCACCGGCGCGCTGGAAAATACGCTGGCATCGTTCGGTGCGACGCATGCCGATCCGCAGAGCCTGCATCTGGATGGCATTCTGATGACGGCGCCGCTGGCGTCGGCTTTCCTCGTGGTCGCGGCGGTGTTCTGCTGGGCGCTGATCGAAACCTTCCTGGGCAAGGATGCAGGGAGCACCGAAACCATCTTCAAGATCGGCTTCGTTGCCGCCGGTGGCGTATCCCTGCTGGTGCTGATCTGCGGCACAGCGCAGGGCATAGAAGGCCTTTTCCTGCCTTCGGCGGCGCATCTGGCGGCACTTGCGGCGTCCTATCTGGCTGTCGTGGGAGAACGCCTGACCGCTCCCCAGCCGCAGGTCATACCTATTCCGGCAAGTCGAACGACCATCCATGCGATGGCCAGGGGCGCCGCCCATGCGTCCCTTCTGTCCCGCATCTCCGGCCGGCCCGATTCTGGAGCACAATCCTGATGCGCGCGCTGCTTTTGCTCTGGGCCTTGCCGCTCGGTCTGTTCTGGGGCTGGTACTTCCTGTCGCTCAACGATCTCAATTTCGGTTATGTAATGTTCAGCCGGCAGCTGCATGACCTCGTTTTCCAGATCTACGGCGAGATGCTGGGCGTCGATCCGGCGATCATTCCCGGCATGGTCGCCAAGGCCTGCGTGTTCGACTCGCTGATCGTGCTGGCGATCCTGGCCTTCCGCCGCCGGCGCGTCATAGCCGGCTGGATCAGGGCTGCCCATGCCCGCTGGGAGGGCCGTTCAGCACACGAAGCCGGTCCAGAACTCCCTGCAGAATAAAGGCGGCCGCCGCCGAATCGATCTTGCCGGCGCGCTTGCTGCGGGAAAAATCCATTTCGATCAGCGTCCGCTCGGCCGCGACCGTCGACAGCCGCTCGTCCCAGAAGGCGAAGGGCAGGGCGGTCAGCGGCGCCATGTTGCGCACGAAGGCACGTGATTTCTGAGCCCGTGGCCCTTCCGAACCGTCCATGTTGATCGGCAGGCCGATCACCACTGCGCCGACATCGTCTTTCTCCAGTTGAGCCAGGAGTGCCGCTGCGTCCAGCGTGAATTTCTTCCGCGCGATCACCAGCCTCGGGTGGGCGAAGGAAAGGCGGGCATCCGAGACGGCGATACCGATGGTCTTGTCGCCGAGGTCGAGCCCGGCCAGTACCTTGCCGGGAGCGAGGCTGCCCGCGATGTCCTCGACGGCGATGACGGTCATGCGCGGGGCTTTCCTTTGACTTGGCCTGCCGGCGTTCTATCCTTCAAGGCGACAGAAATCGAGGAGACGTCCATGAAGCTTACCTGGTAC
>JBQCHN010000459.1:0-9328 GCA_051954615.1 Mesorhizobium sp. | reverse complement strand
GGGCGACGGTCGCCTGCTGCTCAGCGGACCGTCCTCGGCCTTTTCCGGCAGCACGACGGTCGAGGCCGGGGCGCTCTCCGTCAACGGCACGCTCGGCGGCACGCTCAACGTCCAGTCGGGCGGCAGGCTGATGGGGTCTGGCACCGTGGGCACGACGATGGTCGCCGGCACCGTTGCGCCGGGCAATTCGATCGGCACGCTGACCGTGGCCGGCGACATCACCCTGGGATCGGACTCGACATACGAAGTGGAAGTCGAACCGGACGGCACCGGCAGCGACCAGATCCACGCGACCGGAAAGGCTTTCCTCAATGGCGGCCAGGTCGTGCATGTCGGCCAGGCCGGCACCTACGAGCCGAACGCCAGCTACACGATCCTGAAAGCCGACGCCGGCGTGACAGGCACTTTCGGCACAGTCACCTCCAGTTTCGCGTTCCTCGATCCGAAACTGGCCTACGACCCCACCAGCGTCTATCTCAAGCTTATCCGCAACGATGTCGCCTTTGCATCTGCCGGCCAAACGCCAAACCAGCGCAGCGTCGGCGGCGCCGTCGACCTGTTCGGCGCCGGCAATCCGATCTGGAACGCTGTCGTCTCGTTGAGCGCCACCCAATCCGAAAGCGCCTTCGACGGTCTCTCGGGCGAGATCCACGCCTCTGCCAGGACGGCGCTGATGGAGGACAGCCGCTTCCTGCGCGATGCGGTGAACGAGCGCATCCGCGCTGCCTTCGCCGGTGTTGGTGCTGCGGCCTCGCCGGTGCTGGCCTATGGCGAGACGGGTACGGATGGTACTGCGACGGCGGCCTTCAACCATGCGCTGGCGCCGGCCGATACCGGTCGCCTCGCCGCCTGGGGCTCGGTCTTCGGCTCCTGGGGCTCGACCGACGGCGACGGCAATGCCGCCGGGCTCGACCGCTCCGCCGGCGGCTTCTTCACCGGCATCGACGGACTGGTCGCGGATAATGTCCGCCTCGGCATCATGACCGGCTACAGCCATTCCAGCTTCGATGTCGACGGCCGCGCCTCTTCCGGCTCCAGCGACAGCTATCATCTGGGCCTCTATGGCGGCACTGAGATGGGCGCGCTCGGCCTGCGTTCGGGCCTCGCCTACAGCTGGCACGACATCTCGACGGCCCGCTCGGCCGCCTTCCCCGGCTTTGCCGACAGCCTGAGCGCCGACTACGATGCGGGAACCTTCCAGGCCTTCGGCGAGGCGGGCTACCGCATCGACACGGCGAGCGCCTCGTTCGAGCCCTTCGCCAATCTCGCCTATGTCAGCCTGCACACCGACAGTTTTGCCGAAAAGGGCGGTGCGGCGGCACTGACCAGCGCCGGCCAGACCACCGACACCACCTTCACCACGCTGGGCGTCCGCGCCTCGACCGGCTTCGACCTCGGCGGCATGACGGCCACCGCACGCGGCATGGTCGGCTGGCGGCATGCCTTCGGCGACACCACGCCGCTGGCTACGCTTGCGTTTGCTGGCGGCGATGCCTTCACGGTTGCCGGCGTGCCGATCGCCACGGACGCTGCCGTGCTGGAAGCCGGGCTCGACTTCGCCATCTCCGACAGGGCCACGCTCGGCCTGTCCTACAGCGGACAGTTCGGTTCCCACGCCTCCGACAACGGTGCGAAAGCGGATTTCGACATCCGGTTCTGATGCCCCTCTCCCGACATCGCCCTTCTTTTCAAGGCGATTTCAGGCAGCGCGCGAAACGGCCGGATCGGCCTGCTTCATACGACGGCCGACCTGCTCGGCAATCTCCGGCAGCGGGCGCGGCCGTCCGAACAGGAAACCCTGCGCTTCCGTGCAGCCTTCGGCCTGCAGGAAATCGGCCTGCTCCTGGCGCTCGACCCCCTCCGCCAGGACCGCGATGTTCAGGCTGGAGGCGAGCAGGATGGTCGCCTTGACGATCGCCGTCGCGGCCTCGTCGGCAAGCAGCCCGTCGATGAAGGAACGGTCGATCTTGACCTTGTCGAAGGGAAACACCTGCAAGGTCGACAGCGACGAATAGCCGGTGCCGTAGTCGTCCATGGCGATGGTTACGCCAAGCGCCTTGAGCTGGCGGATGACGTGCAGCGTCCGCTCGCGGTCCTCGATGATGCTGGCTTCGGTGATTTCGAGCTCCAGCCTGGAAGCCGGCAACCCCGTCGTCAGCAGCGTCTCGTGCACGACCTTCGGCAGGTCGGCCTGGGTCAGCTGGGCCGAGGCGATGTTGACGGCGACCCGGTAGGGCTTCTTCCAGCCGGCCACCTCCGCGCAAGCGGTCTTCAGCACCCATTCGCCGATCGGGATGATGAGGCCCGTTTCCTCCGCGATGGGGATGAACTCGGCGGGCGAGATGATGCCGCGCTGGCGATGATGCCAGCGCAGGAGCGCCTCATAGCCGCTGACCCGGCCCGACCGAACGTCAAGCTGGGGCTGGTAGTAGAGTTCCAGTTCGTCGCGCTCGATGGCGTAGCGAAGCTCCATGGCCAAGGCGCTGCGCGCGCGCCGGCCCTCGTCCATCGACGGCTCGTAGTAGCAGATCTTGTCGCCGAGCGAGCGCTTGGCCCGGTACATGGCAAGGTCGGCCGCGCCGATCAGGTCCTCGGCATCGCCGCAATCGCCCGATGACAGGTTGATGCCGACGCTGGCGCCTACGCTCAAGGTGCTGGCGTTGCGTTCCAGGGGTTCCAAAACACAAGCAATGAGGCGCAGCGCGAATTGATCGACCTCAGCCCTCTCCCGAACCTGCCGCTTGACGGCGATGAACTCGTCGCCGCCGACGCGAGCGATCATCTCGCCCTTGCCCATCAGGTGCGTGAAGCGCCGGGAAAGGTCCTGCAACAGGAAGTCGCCGGTATGGTGCCCGTGGACGTCGTTGACCTCCTTGAAACGATCGAGATCGAGAACGAGCACGGCCGTTTGCAAGCCGCCGACGCGATCCTGCTCCAGGATGGCAGGCAGGTTGGCGGACAGGAAGGCGCGGTTGGGCAAGCCGGTCAGCGCATCATGAAGCGCGGCGTGGCGAAAGCCGTCGATGAGCTCGCGCTGTGAGCGCGCGTCCACGCTGTAGAGCGCGAGGCCGGCGATGATCGCCATCGCGGCCAGCACGAGCACGGCGAGAAACTCGCTCGACATCGTGCGCGGCTCCACGAAAACGGAAGGATCTGGCACCAGGGTGGCGGCCCCCATGGCGGTGAAATGCATGGTGCAGATGGCCAATACGAGCAGGCCCATCGCCAGCGGCCGGCTGAACCGGAACCTGTGCCGGGCGAGGATGTGCGTTGTCGCCGTTCCGAAGCAGAAGGCGAACAGCACCGATGCGGCGACAAGCCACCAGTCCCATTCGATGCGGCCCGCCACTTCCAGTCCCGCCATGCCGGTGAAGTGCATGGCCACGATGCCGAGGCCGATGACGAGGCCGCCGCATTCCCCCGGCACGCCGTTCGTCCGGCTGGTGGCGATAAACAGGCCGCCGGCGCTGAAGACGATGGCGATCAGCAGCGACGCGATGGTCAGCACCGGATCGAAGGCATGGTCCATCGGCAGCCGGAAACCCAGCATCGCGACGAAATGCGTCGTCCAGATCGCCGCGCCGCAGGCCATGGCAGATAGCAGGATCCACGACAGGCGCGCGTCGCTGGAGAGCCGGCCCGCCCGGTCAAACAGGCGGATGGTCATGACCGCGCTTGCGACACACACGATGGCGGCGACCACGACAAACGAATAGTCATGCTCGTAGGCAAGACATGAAACGACTTTGAACAAACCCCGCCCCTTCTGCACCAAACCCGTGCGAAGGATGGATTCGAAATATCAAAGGAATCCCTAATTCAGCTCCCGAAAACGGAAATCCTGCCGATACGGTGAAGTTCTTCACCCACGTCAGCTTGCAAAAAATATCGATGTAAGCTTGCTTTTACTTAATGCTTTAAACGCCCACTCTACGATCGATACGCGGGCCGCCGGTACTTCACCTTGAAGCCTGGTGCCACCATCGCTTCACCGCCGCTATGTCCGCGTCGACAAGATCGGCATCCGGAGCGAAGGCAAGCCATGCCTGCCGGTGCCGGGCCGATACCGTCGTCAAGGTCGGCGTTCCGGCTGCGACGGCGGCCGCAAAGGCCGGGAACAACCCCTCGCCGATGGCTTCCAGCTTGCCGAACTTGCTGAGCACGACGAGGTCGCAGCCGCGCATGTCGTCGAGCACAGCCGCGCAGGCAAGCTCCACCCCTCGCGCATCGAGGTGGCAAGAGGTGCCGGCCGGCGCGGCGTCCAGGTGGATCGAATAGGTTTCTCCGGTGCCAAGCGTGCGCAACAGCCCGGCGCTACAGGTGCTGTCCGGCAGGGGCGGCGCTTCGGCAAGCGCTCCGGCCACCTTGACACCTTCGGCCATCAGATCAGCCACGACGGCCGCAAATAGCCGCTGGATGGTTTCGCTATCGGCGCCGTCGACAACGGCTATGCGTCCGGCCATCGTTGTGTTCCGCATGGTTCGGGTCGGCAGCATGATCCGCATCAGCGTTCCAATCAAGGAGCGCCACTACGAGCGGCCTGCCTGCCGCCCGTTCAGACGAACATCATCACCACAATGGCACCGATGACGACCAGCACAAGGCCGGCGATCAGCATCGGCAGGAGGGTGCTGTCTTCATTCTTCTCGGCCATCGCCGTTCCCCGAAACAGGTTCGATGCGCCAGTATCACCATAAAAGATATATTTTCAATGTGACATTTAGTGCGCCTTTCGGCTTTGGCCGAATGGCGCCTGCCAGCCGCGCCTTCAGTCCATCATCGCCCGCGATGGACAAGGCACTCCGGCGGCTTCGCCGCACCTGGCCGATGCGGACTGGCGCGGTCCCAGCCGGTCGGAATGATCGACGAGTTCGGCGAAGGCGGCGGCAAAGCCGCACACGAGCAACAAGACAAACAGCAAACGTGACAGTGGCAACGCGGTGTCCCGACCGGTCTGGCCCCCGCCACCCGTCTCCCTCAATCAGCATGACGATCGAGGTTTTACGATGACTTAAGGGCGTCGTTAACTTTTGTTCCGCCGAGGCTGCGCAGCGAGTCGCGGCGCGTTTCCTTTGCAGGCGGCGCGCGCCCGTGCTACCTGCCCCACCATCTCGCAGGAAGACAGCGACCGCCGGGGATCATGAGCAGCAACAGCAGCCGCTTCGCCTTCGTTTCGTCCGATGTCCCGGATGCGCGCGCCGCACGCGACGCGCTGGCTGCCCGCTATGGCGAGGCCCCGGTGGAGGAGGCCGAAATTATCGTCGCCCTCGGCGGCGACGGCTTCCTCCTGCAAACGCTGCGCGAGACGATGAGCAGCGGCCGGAAAGTGTACGGGATGAACCGTGGCACGATCGGTTTCCTGATGAACGAGTATCGCGTCGGCGGCCTGCCGGAACGCATCGCGGCCGCCCTGCCCGAGACGATCCGACCGCTGGAGATGGAGGCGGTGACTCAGGACGGCGAAACCGTATCGGCGCTGGCCATCAACGAGGTCGCGCTGTGGCGGCAATCCTACCAGACGGCAAAGATCCGCATAACCGTGGACGACCATGTGCGGCTGGAGGAACTGTCCTGCGACGGTGTGATGGTGGCAACGCCCGCCGGTTCGACCGCCTACAACCTTTCCGCCCACGGCCCGATCCTGCCGCTGGATGCGCCGCTGCTGGCGTTGACCCCGGTCAGTCCGTTCAGGCCGCGCAATTGGCGCGGCGCACTGCTCTCCAACCGCTCGACGGTACGCTTCGATATCCTCGAGCCCGGCAAGCGCCCGGTGAACGCCGCCGCCGATCATACCGAAGTCAAGGCAGCGACGTCGGTGACGGTGCGCGAATCGCCGACGAAGACGGCGACGCTGCTGTTCGATCCCAGCCATTCGTGGAACGAGCGCATCCTGAGCGAGCAGTTCCGCTACTGATTCCAGCGGCACATTAACGTTGATGGTTAAGGTTAGGTTACGGCAAGCAGCTTCATTACAGCCGTTTAAGTTGACAAACTGCGGACTTGCGCCTATCGCGATGCAACATGACGCAGGCGCGAGGCGCCCGCCGCGACGCAAACCGCCGCGCTTCCCCGAAAAGCCAAAGACAGCAGATTTTGTCCTCAGACAGCCAGACCGCTCAAGAAGCGTTGCATTTTTCGGACCTCGGCCTGTCGCCGAAGGTGCTTTCGGCAGTCACCGATGCCGGCTACACACAGCCGACGCCGATCCAGGCGGGCGCTATCCCGCATGCCCTGCAGGGCAAGGACGTACTGGGCATTGCCCAGACGGGCACCGGCAAGACCGCCGCCTTCGTGCTGCCGATGATCACACGGCTGGAGAAAGGCCGCGCGCGGGCACGCATGCCGCGCACCCTCATCCTCGAACCGACGCGCGAACTTGCCGCCCAGGTGGAGGAGAATTTCACCCGTTACGGCAAGAACCACAAGCTCAACGTCGCGTTACTGATCGGCGGCGTCTCCTTCGACGACCAGGAGCGCAAGCTGGAGCGCGGCGCCGACGTGCTGATCGCCACGCCCGGCCGCCTGCTCGACCATTTCGAGCGCGGCAAGCTTCTGCTCACCGGTGTCGACATCCTCGTCATCGACGAGGCCGACCGCATGCTGGACATGGGCTTCATCCCCGACATCGAGCGCATCTGCAAGCTCATCCCCTTCACTCGCCAGACGCTGTTCTTCTCGGCCACCATGCCGCCAGAGATCACCAAGCTGACCGAGCAGTTCCTGCACGCGCCGGTGCGCGTCGAGGTGGCGCGGGCAGCATCCACCGCCTCCACCGTGACGCAGCGGCTGGTCAAGTCCGGCTCCAAGCCATGGGACAAGCGCGAGGTGCTGCGCAACCTGATCCACGAGGAAGAAGACAGCCTCAAGAACGCGATTATCTTCTGCAACCGCAAGGTCGAGGTTTCGGAGCTGTTCCGCTCGCTGGTCAAGCACGACTTCAATGCCGGGGCCCTGCATGGCGACATGGACCAGCGCGCCCGCATGACGATGCTGGCCAATTTCCGCGACGGCAAGCTGAAGCTGCTGGTCGCCTCCGACGTCGCCGCGCGCGGCCTCGACATTCCCGACGTCAGCCACGTCTTCAACTATGACGTTCCGATCCATTCGGAAGACTATGTCCACCGCATCGGCCGCACAGGTCGCGCCGGCCGGTCAGGCAAGTCCTTCACCATCGCCACCAAGAGCGACACTAAATACATCGACGCCATCGAGAAATTGATCGGCCAGCAGATCGAATGGCACGACGGCGATCTTTCGACCGTGCCGGCCAGCGACAGCGAGGACGACGCCCCGCGTCGTGGCCGTGGCGCCCCACGCCGGGCCGGCCGCAAGGACGGCGAGCGCGACGGGCGCCGTGAGCGCGGCGCGCGCGGCAGCAAACCCGTAGTGCAGGAGGAAGCCGAGACGGTTTCGGCCGAGCCGGCGGCCGACACCGGCCGCAGCGAGCGCAAGCAGGCCATCCGCGCCGACAATGCCGAGCGCGGCGCGCAGCGCGGCGCCGGACACAAGGGTGAACGCGGCCAGAAGTCCGGCGACGCCGACCGGCCGGGCCGCAACCGCCCTGCCCGCAGAGACGAGGACGACGACAAGACAGTTGGCTTCGGCGATGACGTGCCGGCCTTCATGAAGATCGCCGTCAAGGTCTGACCTTCACCCATCGGTTTCGCGGACAACTACGTTCCGCGCATGAAAAAGGCCCACGAAGGGCCTTTTTCTATTCGCAACGGCGCCGCCGCTCCGGTCAGGTGAGCGGCGAAAGCTGGATCTCGACGCGGCGATTGAGCGCGCGGCCCTCGGCGTTGCCGTTGGAGGCGATCGGCCGCGTTTCGCCGAAACCGGTGACGGCGAAACGGCGCGAATCCACGCCCTGTGCCGACAGGTAGTTGGCGACCGACAAAGCGCGGCGCTGCGACAGGTCGAAATTGTGCTGGTCGGAGCCAGTCGAGTCGGTATGGCCGAAGACGTCGATGACCGTCTGGTTGTACTTCTTCAGCACCAGCGCCACCGAATTGAGCACCGAATAGAATTCCGGCTTCACCGCATCCTGGTCCGTGCCGAAGGTGATGTCGGAGGGCATGTTCAGGATGATCTGGTTGCCGGTGCGGGTGACGCTGACGCCGGTGCCCTGAAGCTGGGCACGCAGCGCGTTTTCGTTCTGATCCATGACGGAACCAACGGCGCCGCCGGCCAGCGCGCCGATACCGGCACCGATCAGCGCGTTGCGGCGATCGTTGCCGCCTGCCAGCGTGCCGAGCGCAGCACCCGCGAGACCGCCGATCACGGCGCCGCCGGCGGTGTTGGACACCTTCTGCTCGCCGGTATAGGGATCGGTGGTGCAAGCAGCGACCAGGAATGACGTCGCCATCACGGCGAGCACGGCCTTTTTCATGGAATTCCCTCTCAAATCGCGGCGCGAGAGCGCCGTCACCCTTCCGGCCGACTTGTAACATGAAATGCGGCGAAAAACGGAGCCGCCGGTGGCCGTGATCCACGGCTTTCGGCCCGGATCTGTCTTCAGATGCGGCAATTACCAGAGATTCTTGCCGTCGATCGTCACTGTCTCGACCGCGTCGAGGTCGAAATCGTCAAACAGGCGCGCATTCACGGCGACGCGCATGTTGTCGAAATTCGGCTCGCCCGTACTCCAGTCGGGCGATTCGGTGAAGGTTGTGCAGCCGCAGGTCGGGCAGAAATTGTGCTTCACCATCATCGATTGCCAGCGATAGGTAGCGCTCGACCGCTGCGGCGCGATCCTGACTTCACCGGGGCTGTAGTAGGCCCAGAGCGCGCCCTTCTTTGAACAGATCGAACAGGTGCAGCGGGTCACGCTGACAGGCGCCTGCGTCACTTCAAAAACCGTCGTCTTGCAATGGCAGCTTCCCTTGAGCGACATGGCCGTTCTCCTTGGCTGAAGACGGGTATGCGACCACAGGACCCTGCCACTGGCAACCGACGCCTGTCAGAAGATAGTCCGGATCAACGGGTCGCTCAGTACGAGCGTGGCGGCACGAAAAGACAGATGGTGTGGCCAGCATCGATGCCGGAGCGATGGGCGCACCAGTGGAACTGCCCGTCGGGGCTGTCCTTGACGCGCCTGTCGGTCATCGGCACGACCTCGCCGGTATCGGCGATGACGTAGCCTTCAGGACGCTCCAGCACCTCGCCGGTGTGGGTGGCCCGGCAGTCGTAGTTCGCACAGCAGGCGAACGGATAGGACCAGCCAAGAGGTTTGGCAGGCGTCGGGGCGGCGTCATGGGCGAAAGCCGGCAAGGCAAAAAGCGCGAGTACACCGGCAGCCGGCAGGGAACACAGAAGTCGGCCCGCCGAT
>JBQCHN010000458.1:0-6973 GCA_051954615.1 Mesorhizobium sp. | reverse complement strand
TGTGCCGAGAAGGTCGGCGAGAACGACGAACTGCGCCGCGACTACGTCATCCGCTGCGAACGCAATCTCAGGATGCCGATCTACTGGGTGCTGGACGAGAAGGCCAAGGTCGCCTCCTGCATCGACATGCGCGAGAGTGTCAAGGCGCTGATCGACGAGATCGGCCTCGACAGCTGGATGCAGGTTTCCAAGGAGTTCATCGAGGAGGGTCGCCGCGCCCAGCTCGCCCGCACGCGCCAGCTCACCGTGCCCGGCATCTATCGCGGCCATACCTTCTACGGCCACGTTACCGCAGGCAAGCCGGGCTACCAGCCGCTCGGCGACCCCGACTGGCTCTACAACATGCCGATCGAGATGGAGATCACCACCGACGGCAAGATCGTCATGGACTTCGAGGGCACCCAGCCCTGGGGCTACCATTCGATGAACTGCACGCCGGCCGGCATGGACGGCGGCATGTTCGTGACGCTGACCCAGCACATGAACTTCGAGGGGCTGGTGAACGACGGCGCCTGGATGGCGACCGAGCTGAAGCTGCCGGCCGGCACCTGGACCAATCCGGACAACGAGATGGTGGCAACGGCGACCTCCTGGGCACTTCTTTTGCCGGCTTACGGCGTCTTCCAGAGGTTGCTGTCGCGATCCTTCATCGCCCGAGGCTTCGTCGAGGAAGCCTTCGTCGGCCAGGTCAATTCGCCGATGATCGAGATGGGGGGCACCAGCCAGTACGGCACGCCCTTCGGCATGGCGCATTTCGAATGCGCCGCCGCCGGGTCCGGCGCGCTGGCCATCAAGGACGGCCTCGACACCGCCTATGTCGGCTGGAACCCCGAATCCGACATGGGTAATATCGAGATCTGGGAACAGAACATGCCGATGCTCTACATCGGCCGCTCGATCGTTCCCAATTCCGGCGGCGCCGGCAAGTATCGCGGCGGCTGTTCCTTCCTGTCGACCTGGCTGATCAGCAAGACCGATCACCTGCGCCTCGTCACCTCGGAGCATTCCAGCCGCGTCTTCGACAATGGCGGCCTGTGCGGTGGCTATCCGGCACCGACCTGCCAGAAGCACCGGGCGGTGCGTGATTCCAACATCTTCGAACTGGCCGGCAAGGGCGAACCGTTGCCGCACCACACCGGCACCAACCCGCATCGTTCGGAACTGGAAATCCGGCTCGAAGGCGAGCATGTGACGGCGGAGGGACCCTACATCACCGCGCCGCACAAGGCCGGCGACGTCTTCACCCATTCCTACAATGGCGGCGGCGGTTACGGCGATGTGCTGGAGCGCGATCCGGTCAAGACCGCCTGGGACGTCGAGAACGGATTTTTGACCAGGGAAGCGGCGTTGTCCGTCTTCGGCATCGTCCTCGACGAAGATGCGGACGGTTTCCCGGTCGCCAATCTCGAAGCCACCCAACGGCATCGCGCCGGGATGCGCGCCCAGCGTCTTGCAAAGGCGAAGCCGGTTTCGGAATGGATCGCCAGCGAGCGCGAGCGCGTCAGGGCGGCCGGCTTCGCGCCTGAGGTGAAGAAGATGTACGCCAGCGCGATCAGGCTGTCGCCGCGCTTCACCAAGGATTTTTCCGATTTCTGGGGCGTCGACGGCAAAGCCGCCTTTGGCGTGGAGTGAGACAATGAGCAGCTACAGCAAGGAAGTCATCGCCGATCTCGTCGCCGGTACGCTGCCTTGGCCGCAGACGCGGCGCATCATGAGCGCTTACAAGGACGACGACCGATTCTTCAAATACGTCGCCGTGCTGCAGGACAGGGTCGGCTGGCAAGACAGGATCCTGCTGCCGGTATCGGACCATCTGTTCATCTGCGAAAGCGCGGAGGGCCGGGTGACGAAATGCGAATGCGGCCATTCCTTCGGCGACTATCGCAAGAACTGGAAGCTGGCCGCCTCGATCCTCGTGCGCGACAGCGAGGAGGCGTTGCGCGAGATCTACCCCAACAGCGATCTTCCCGATCCCGAATGGATGGAGATCCGCGAGTTCATCTGCCCCGAATGCGGCACGCTGCACGAAGTCGAGGCAGCCGCGCCCGGGTATCCGATCGTGCACGATTTCGAGCCTGATCTCGAAGGATTCTACCGCGATTGGCTGGGGCAGCCGCTGGGAGCTGAAAACAAGGGAGGCTGACGCCGAAAAATGGGTCGCATTCAAGGCAAGGTTGCGCTCGTCACCGGGGCTGGTCTGGGCCTCGGCCGGGCGACGTCGCTGCTTCTGGCGAAGGAGGGCGCGAAACTCGTCGTCACCGACATAGACGAAAAGTTGGCCGGCCAGACGGCCGAGGCGATTGCAGCGGCCGGCGGTGAGGCGCTGTCCTTGCGTCATGATGTCTCCAGCCCGGACGACTGGCCGGCTGTCATGGCGGCGGTCGAGAAAAAGTTCGGCCGGCTCGATGTGCTGGTCAACAATGCCGGCATCGCCATTGCCAAGACCATCGAGGACACCACGCTGGCCGAATGGCGGCGCACCATGGCGGTCAATCTCGACGGCGTCTTCCTCGGTTGTCAGGCCGGCATCGGGCTGATGAAGAAGACCGGCGGTTCCATCGTCAACCTGTCGTCCATCGACGGCATCATCGGCGAGGCCGACCTTGCCGCCTATTGCGCCTCCAAGGGTGGCGTGCGCACGCTGACCAAGGCGGTTGCCGTGCACTGCGCGGAGCAGAAATACGGCATCCGCTGCAACTCCATCCATCCAGGCTACATCTGGACGCCGCAGACCGAGAAATACCTGCGCGACCTCGGCCGGCTGGAGGAGGAGCGCGCCAAGGCATTGTCGCGCCATCCCATCGGCTTCCTCGGCGAGCCGAACGACATCGCCTACATGGTGCTCTACCTCGCTTCCGATGAATCCAAATTCGTCACCGGCGCCGAGATGGTCGTGGATGGAGGCTATCTTGCTGTTTGACGAGGCATGCCCATGACGTCCCTCTCTGGCCGCAGCGCAATTGTCACCGGCGGGTTTTCCGGCATGGGCTTCGCCATCGCCACGGCACTGGCCAAGGCGGGCGCCAATGTCGCGGTCGGCTCCTACGTCGCGCCGCCGGACGCGGCGCGCAACGACGCCGCCTACTACCCTGGTGTCGACGAGATTGAGCGTGTGCGTGGTGCACTAGCCGCGCATGGCACGAAAATCCACGCCGCACATCTCGACGTGCGCGACAGCGACCTGACGAACCGCTTCTTCACAGATTCCGAAGCCGCCATCGGCCCGGCCGACATCCTCGTCAACGCCGCCGGCACCACCGCCGAACAGCCGGTCGTCGGCCATTCCGACGCGCTGTGGGACAAGATCATCGATACCAACCTGACCGGCGCCTTCCGCGCCACCCGCGCCGTGCTGCCAGGCATGATTGCGCGCAGATGGGGCCGCATCGTCAACATCGGCTCGACGGCGGCAACCGTCGGCTGGAAGGACAACCCCGCCTACTGCGCCTCCAAAGCGGGGCTTCTGGGACTCACGCGTTGCGTCGCGCTGGAAGGCGCGCCGCATGGCGTGACCTGCGTGATGATCAGCCCGACCTGGGTGGAGACGGAACTGATGCGTCGCAACGTGGCGCAGGTGGTCGCGCGCGAGGGCAAGGGCCGCAGCGCCGAGGACCTGATGGACGAGTTCCGCAAGGCCAATCCTCAAGGGCGCATGATGCAGCCCGAGGAGATCGCGGCCCTCGCCGTCTTCCTCTGCTCGGACCTGGCGAAAGGCATAACCATGGAGAACATCCAGATCACCGGCGGCGCGCTCTGGTAGCGCGCCGGCGCATAGGATCCGCCTTCTGGGAGGGAGGCTGGACCGGCGGCAACGCCGACGAGAAAGGCCAACGAAAGGGGAAGTGTCATGCTGAAATCGACCATGCTTCAATCCGCCGGCCTCGCGCTGGCGATCCTTGCCGGCGCCCAGCCGGCCGGCGCCGCCGATCTCGGTGCCAAGGACGAGCCGATCAAGCTCGCCATGCTGGAATGGACCGGCTCGCATATCTCCACGCACATTGCCGGACAGTTGCTGCAGAAGCTGGGCTATCACGTGGAATACGTCACGGCCGGCAACTTTCCGCAGTTCTCCGGCCTTGCCGATGGCACACTCTCCGCCTCGGTGGAGATCTGGCTGAACAATGTCGGCGACATCTTCCCCAAGGTGCTGGCCGAGAAGAAGATCGAGGATATCGGCACGCTCGGCCTCGAAACCAAGGAAGGCTGGATCTACCCGAAATTCATGGAACAGGTCTGCCCCGGCCTGCCTGACTGGACGGCGCTGGAAAAGCCGGAATGCGTGCAGGCGCTCTCCACGCCGGAGACGGCGCCAAACGGCCGCTTCCTCGACTATCCGGCGGACTGGGGCTCGCGCGCTGCGACCATCATCGCCGACAACAACCTGCCCTACACGGCCGTGCCCTCCGGCTCGGAGGGTGCGCTGGTGGCCGAGCTGGAAGCAGCCGAAGCCGCCAAGACGCCGCTCATCATGATGTTCTGGGGACCGCATTACGCCCTGGCCGAGAACGATGTCGGTTGGGTGAAAATGCCGCCCTGCAAGGACGAGAGCAACGAGCATTGCATCAGGCCACCGGACGTCGACAAGATCGTCTGGTCGGGCTTCGGCCAGAAATGGCCGGCGGCCTATGAGTTTCTCAAGCAGCTCAAGGTCACCGCCACCGACCAGCAGAAGATGATGCTGGCCGTCGACAAGAAGGGCCAGGACCTCGACACTGTGGTGAAGGAGTGGGTCGACGCCAACGAGGCGGTGTGGAAGCCCTGGATCGACGCGGCGAAAGGGTAGCGATCATGACCGATACGGCGCCGGCCAAGCTTTCCTGCCGCAATGTGTGGAAAGTGTTCGGCCGGCGTCCCTCCTATTATTTCGATTCGCGCGGCTACGTCATCGATCCCGATGCGCTGGCCGAGCGGCTGCGGGCGGAAGCGCATCTACCCGCCGTCGTCGACGCCAGCTTCGAGGTGGCGGCCGGCGAGATCTTCGTCATCATGGGCCTGTCGGGTTCCGGCAAGTCGACGCTGGTGCGTTGCCTTTCGCGTCTGGTCGAGCCGAGCGCCGGCGAAATCCTTCTCGATGGGCGCGACCTCCTGAAGGCGACCGGCAGGGAACTGATCGAGCTGCGCCGCCATGCCATGGGCATGGTGTTCCAGAACTTTGGCCTGTTGCCGCATCTCGACGTGCTGGGCAATGTCGCCTTTCCGCTGAAGATCCAGGGCAAGTCCGTCAAGGAGCGTGAGGCGCGCGCCCGCGAGATGATCGCGCTGGTCGGTCTGGAGGGCCGTGAGGCTTCCTATCCGCACCAGCTTTCCGGCGGCCAGCAGCAGCGCGTCGGCATCGCCCGCTCGCTGGCGGTCGGGCCGGAACTGTGGTTCCTCGACGAGCCATTCTCGGCACTCGATCCCCTGATCCGCCGGCAGATGCAGGACGAGTTCCTGCGCCTGCAGAAGATGCTGAAGAAGACCATCGTCTTCATCACCCACGACATCGCCGAGGCGTTCCGGCTCGCCGACCGGCTGGCCATCATGCGCGCCGGCAGGATCGTGCAGATCGGTCGTCCGGTCGACATCGTGCTCAACCCCGCCGACGCCTACGTCGCTGAGTTCACCGAGGATGTGCCACTGCTCAGCGTTATCCGGGCTGGCGACCTCGCGAGCGTGAGCAAGGAGGCGATACCTCTCGCCACGCCCGTGCGCCGCGATGCCAGCCTCGAGGAGCTCGTGCCGCGGCTGGCGGCGGGCGAGAAGGTCTTCCCGCTCGAGGGCGATTCGTCCGCCCCGCCGTCGGTCCTTCGCGCGGCCGATATCCTGGCCGCGCTCGAGCGGGACAGCACCCGCCGCGCCCGCTCGTGACGGATCCCGCCGCAGCCATCCGACCCGCCCGGCGCGGCCGCGTCGATCCGGGCCTGCTGCTCTGGTCCGGTGTGATCGCCTTCGCTCTGCTCTGCCTGATCTTGAAAACGCAATTGCCGTGGCTGGTGACGTTTCCGAAGGATTGGACCCTGCCGATCGCGGCCGGCATCAATGCCGTCAGCGATGTCATCGTGCCGGTGTTGCAGCCGGCGTTCCGTGCTTTCTCGGCTCTGCTCGACTGGCCGATGCGCGCCATCCGCGCGGGGCTGGTGTGGCTGCCATGGCCGGCCGTCATGCTGGCGGTGGCGGCGCTCGCCTTCAAGGCGGGTGGGCCCAGGCTCGCGGTGTTCGGGGTGCTCGCGCTGGCCTATATGCTGGTCGCCGGCTACTGGCCGCAAAGCATGAGCACGCTGTCGCTGGTTATCCTGGCTGTGCCGATCTCGACCGCCGTGGGTTTCGGCCTTGGCGTACTCGGCTACGGGCACGGTCGCATCAAGCCGGTGCTCACCGCCCTGCTCGATCTGATGCAGACGGTCCCGGCTTTCGCCTACCTCATCCCGCTGCTTCTGCTGTTCGGCTTCGGCCCCGTGGTCGGGCTGATCGCCAGCGCCATCTTCGCCACGCCGCCGATGGTGCGCAACACCATGCTGGGGCTGGAGCGGGTGCCGGAGGCGATCCGCGAGGCGGGGCTGATGAGCGGCTGCACGCGCGGCCAGCAGTTCTGGCGGGTGGAAATCCCCACGGCGCTGCCGCAGATTCTCGTCGGCTTCAACCAGACCACTATGGCCGCGCTCTCCATGGTGATCGTCGCGGCCATCATCGGCGGCTTCGAGGATATCGGCTGGGAAGTGCTGTCCTCTATGCGCAAGGCCGAGTTCGGTCAGAGCATCCTGTCGGGGCTGGTGATCGCGCTGCTCGCCATCCTCATCGACCGCATCACGCTGGGCTTCGCCAAGGGCGGCCATGACGGCGCGGCGCGCTGGTTGACCGGTCGCCGGCTGGTTGCGGTGCTGGTGTTCTCGGCAGTTCTGGCGGTGGTGCTGCGGCTTCTGCTGCCGGCAGGCAGTTTGCTGCCCGGAGCGGGTCTGCGCGGCCATGCCGGCTTCGTCAACCAGTGGCTGCTTGG
>JBQCHN010000457.1:0-13247 GCA_051954615.1 Mesorhizobium sp. | reverse complement strand
CCGCTGACCGACCGATCAGGAATGACGAAAGGCCGGCGACAAGCCGGCCTTTTGCGTTTGCGGCCGGTGGAAACCACTATCGCATCGCCGGGGCGCGGTCAGGAACCGTCAACGTCTTTGGAATACTATACCAAGTCGCTGGAATTTGTTTAAACCACCCTTCTCCCGCCGCGATTTGCGCAAGAACGGCAGGCAAAGAGGACGGACCGGAACAAGGCGGATCATTCGCGGGCATGCTCACCAAAAAAGGCAAATACGGGCTGAAGGCGCTGGTGCATCTGTCGCGGCTGCCGGCCGGCCAGCTCGCTTTCGTCCACGACATTGCCGACACCAACCACATTCCGAAGAAATTCCTCGACGCCATCCTCGGCGAATTGCGCAACGCCGGTTTCGTGCAGAGCCGCAAGGGCAAGGAAGGCGGCTACCGTGTCGCCCGCCCGGCCGCAGACATCAAGATCGGCCACGTCATCCGCGTCCTTGACGGCCCGCTGGCGCCCATCTCATGCGCCAGCCGCACCCGCTACGAGCGCTGCGAGGACTGCGACGAGGAGACCTGCGCGGTGCGCCACATGATGCTGGAGGTGCGCCAAGCCATCGCCGACGTGCTCGACAACCGCAGCCTCGCCGCCATGCGCGACGCCGACAACGACGATTTCCCGATGGAACTGGTCACGCACCAGTAGCGAACCACGGTCTCACGAGCGAGCGGGCAGAGCCCGCCGCGCCGACCAGAAGACCAGCACCATGGCGGTGACGTTCAGCAGGTTCCAGGCGATGCCGTTGAGGAAGGCTGCGCTGTAGGAGCCGGTCAGGTCGTAGATCCAGCCCGACATCCAGCCGCCGATCGCCATGCCGAGAATGGTCGCCATGATGACGATGCCGACGCGCTGTCCCGCCTCCGCAGCCGGCATGTATTCGCGCACGATCACCGCATAGCAAGGCACGATGCCGCCCTGCGACAGGCCGAAGATCAGCGACACCACGTAGAGCGAAGCCAGCCCGTCGAACGGAATGTAGAACAACAGCGCCAGCCCCTGCAGCACCGACCCAGCGAGCAGGGTCCTGATCCCGCCGATCCGGTCGGCAATGAACCCCGACGCCACCCGGCTGACGATGCCCGCCGCCATCATGATCGACAGCATGTCCGCGCCGCGCGCCACGCCGTAGCCGAGGTCCATGCAATAGGCGACGATGTGAACCTGCGGCATCGACATCGCCACGCAGCAGCCGAGACCGGCCACGACAAGCAGCGCCTGCAACCCCGCGGGCGACAACGCTATCGGCAGGATCGACCTGCCGCCGCTCCTGCCG
Source organism: Mesorhizobium sp. (assembly GCA_051954615.1). Classification (GTDB taxonomy): domain Bacteria; phylum Pseudomonadota; class Alphaproteobacteria; order Rhizobiales; family Rhizobiaceae; genus Mesorhizobium. The sequence goes on along the minus strand of JBQCHN010000457.1, from coordinate 11,936 downwards.
CCGGATTCGGCATGCGGCGGCTTGGCCCGCAGCATCAGCGTCAGCGGCACCATCGTGACGAGACAGATGATGCCGATGACGACATAGGCGGTGCGCCAGCCTTCCGTTCCCGCGACACTGGGGATGACCGCCGGCCAGAGCGTGCCGGCAAGATAGCTGCCCGTCGCGGCGGCGGAGACCGCCACACCGCGGCGCCGGTCGAACCAGTGCGAAAGGTCGGCAATGAGCGGGCCGAAGGTGGAGGCGGTCCCTACCCCGATCAGGAGGCCGTGGACCAGCGAGAACTGCAGCACGGACGTCGTCAACGATGCCGCAATAAAGCCCAGGCCAAGCAGGACCGAAGTCACGAGTGCCGGAATCCAATAGCCGATCCGGTCGATCGCACGCCCGATCACGACGTTGCCGACGGCAAAGCCCAGCATGGTCGCCGTATAGGGTAGCGACGCGTCCGCGCGGTCGACGCCGAACTCCGCCTGCACGGCCGGCAGCACGACGATGACGGCCCACATGCCGACGCCGCCGATCGTGCCCAGGGCCAGGGAGACGACGAGGCGCATCCAGGCCTGCGGTCCGTCGATCGGCGAGGCCGGCGCGCGCACTCCATTTGCAGAAAGCATGACAAGCTCCGTCGCGGCCGGAATCCGCGTTCGGCGCACTATTCCGCCATATGAAGCCGGACGGCAGCGCCAGCACCATGGAAGCGGTCGCTCCAGCGGCCGGAACCCCTTTCCGCTCCATCCATTGAAAACACGGAAAGGAGACGATGATGGCTACCGCCCACAAGGAAAAATGGTCCGCCGAGGTTACCGAGCACAGCGACGCTCTCGATCTCGAGGAGCACGTCTTCGAGCAGCACGACCCGAAGACAATCGCCGCCTCGCTGAAGCGCTCGGCCGAGCGCAGCGACCGCCGCAAGGCCGAACCGTTCCGCTCGGCCATGTCGATGCTGACCTTCTACATCAACCGCGCCGGCAAGAACCTGCCGGACAAGCAGAAGAAGGTGCTGGAGGACGCCAAGGACGAGTTGCGCGCTGCCTTCGGCCGCGAGAAAGGGGATTGAGGCCGTCTTCGCATATGCTCAGGGCCGCGACACGACGCCGTCCTTGGTGATGAACATGTTGGTCAGCGTGCGGTCGGCATGGCTGAGACGCCAGTCCAGCATCTTCTGCGCATAGGCGAGCACCGTTGCCGCCATCTCCGGCCGGTCGGCGAGGTTTTGCGTCTCGTGCGGATCGTTGACCATATCGAACAGCAGCGGCGGCAAAGCCGCGAAGTGGACGTATTTGTAGCGCCGGTCGCGCACCGCCGCATAGCTGCACTGGTCGGAGGAGATGCCGAGCATCGTCTCCGCCTTCTGCGTCGCCACGGTGCGGAAGTCGTGCTCGAAGAACACCGCATCGCGCCAGTCCGGCGAGGTCCCACCCTCGATCAACGGCAGCAGCGAGCGCCCGTCGCAGGCGCGCGGCACCGGGCGCCCCAGCCAATCGAGGATCGTCGGCATGATGTCGACCGCCTCGGTGAAAGCGTCGACGCGCGATCCGCGCGCGGCGTCGGCCGGCCGTCGCGGGTCGCGGATGACCAGCGGCAGGTGGAAGGCTTGGTCGAAGTAGATTTCCTTGCCCCAGGCGTGGTGCTCGCCCAGCATCTCGGCATGGTCGCTGGTGACGATGATCAGCGTGCGGTCGTATTCGCCGGTCGCCTTCAGGTGCTCGACGATACGGCCGAGATGGTGGTCGACCTCCGAAATCAGCCCGTAATAGGTCGCCCGCATCTGGCGGATTTCCAGATCGTCCGCCGAGATCGGATCGAACGGGCTGTGCTCGTCATAGCGGCCGGGCTCGCTCATCCGCTCCAGTTCGTAGGCGAGCATCGGGTGCTGGCGCTTTTCCGCCTCCAGCGAGGCCGCGCGTGCCGGCAAGGCGACGTCGGCGGGATCGACCATGGCGTTGTAGGGCTCCGGCGCGATCAGCGGCGGATGCGGCCTGAGGAAGACGAAATGCGCGAACCATGGGCTGTCGCGCCGTGCCGAAAGCCATTTCAGGAAGGCGTCGGTGAGGAAGGCCGCTTCGCTGTGCTCGGCCGGATAGACCGTCGGGATATAGCGAAAACCGCGATCCGCCGGCTTGTCGAAACCGGGCTTCGGTTTGAATACGTCGTGGCGCCCACCGGGCAGGTCGTAGCCCTTGGCCAGCAGGTCGGCGATCCATTCCTCCATCTCGTCGGGCAGATGAAGGGCCGCCTCGAAGCCCGGCATGACGCTTTCATAGGTCTTCAGCGCCGGGTCGTTGGCGTCGAGATCGCGCGGGTCGGCGCTGGTGTCGGTATAGCCGAACAGTGCCGGCCGATAGCCGGCCTTGCGCGCCTCCAGCGCTACGTTGGTGTGGCGGGCGTCGAGCGGCGTGCCGTTGCGCCCGGAGCGGTGGTTCATCAGGTAGAGGCCGGTGAGCAGGCTGGTGCGCGAAGGCCCGCACGGCGTGCATTGGCCGAAATGATTGGCGAACAGCACGCCGTCGGCGGCCAGCGCGTCGAGGTTCGGCGTCTTCACGTTGGGATGGCCGAGCGCCGAGATGCAGTCGCCACGCCACTGGTCGGCGCAGATGAGCAACACGTTGGGCCGTTGCGTCGTCATTCGTTCGCCTCGTCGGTTGGCGGTCAGTCGCTGGATTCGCCCGGATAGGGACCGATGATCTTGTCGGTGTTGGCGAGCAGGCGCCGCACCGCGTTGCGTGCCGCATCCGGGCGGCGCAGGCGGATGTTGCGCTCGATCGCCTCGTGCAGTTTCTGCGCATGGTCGAGGTCGTCGCCCTCGCGCGTCACATAGCGGAAAAGATGGTCGAAGGCTGTCTCGATCAGCACGCCGAGCGGCACCAAAAGGTCGTTGCCGGCGGCGCGCAGGATGGCGAGATGGAAGCGCGTGTCGGCATGGGTGCGCTCCTCCAGCGAGGTCGCCGCCGCCATGGCGCGGCAGGCGCCGCTGATCTCTTCCATCTGCTCGTCGCTGCGCCTCAGCGCGGCGAAGGCGGTGGCCTCCGGCTCGATGATGTAGCGGAACTCCTGCACCGTGCGCATGAAGGTGTCGCGCCCCGGCGAGGTCGCGTACCAGGCGAGCACATCGCGGTCGAGCAGGTTCCAGCGCTCGCGCGGCTCCACCCGGCTGCCGACCTTCGGGCGGGAGGCGAGCAGGCTCTTGGCCATCAGCATCTTGATCGCCTCGCGCACCGCCGAGCGGCTGACGTCGAAGGTCTGCGACCACTGCGCCTCGTTGGGCAGGATCGAGCCGGGCGGATAGTCGCCGCGCACGATGCGCGAGCCGATCTCGTCGGCGAGCGCGGCGTGCACGCTGCCGCTCCTGCGCGCGGTGCCCGCAGCCGTCCGGCTTCCCGCCGATCTCCGCGCCGGCCCCTTGCTGGGCTTGTCCTGGCTCATCCCTGCCTCTTCCTCATCGGCCGACACGCTATACGCGCACACACCCGAAAGCGACAGGTCAAAGGTGATCGCCTCACGCCTGGAAATGGCCGATGAACTGCCGGAAGGCCGGCGAAGCTCCGGCGCCGAACATCTCCTGCGGCGATCCCATCGAATCGACCAGCCCCTCGCGCATGAAGGCGACGCGGTTGGAGACGTTGCGGGCGAAACCCATCTCGTGCGTGACGACCAGCATCGTCGTGCCTTCCTCGGCCAGCGCCCGCATGACGCGCAGCACTTCGCCCACCAGTTCGGGGTCGAGCGCCGAGGTCGGCTCGTCGAACAGCATCAGCTTGGGCTTCATGGCGAGCGCCCGCGCGATCGCCGCGCGCTGCTGCTGGCCACCCGACAGGTGCGCCGGATAGGCATTCGCCTTGTCCCCGATGCCGACCTTCTTCAGGAGCGCATGCGCTTCCTCCACGCATTCCGCTCGTGGGCGTTTGAGCACATGCACCGGCCCTTCGATGACATTCTGCAGGATCGTCATGTGCGACCACAGATTGAACGACTGGAACACCATGCCGAGTTCGGCGCGGATGTGGTCGACCTGCTTCTGGCTCGCCGGCCGGTTCCGGCCTCCCTTCTGCACCATGCGGATATGCTCGCCGTCCACCCAAACCTCGCCACTGTCGGCAACCTCCAGCAGGTTGATGCAGCGCAGGAAGGTCGATTTACCCGAACCGGAAGCGCCGAGCAGCGAGATCACGTCGCCGTCCCTGGCCTCCAGCGAAATGCCGCGCAGCACTTCGTGGGCGCCGAAGCTCTTGCGGATGTCGCGGACCGAAAGGCGGGGGACTTCGGGCATGGACGCTCCGTTACACCTTGGCCGCCGGCGGCGCGGCGCGCAGGTGGCGTGAGAGGAAATGTTCGAGCAGCGCCATGGCCTGCAGGACGATGAAATTCAGCACCAGGTAGATAACCGCCGCGCACAGGAACACCTCCATGGTGCGGTAGGTATGCGAGATCAGCCGCTGCGCCACGCCGGTCACCTCCCAGACGGTGACGAGGCTCGCCAGCGAGGTCGACTTCATCATCAGCACCACCTCGGTCGAGTAGGCCGGCAGTGCGAAGCGCAGCGCGACCGGCGCGATGATGCGGCGAACCAGCAAAAAGCCCGACATGCCGATCGCGCGCGCCGCCTCGATCTCGCGCGGCGGCACGGAGCGGATGCCGCCGCGAAAGATCTCGGCCGAATAGCCGGCGGTGCACAGCGCCAGCGACAGCACCGCGCAGACGAACGGCTCGCGCAGCAGCGGCCATAACGGCCCGTTGCGGATGAAGTCGAACTGCGCCAGCCCGTAGAAGACGAGGAACATCTGGATCAGCAGCGGCGAGCCGCGAAAGACGAAGATATAGCCCTTGGCGAAACCGGCGAGATAGCGGTTGCCGCCGACGCGCATCCACACGATGACCAGCGCCAGAACGCAGCCGATCGACACCGAAAGCGCGAACAGCGCCAGCGTCACTGGCAACGCCTTGAGCAGCGTCACCATGGTCGAGGAAAGGAACTCGATATCCATGGCGCTCAGACCTGTCCCATCGCCGACAGCATGGACCGGTTGGCCCGCCGCTCGGCCCGGTTGAACACCTGGTCGGACAGGCTGGTGAGTATGAGGTAGAGAGCGCCGCCGACGATGAAGAACAGGAAATACTGCCGCGTCGAGCCGGCGGCCACCTGGCTGGTGCGCATCAGTTCGGCAAGGCCGGTCACCGAAATCAGCGCCGAATCCTTCAGGCTCAGCTGCCAGACATTGCCGAAGCCCGGCAGCGCATAGCGCAGCACCTGCGGCATGATGATGCGCCGGAACCGCAGGCCGCGGCTCATGCCGATGGCAGAGGCCGCCTCCAGTTCGCCCCTGGCGACGGCGAGGTAGGCGCCGCGAAAGACTTCCGCCTGGTAGGAGCCGGAAATGATGCCGACGGCCAGCGCGCCCGCGGCGAAGGACGGCAGGCCGAGAAAGCCCTCGTAGCCCATCGCCTGGCCGATGGCCGTCACCGCCGAGGAACCGCCGAAATAGATGAGATAGATGATGAGCAGTTCCGGCACGCCGCGAAAGATGGTGGTGTAGACGCTGCCGAGGAAACTCAACACGCGATTGCCTGACAGCTTCGCCGCCGCGACGATGGCGCCGAGCACGGCACCGATCAGCAATGCCACTGCCGTCACCGCCAGCGTCACGCCGGCGGCGACGAGAAGCAGCGCGCCCCACCCGGTGGAGCCGAAGCCCAGCAGTTCCAGTGTCGAAATGGCGGCGCCCTCCCCTCTGCGGCCAGCCTTCGTGGCCGGCTTCTATATTCGACCGTGCGGCTCACGCCCTCCGCATGAGCCGCACAAGCCGATGGCAGACCTTACTTCGGCGAAACGTCGGTCTTGAACCACTTTTCCGACAGGGTCTTCACCGTGCCGTCATCAAGCGCCGACTTGATCGCCGCGCTGAACATGTCGCGCAGGTCGGTGTCGGACTTGCGCACGCCGAGTCCCTCGCCCGCGCCCCAGATCGGGCCGACGATCTGCGGACCGGTGAAGGCGAGTTCTCCCTTGGCGGCGTCGAAGGCGCTCTGGAAATAGACGCTGTCGTCGAAGCCGAGGTCGATGCGGCCGTTCTGCAGGTCTAGGTCGCGGTCGGCGCCGGTCTTGTATTCGCGCACCGTGGCGGTATCGCCGAAATTGTCATAGATGAACTTGGCGTAGACGGTTGCCGCCTGGATGCCGATGGTCTTGCCCTTGAAGGCTTCCTTCAGCGCCTCGACCTCCTTCACGCCGGTCTGGCCGACATCCATCCTCACTTCCGTGCCGGTGCCGGCGGCATTGGCCAGCGCGTTGTCCTTGGTGGTGGCGAAGGCGGCGGGCGTGGCGGCATAGGGGATGGTGAAGTCGATCACCTGCTTGCGCTCGTCGGTGATCGACAGCGCGTCCATGATGATGTCGAACTTGCCGGCGTTGAGCGCCGGGATCATGCCGTCCCAGTCGGAAGCGACGAGCTTGCATTCGACCTTGGCGCGCTCGCACAGCACCTTGGCCAGTTCCGGCTCGAAGCCGCCCAGCGTGCCGTCCGGATTGGTCATGTTCCACGGCGCGTAGGCGCCTTCCAGCGTGATCGTCACGGTCTTCCACTCCTTGGCGGAGGCGGGACCGGCAAGGCCGGCGAGCGCAACGGCGCCGGCGACGATGAAGTTACGGAATTTCATGGAGTGTCTCCTCTGGGACCGGCCACAAGCCCGATGGCCGATTGGATACCCGGCGCCGGATATGGTTCCGGTCGTCGCGGCGGCCGTTGCCGCCGGGGTTTGGCAGGCACCTTATGAGAGGCGCTTTGTCCGGCGCAAGAGGCAGCGCACGGCAACGAGCCAGTAGCGATGCAGAATCCGCGCCGGGCGGACAGCGCTTCAGACGAAGAAATCCTCGATGCCGGCCGCCGTCTCCTTGAGCCGCGGCAGGAACAGGCGCTGCATCTCCGCCGCCGAATGGCGCGCCGACTGCGTCGAGGCATTGAGTGCGGCGACGATCCTGCCCGAACGATCGCGCAGCGGAACCGCCAGCGAGCGCAGGCCGATCTCCAGTTCCTCGTCCACCGCCGCATAGCCGACGTGGCGCACCCCGGCGACGATGTCGGCCAGCCTTTTGCGGTCGGTGACCGTCCTGTCCGTCCTCGGAAGGATGCGGGCGCCGGCGAGGAAGCTGTCGAGCTCGCTTGCATCCATGGCCGAAAGCAGCACGCGGCCCATGGCCGTGCAATGCGCCGGAAGCCGGGCGCCGACGTGCAGGTCGAGGCTGACGATGCTCGGCCCCTGCACGCGGGCGACATAGACGATATCCTCCCCTGCCAGCACCGCCGCCGAGCACGATTCTCCCAGCGCCACTGCCGTCCGGCGCATGAACGGCTCGGCGAACGCCCATAGCGACGTGCCCTGCAGCCACGTCCGCGCCAGCGACAGCAGGCGCGGCGAAAGGGTGAAGATGCGGCCGGTCTGCGTGGCGTAGCCGCTCGCCACCAGGGTCAGCAGGAAACGTCGTGCGCCGGCGCGCGTCAGCCCCGCTTTCTCGGCCGTTTCCGTCAGCGTCAGGCCGCCGGGATGGGCTGCGAGGATTTCCATCACGCCAAGCCCTCGTTGGAGCGAGCCCACATGATCCTTGGCACCCGGCGTCTCGTGCATGGTAAGGTTCTCCGAACGGCACCGAACCCGCCCCGCCGAATTGACTCCGTGGACGGCCTCATCCAATAATATCGGATATAAAACATAAGTTCGCAATCCGAACTTTTACGCGGAGGATCGCGGGTTGGCCAGTTTCATGCCGCTGGAACAGGCGGTCGCCGAGAACCTGAAGGACGGCGACACCGCCGCCTTCGAGGGTTTCACCCATCTCATTCCGACAGCCGCCGCGCACGAAGCGATCCGCCAAGGCTTCAATGACCTGACGCTGGTGCGCATGACGCCAGACCTGATCTACGACCAGATGATCGGCATGGGCATGGCAAAGAAGCTGGTCTTCTCCTATGCCGGCAATCCGGGCGTCGGCCTGCTGCGCCGGCTGCGCGACGCCGTTGAGAACAACTATCCGCGCACGCTGGAGATCGAGGAGCACAGCCACGCGGCCATGGCCAACGCCTACGAGGCGGGTGCCGCCGGCCTGCCCTGCGCGATCTTTCGCGGCTATCGCGGCGCCGGGCTCGCCGAGGTCAATCCCAACATCCGCTCGGTCGCCTGTCCCTTCACCGGCGAGACGCTGGCGGCGGTGCCGGCCCTGCGGCCGGACGTCGCCTTCATTCATGCGCAGAAGGCGAACAGGCGCGGCGACGTGCTGATCGAGGGCATCATCGGCATCCAGAAGGAGGTCGTATTGGCGGCGAAGCGGGCCGTGGTGACGGTCGAGGAAGTGGTCGACGACTTTTCCGGCCTGCATCCCAACCTGACCGTTCTGCCGTCATGGACCGTCACCGCCATCGCCGTCGTGCCGGGCGGCTCGCATCCCTCCTACGCGCACGGCTACTACGACCGCGACAACGCCGCCTATCTGGAATGGGACCGCATCGCCGCCGACCGCGAGACCTTTCGCGCATGGATGCAGGAAAACGTGCTGGACAAAGGCGTCGACGCCTTCGCCGCCCGCGTCGCGCACTTGAGGAAAGCCGCATGAGCGCCTTCACCGCCAACGAGATGATGACGATCGCCGCCTCGCGTGCGCTGAAGGGCAGCGACGTCTGCTTCGTCGGCATCGGCGCGCCGTCGGCCGCCTGCAACGTCGCTCGTCTGACCCATGCGCCCGGCATCACGCTGATCTACGAATCCGGCACCATCGGCACCGCGCCGGACGTGCTGCCATTGTCGATCGGCGACGGCGAACTGTGCGAAACCGCCGTCACCACCGTCTCGGTGCCGGAGATGTTCCGCTACTGGCTGCAGGGCGGGCGCATCACCATCGGCTTCCTTGGTGCCGCGCAGATCGACAGGTTCGGCAACATCAACACCACCGTCATCGGCGACTACGCCCGGCCGAAGACGCGCCTTCCCGGCGGCGGCGGCGCACCCGAAATCGCGACGTCGGCGCAGCAGATCTACATCACCATGGCGCAGTCGAAGCGCGCCATGGTCGACCGGGTCGACTTCTTCACCTCCTTCGGTCATGGCGAAGGCGGCGACCATCGCAAGCGCCTCGGCATCGACACGGCCGGCCCGACGCTGCTCGTCACCGACCTTGCCGTGTGGAAACCCGATCCCGCGACCAGGGAATTCACCGTCGTCTCCTTGCATCCGGGCGTTACCCGTGAACAGGTGCAGGAGACATGCGGCTGGCCCGTCCGGTTCGCCGCCACGGTCGAGGAAACGCTGGCGCCGACGGCGCTGGAACTGCAAACGCTGCGCGACCTGAAGGCGCGCACAGAGGCGGCACACAAGGCCGGCGCCACCGCCGGCAAGCGAGGCTCGAAGGATGGCTGAGGCTTTCATCTGCGACTATATCCGCACCCCCATCGGCCGCTTCGGCGGAGCGCTTTCGCCGGTCCGCACGGACGACCTGGCGGCCGTGCCGCTGCGGGCGCTGATGGAGCGCAACGCGTCGGTCGACTGGGCCGCCGTCGACGATCTGGTCTACGGCTGCGCCAACCAGGCGGGCGAGGACAACCGCAATGTCGGCCGCATGGCGCTTCTGCTCGCCGGCCTGCCGCAGGAGGTTGCAGCCAGCACCATCAACCGCCTCTGCGGTTCCGGCATGGACGCCGTGACCATCGCCGCGCGCGCCATCAAGGCCGGCGAGGCCGAACTGATGATCGCCGGCGGCGTCGAATCGATGAGCCGCGCCCCCTTCGTCATGCCCAAGGCCGACGCCGCCTTTTCCCGCAAGGCCGAGATTCACGACACCACCATCGGCTGGCGCTTCGTCAACCCGCTGATGAAGCAGCAATACGGCATCGATTCCATGCCGGAGACGGCCGAGAACGTGGCCGAGGAATTTTCCGTCGGTCGCGTCGACCAGGACGCCTTCGCCGTGCGCAGCCAGGAGAAGGCCGTCGCAGCACAAGCAAACGGCCGGCTGGCGGAAGAGATCGTCGCCGTCACCATTCCGCAACGCAAGGGCGAACCCGTCGTCGTCTTGCAGGACGAGCATCCGCGCGCCGGCACCACCGTCGAGGCGCTGGCCAGGCTGCCGACGCCGTTCAGGAAGGAGGGCGGCACCGTTACCGCCGGCAATGCGTCCGGCGTCAACGACGGCGCCGCCGCTCTGATCGTCGCCTCCGAGGCCGCCGTCCGCAAATACGGGTTGACGCCGCTCGCCCGCGTCCTCGGCGGCGCGGTCGCTGGCGTCGCGCCGCGCATCATGGGCTACGGCCCGGTGCCGGCGACGAAAAGACTCTGCACCCGGCTGGGATTGCGGCCCGCCGACTTCGACGTCATCGAACTGAACGAGGCCTTCGCCTCGCAGGGCATCGCCGTGCTGCGCGATCTCGGCATTCCGGAAGACGCCGAACACGTGAACCCGAACGGCGGCGCCATCGCGCTCGGCCATCCGCTGGGCATGTCTGGAGCCCGCATCGCCGGCACCGCGGCGCTGGAACTGCACAAACGCGGCGGCAAGCTGGCCCTCGCCACCATGTGCATCGGCGTCGGCCAGGGCATCGCGCTGGCCCTGGGCAAGGCCTGAGCAACCGCCACCCGGCCGGCCATTCAGGCGGGTGCAAGCGCGAGCGAAGCGAACCGATGTGATATGTGGAAACTTGGTGAGCCGGAGCCAACCATATTTAAAAGAACTCATTGCAAAATATAAAATAAATTACAAAAATAAATATAGAGTTATATAAATACATGAAACTAATATAGTCAGAATATTCTATAAATTACTTATTTTTTCTATATCTTTATTAACATTTTTCATAAAAATATCCAATTCTTTTTTCAAATATTCTATAAAAACATCTACGATTGCAGCTCTTTTGGCGGACTTGTGTTTTAGAAGCCAGATTTTAAGGTTTATTTCGGGCTCCATTCGACGAACGACCAGCCGCGCATCCCTGTAACTCGCAACAGTCAGCTCATCGACAATCGACACCCCACCGCCCTCGGCCACAAAGCTGCAGGCGACATCGGATTGCGTTGTTTCAATCCTTACCGATCGCCTGATTTTATAAGAATCAAATAACTCGTCAGCCATCAGGTTCGAAGGATCCGTTTTCGGCAGCGACACGAAATGCTGGGATTTCAGATCATCGACCGTAAGGATGCTTTTCGACGCGAGCTCGTTGCTGCTGTGTAGGACACATACGGTTTTTAGCTCGCCAACTACCGAGGATTCAGCTTCCTCTCGATCGCTTGGCAACACTGACAACGCAATATCTACTTCCTGACGAGCAACGAGCGCCGACAGGTAGCTCGATTGGGTGGAATTGAATGAGACGCGGATGTCGGGTTTATTCTGGCAAAAGCCGGAGAGGATCATCGGCAAGGCTTGACGACTGATCGCAGGAAAGCCGGCTATCCGCAGACTGCCATGCCTGTTGAACCGTAAGCCATCCGCTAACTGTTCGAGCTCTTTGATACCCGCATATACGCGCTCGGTTTCCTGATACAGTATATCGGCTTCTGCAGTGGCATGAAGCCGGCCCTTGCTTCTCTTGAAGAGTGCTACTCCAATATTCCTCTCCAACTGCGCGATAAGCTGGCTCATCGCGGGCTGAGAAATGCGCATGATCTTGGCGCCCCCGATCATGCTTCCGGTGACCATGACGGCACGAAACGCTTCGATCTGCCTCAATCGCATCAGATCTATAATCCCACCTTATATAATATCGCTAAATTAGCATTGGACAGGCTATGCGGCGATAGGAATAGTATATTCCGTCACCGTTTGACGCATATAAGAATTCATAAACAAATGGGAGAGAGTGCCATGCAAAAAATGCTTGAACCGGCCCGTCGTATCCGCATTTCGACGTTCATCGGCGCTGCCATGTTATGGACTTCGGCTGCTCATGCGGCAG
>JBQCHN010000456.1:0-4215 GCA_051954615.1 Mesorhizobium sp. | reverse complement strand
CGACGGCATCATCTTGCCGCGAGCCACACCCGCCTGGTCCGGCGTGATGCACTCGATATCCTCGATGCCGCGCCACTCGAGCCAGGCGCTGGCTTCCTTCCAATTCTTGACCCCACGCAGGTTCTTGACGAAGGCAGGGGTGCGGGCGCGTTTGGGGCGGGCGTCCTTCTTTACGGGTGGCATCAATCACCAATTGGCTGCAATAATCCGTGACTATAGCCATGCCGCCCCGGTAAAGGGAAGGCCCCGGCAACGGGAAGCGCCGGCAAAGGCAGGGAGATGGCAAGAGACCTGACGACAATCGGCTTCGATGCCGACGACACGCTGTGGCAGAACGAGCAGTTCTTCCGCGCCACCGAACGGCGGCTCACCGAACTCCTGGCCGACCACGCGCCGGACGTCGACGTCGCGGCGCGGCTGCTGGAGGCGGAGCGACGCAATCTTTCCCTCTACGGCTTCGGCATCAAGGGGTTCACGCTGTCGATGGTCGAGACGGCGATCGAGGTCAGCGGCGGCGCCGTGCCGGCCGCCGTCATCGCCGAAATCATGACGGCCGGGCGCGAGATGCTGGCGCACCCCATCGAGATCCTGCCGCATGCACGCGAGACGCTGGAGCAGTTGGCCGGACGCTATCGGCTGGTGCTGGTGACCAAGGGCGACCTGTTCGACCAGGAGCGCAAGCTCAACCAGTCCGGCCTCGGTGACCTGTTCGAAGCCGTCGAGATCGTCAGCGATAAGGACGCCGCCACCTATCGCCGCATCTTCAGCCGCCACGGCGACGGGCCGGGTCGGGCGATGATGGTGGGCAACTCGCTGAAGTCGGACGTCGTGCCGGCGATCGAGGCCGGCGGCTGGGGTATCCATGTGCCGCACGAACTGACCTGGGTACTGGAGCATGTCGAAGCGCCGCTGGCAGCGCCCCGTTTCCGCCAGATCGACGATCTCGGTGAACTGCCGGCGCTGATCGAGACTCTGGAATAGGTCGACTGGGGAACAGGCTGGCTGGGGAGCGGACGCCGCCGGCTTCAGCCGCGACCGAGGGCGGCGAGGCGGTCGATCACCGGCTGCAGGCATTCCGGCGTGATTGGCTTGGCCACCACCACGTCGACCACGCCCGGCAGATCGAGGCTCTCAGGCGTGCCGACGCGGTTCGACAGAAGGATCACCGCCGGCGCATGGCCGCCAGCCGTGCGCGCCGCCGCGATGCCGGCCATCAATACGTCGCAATCCCGGTTGTCCGGACCGCCGTCGAGCACGACGGTACCAGGCGCCTGCGCGCGCAGGGCCTTCTCCGCGGCTTCGGGCGGTTCGGCGATCGGCTTCAGGCCGGCGCGCTCGACGATCTTGGCGACGACCACACGGTTGATCGGCGACCTGGCGACGACCAGCACCTTCGAGAAGTCGGTCCGTGTCGAGGTCTCGCGCTCGGCCATCCATGCGTTATCGTTGTCGAAGGAAGACATGGACATCGAGCCGCCCGCCCGGTTTCAATGCAGAGTTGAAAGCCGCACGCAAATAGCGGCGAGATCGCGTGCGCTGTCAAGCGCCAAAACCGGCCGGCGGGCGAATGTGAGCGACGAAACGCGCAATCGTTCGTTTGCACGGCGCTGCCTGCACGCATGCGCGCAAAAACGAAAACCACCTGCGCGGCAGCCGCGCAGGTGGTTGCGATGGGAGAGGCCGGATCGGCGGCCTGCGGTGCCCTCGACTCAGTTGTGGCCCTGTTGGGTGACGACCACCGGGATCAAAAGATCGCCCCAGTTGCCGTCGCCGCCGTGATGCCTGGCCGAGCGCACCAGTTCGACCGACACGCCGGCGTCGACCGCCTTCATGACGGACTGGTTCAACCTGTGCAGGTCGTTGGCCAGCATGCGGATGGCGGCCTGCTGGTCGGAATTCATGGCCGACGACTGTTCCTCGGCTCTTTCCTTGACGCGGCTGATGGAAGCCATGGTCTTTCTCCTTCAAATGCCGGGCGTTGCGCCTCAAAATGTTCCCTCGATGGCCCCTCGGGGCCGGTCGTCCGGGAAGCCCTGTCAGGGGCTCCCCATTCCGGTTTGCGGGCCGCGCCTTACTCCGCCGCCGGCTTGAACTGCGCCTGCTCGGTCGAACCGTGCATGGCGGTGGTGGACGAGCGCCCGCCGGTGATCGCCAGCGACACGGCGTCGAAGTAGCCGGTGCCGACCTCGCGCTGGTGCTTGGTGGCGGTGTAGCCGTTGGCCTCGGAGGCGAACTCCGCTTCCTGCAGCACAGAATAGGCGGCCATCTGCCGGTCCTTGTAGTCGCGCGCCAGCTCGAACATGCCGTGGTTCAATTGGTGGAAGCCGGCCAGCGTGATGAACTGGAACTTGTAGCCCATGGCGCCCAGCTCGCGCTGGAACTTGGCGATGGTGGCGTCGTCGAGGTTCTTCTTCCAGTTGAAGGACGGCGAACAGTTGTAGGCGAGCATCTTGCCCGGGTGATGCTTGTGCACGCCGTCGGCGAACTTCTTCGCCTGCGCAAGATCCGGCTTGGAGGTCTCCATCCAGATCAGGTCGGAGTACGGCGCATAGGCGATGGCGCGGGCGATGCAGGCCTCGATGCCGTTGCGCACCTGGTAGAAGCCTTCCACCGTGCGGCCGGCGTCGTAGTCGACGAAGGGCTGGTCGCGCTCGTCGATGTCGGAGGTGAGCAGCTTGGCGGCCTCGGCGTCGGTGCGGGCGACGATCAGCGTCGGCGTGCCCATCACGTCCGCCGCGAGGCGCGCGGCGATAAGGTTGCGGATATGGGCGGCGGTCGGGATCAGCACCTTGCCGCCGAGATGGCCGCACTTCTTCTCCGAGGCGAGCTGGTCCTCGAAGTGGACGCCGGCCGCGCCCGCCTCGATGAAGGCCTTCATGATCTCGAAGGCGTTGAGCGGGCCGCCGAAACCGGCCTCGGCGTCGGCAACGATCGGCGCGAACCAGGTGTCGACCGACAGGCCCTTGCCTTCCGAAACCTCGATCTGGTCGGCGCGCTGCAGGGTGCGGTTGATGCGCTTGACCAGTTCGGGCGCGGCGTTTGCCGGGTAGAGCGACTGGTCGGGATACATGGCGGATGCCGTGTTGGCGTCGGCGGCGACCTGCCAGCCGGAGAGATAAATGGCCTTCAGTCCGGCGCGCACCTGCTGCATGGCCTGGTTGCCGGTCATGGCGCCGAGCGCGTTGACGAAGCTTTCCTCGTGGACGAGCTTCCACAGCCGGTTGGCGCCGTTCTCGGCCAGCGTGTGCCTGATCTGCACGGAGCCGCGCAACCGCTTCACGTCGTCGGGCTTGTAAGGCCGTTCGATGCCGTCGAACCGGCCTTCAGCCGCCGAGGGAACAAGGTTGTAAAAATCGGTCATCGTCTCACTCCGAAAAAGATGCTGCGTCGTCAAGTGCGAGGCGCGAACCGTTTCCTTGCCGCCTCGACATGTGACTTCATTTACATTGCACCGCAAAATAGACCAGAAAAACCGCCATCATGCGCTCAGAATAAAGGAAAAACTGTCTTGCGATTGACAATCGTCGCCTGTAAATTTGTCAAACTTGTAAAGCCACCTCGGAGACGGATTGGCGCAACCGAGTTGTAAAACCATGTCAAAGGTCATCGATGGCTGAGCAGAAGATCTTCGCCGGGCCGCGCATCCGCCGTATCCGCAACGGCAAGGGCCTGACCCAGACGGCGATGGCGGAAGGGCTCGGCATCTCGCCGTCCTATCTGAACCTCATCGAGCGCAACCAGCGGCCGCTGACGGTGCAGCTCATCCTTAAGCTCGCCTCCGTCTATCATGTCGATCCGGAGGAGTTGCAGGGCGAGGCGCGCGGCTCGATCGCCGCCTTGCGCGAGGTCTTCGCCGATCCGCTGCTGGCCGGCGAACTGCCCGGCGACCAGGAGCTGATCGAGGTGGCGGAAGCCGCGCCCAACGCGGCGGCGGCGGTGATAAAGCTGTTCCGCGCCTATCGCGAGCAGGCCGAGCGGCTCACCGACCTCAACGAGGTGCTGGCGCGCGAAGGCAAGGGCACCGCGCTTTCGGGCGCGCGGTTGCCGATCGACGAGGTGCGCGAGACGTTCGAGCGGCGGCCCAACCATTTTTCCGGCATCGAGGAGGAAGCCGACGCCTTCACCGCCCTGCTCGATCCCGGCGACGATCTTTTCGGCGCGCTCAAGGCGTGGCTGAAGCGCGAATACGGCATCGTCGTCAAGGTGCTGCCCGTC
>JBQCHN010000455.1:0-8765 GCA_051954615.1 Mesorhizobium sp. | reverse complement strand
TTCCAGCCGCTCTATGACGGCCTGGTCGCCTTCCGCAAGGCGGACGGCAAGGACGGCTTCAAGATCGTCGCCGACCTTGCCGAGGACATGCCGGCGGTGAGCGACGACGGCAAGACCTTCACCTTCAAGCTGCGCAAGGGCATCAAGTTCTCCAACGGCCAGGACGTGACGGTCAAGGACGTGGTGGCGTCGTTCCAGCGCATCTTCAAGGTGTCCGGCCCGACTTCCGGAACCTTCTACGCCGGCATCGTCGGAGCCGACAAATGCCTTGCCGACACCAAGAGTTGCACCCTGGAAGGCGGCGTGGTCGGTGACGAGG
Source organism: Mesorhizobium sp. (assembly GCA_051954615.1). GTDB lineage: Bacteria > Pseudomonadota > Alphaproteobacteria > Rhizobiales > Rhizobiaceae > Mesorhizobium. The sequence continues at coordinate 8,446 of JBQCHN010000455.1, read as the reverse complement.
CCGCCGGCACGATAACCATCAACATCGTCAAGCCCGACGCTGAGTTCATCGACAAGCTGGCCATGCCGCATGCCGTGATCCTGCCGGCCGACACGCCGACGGAGGATGTCGGCTCCAACCCCATTCCGGGCACCGGCGCCTACACGATCTCGGCCTACGACCCGAACAAGGGCATGACCATGGTGCGCAACCCGCACTTCCACGAATGGAGCGAAGAGGCCCAGCCCGACGGCTATCCCGATGTGGTGCAGTATGATTTCGGCCTGACCGAGGAGGCCGCGGTGACGGCGATCCAGAAGGGCGAGGCCGACTGGATGTACGACCAGCCGCCGACCGACCGGCTAGTGGAACTGGGCACCAAATATATGGACCAGGTCCATATCTCGCCGCTGACGGCGTGGTGGTACGCACCGCTGAACACGCGGCTGGCGCCGTTCGACAACGAGAAGGCGCGGCAGGCCGTCGCCTATGCGGTCGACCGCAACACGCTGGTCAACCTGTTCGGCGGCAAGGTGCTGGCCTCGCCGGTCTGCCAGGTGCTGCCGCCAGACTTCCCCGGCCATGTGGACTATTGCCCGTTCACCAAGAACCCCGGCGCCAAGTGGTCCGCGCCCGACCTCGACAAGGCCAAGCAGCTGGTCGAGGAGTCCGGCACCAAGGGTCAGAAGGTCACCGTCATCGTCGAGGACAACGCCGTGTCGCGTTCGATCGGCGTCTACCTGCAGAGCGTGCTCAGCAGCATCGGCTACCAGGCCGACGTGAAGCCGATCTCTCCCAATATCCAGTTCACCTACATCCAGAACACCAACAACAAGGTGCAGATGTCGGTCAGCCAGTGGTATCAGGACTATCCGGCGGCCTCGAACTTCCTCAACATCCTGTTCGGCTGCGATAGCTTCCGCGAGGGTTCGGATGCCTCGGTCAACATCTCCGGCTTCTGCGACAAGGCTATCGACGCCAAGATGAAGCAGGCGATGGATCTCGGCGTGACTGACCAGGAGGCCGCCAACAAGCTGTGGGCGGAAGTCGATAAGGAAGTCACCGACAAGGCGGCGGCCGTGGCCCTGTTCACGCCCAAGCATGTCGACTTCGTCAGCAAGCGGCTCGGCAACTTCAAGTTCAACGCCCAGTTCTACTGGATATTCACCCAGGCTTGGGTGCAGTGACGTTGCGTTGACGGGGGACTAAGTGTCGAGCGACGTCGTAACCGTGCCGCGCAAGACGCGGGGGCCCTGGGTCCTCGCTTTTGCGAAGCTGACGGGAAACAGGGCCGCCATGGCGGCCCTGGCCGTCTTCGTCCTTATCGTCGTCGCCTGCCTCAGCGCGCCGCTCTATGCGCGCTGGGCCGGCGTCGATCCGTTCGTGTCGACGCTCGACAAGATTATCACCATCGACGGGCAGGACGTGCCCGTCATGGAACAGTCCACCGAGGGGCTGGGGCTGGGCTACACGCCGCTCGGTCCGACATGGCGGCTCGGCAACTACTTCCTCGGCGCCGACAACCAGGGCCGCGACGTCATGGCCCGCCTGCTTTACGGCGGGCTCAACTCGCTCCTCATCTCCGCCGTCGCAACGGTGCTGACGCTTCTCCTCGGCACGGCGACCGGGCTGGTCGCCGGCTATTTCGGCGGCGTCACCGACACGGTGCTGTCGCGGCTCCTCGACATATTGTGGGCCTTCCCGATCTACCTCCTGGCGATCTCGCTTTCCATCGTCACCATCGCGCAAGGCATTTCCATCGGGCCGATAACGATCGAGTCCGGCAGCCTTTGGCTGCCCATCATCATCATCGGCATCGTCTACGTTCCCTACGTGGCGAGGCCCATACGCGGGCAGGTGCTGTCGCTGCGCAACAGCGAATTCGTGCTTGCTGCCATCAATCTGGGCGTGCCTGGACCGCGCATCCTGTGGCGCGACATCCTGCCGAACGTCACCACCACGCTCATCGTGTTCGTGCCGCTGATGATGGCGCTGAACATGCTGACGGAGTCGGCGCTTTCGTTCCTGTCGATCGGCGTGCAGCCGCCCGATGCGAGCTGGGGCACCATCATCCAGGACGGCCAGGCGCTGCTCTACACGCGTCCGCTGGTGGCGTTGGCGCCGGGCATCGCCATCGCCGTCTCGGTCATGGCGCTCAATGTCTTCGGCGACGGCCTGCGCGACGCGCTCGACCCGCGCTCCAAGATCGAGCTGGGGCGGGACTGATGATCTATCCGATCCTGCGCCGCCTCGCCCAGATGCTGTTCGTGATGTTCGGCATTTCGGTGATCGTCTTCCTGATCTTCTTCGCCACGCCCGGCGCCGACCCGGCCGCGCGCATCGCCGGCCGCAACGCCTCGCCCGAGGTGCTGGAGGCGGTGCGCCATTCCTTCGGCTTCGACCGGCCGCTCTACGTGCAGTATGCACTGATGATGCAGAAGATCTTCGTCACCGGCGACCTGACCTCCTTCGTCAATCGCGGCTGGAAGGTGGTTCCGGCGGTGCTGGACTCCATTCCCGTCACGCTGTCGCTGGTGTTCGGCGCGGCCGTGCTGTGGGTGGTGTTTTCGATCCTCATCGGCGTCGTCGCGGCCGCCACGCGCGACAGCTGGCTGGACAAGCTCCTGATGGCGCTCGGCCTGCTCGGCATTTCCATGCCCGTCTACTGGGTGGGCGAGGTGATGAACCTGTTCAGCCAGAGCCGCTATCACGACACCTGGCTGTTCTCCTGGGTGCCGCCGCTCGGCTACGTCAACTTCTCCGACGATCCCAAAGGCTGGTTCCTCGCCCTGGTCATTCCCTGGATCACGCTGTCCATTCTCTATATCGGCATCTACGGGCGCGTGCTCAGGGCGGCGATCATCGAATCCATGCAGGAGGACTATATCCGCACCGCCCGCGCCAAGGGCCTGTCGGAAACCCGCATCCTGCTGCGCCATGCGCTGCGCACCTCGCTGACCGCTTTCGTCACCCTGTTCGGGCTGGATTTCGGCGCGCTGGTCGGCGGCTCGGCCCTTTTGACCGAGGTCGTCTTCGGCCTGCAGGGCATCGGCAAGCTGACCTACGACGCGTTGCAGAGCCTCGACCTGCCGATGATCATGGCGACCGTCATGTACGCCTCGATGTTCGTCGTCATCGCCAACGCGGTGGTCGACTTCGTCTATATCCTCCTCGATCCGCGCGTGAAGACGTCATGATCCTCTCCGTGCGCGACCTGAAAGTCTCCTTCCGCACCGACGACGGCGTGGTGCGCGCCATCGACGGCGTCTCCTTCGACCTCGCCGAGGGCGAAATTCTCGGCGTGGTCGGCGAATCCGGCTCGGGCAAGACCGTTTCGCTGCTGGCGGTGATGGGGCTCATCACCGATCCAAATGCGGTGATCGAGGGCTCGATCCGCTACAAGGGCCGCGAGTTGGTCGGCTTGCCCGCCAGCCAGCTCCGCCTGCTGCGCGGAAACGAGATCGCCATGATCTTCCAGGACCCGATGACGGCGCTGACGCCGGTCTACACGATCGGCTGGCAGATCGCCGAGCAGATCCGCGCGCATCAGCGCATCAGCAAGGCCGCGGCCATGAAGCGCGTCGAGGAGTTGCTGGCGGAAGTCAATTTTCCCAATCCGCACGAGGCGATGTCGCGCTATCCGCACCAGCTCTCGGGCGGCATGCGCCAGCGCGCGGTGATTGCCATGGCGCTGTCCTGCAGTCCGGCACTGCTGGTGGCCGACGAGCCCACCACGGCCCTCGACGTGACCGTGCAGGCCGGCATCCTGGACCTGGTGCGCAAGCTCAGGGCAACGCACAATTCGGCGGTCGTCTTCATCACCCACGACATGGGCGTGGTGTCCGAACTCGCCGATAGGGTGATGGTCATGTATGCCGGACGCATCGTCGAGCGCGGCAGCCGCCACGATCTTTTCGCCGATTCCCTGCATCCCTACACGCGGGCGCTGCTCGGCTCCATCCCGCCGCTGACCGGCGACAAGCCCCGCCGCCTACCGGCCATTCCGGGCTCACCGCCGTCGCTGCTGAGGCTGCCGAAGGGATGCGCCTTCGCGCCGCGCTGCCCGGTGCGCTACGAGCCCTGCGATCTCGGCAAGCCGGTCCTCGGCGACGGCAGCCACGCGGCCGCCTGTTTCCGGACGGCGCAACCATGAGCGCGCGCATGCAAGGCAAGGACCAGCCCATCCTCGAGACGCGCGCGCTCGGCAAGCGCTTTTCCATCGGCACCCGCTTTTCCTCCGAAGGCCGCCGGGTCGTGCATGCCGTCGACAATGTGTCGCTCACCGTGCAGCGCGGCGAGACGCTGGGGCTGGTGGGGGAATCGGGCTGCGGCAAGTCGACCCTGGCGCGCTGCCTGGTCAGGCTCTACGACATCACCGAAGGCCAGCTCCTGTTCGAAGGCGAGGACATCACCGAAAAGTCGCTGGCCGGGCTGAGGCCGTTTCGCCGCCGCCTGCAGATGGTTTTCCAGGATCCGTCCGCATCGCTCAATCCGCGCCGCCGCGTCGGCGACCTGGTGGCCGAGCCGCTCAGGGTGCATGGCAAGCTCGGCGCCAAGGCCATCCGCGAGCGCGTCGTCGAACTGTTCGACCTAGTCGGGCTGCTGCCGGACCATGTGGTGCGCTATCCGCACGAGTTTTCCGGCGGCCAGCGCCAGCGCGTCGGCATCGCGCGCGCCATCGCACTCAATCCCGATCTCGTCGTGCTGGACGAGCCTGTCTCGGCGCTCGACGTGTCGGTGCAGGCGCAGATCGTCAACCTGCTTGCCGATCTTCAGGAAAAGCTGAAGCTGACCTACGTCTTCATCGCCCACGACCTGTCGGTGGTGCGCCAGGTCTCGAACCGCATCGCGGTGATGTATCTCGGCTCGATCGTCGAGGAGGGGCCGTCCGAAGATGTTTTTTCCACACCTGCGCATCCCTACAGCCAGGCGCTGATCTCGGCCGTTCCCGTGGTGGAGACGACGCCCGGCGGACGGCGCAAGCGCATCATTCTGTCGGGTGACGTGCCGAGCCCGCTCAACCCGCCTGCCGGCTGCCGGTTCCACCCGCGCTGCCCGGTCGCGCAGGAACGCTGCGCCCGGGAACGCCCGGCCCTTGTGGAGCATAAAGCCGGCCGGAAAGTCGCCTGCCACTTTCCGGCGATATGACGGAGACTCTATCCTCCGGCAAGACGGGGTAGCAGGAATATCTCCGCGTCTTTCGGCAGTTTCTTCGACCAGGTGTCGCGATAGATCGTCCCGTCGATGGAGACGGCGATGCCGCGGTCTATCCAGGGCTGGAGGCCGGGATGCTGTTCAGCCAGTTTCCTGAACAGCTCCCTTATGTCCTTGGCCTCGATGTCGAGCTTGCTGGTGCCTCCGGCGGCCCTTCCGAGCGACCCCCAGAGCGTGACCTCGACCATCAGCCTTCCCGTGCGGCCTCGAGCGCAGCCAGCACGCGCGGCGGCGACATCGGGATGTGCGTCATGCGCACGCCCGCCGCGTTCGACAGCGCGTTGGCGATCGCCGCCAGCGGCGGCACGATCGAGGTCTCGCCGACGCCGCGCACTCCGTAGGGGTGGTTGGGGTTGGGGATCTCGAGGATCTGCGTGTCGATCATCGGCAGGTCGGAGCAGACCGGGATGCGGTAGTCGAGGAAGCCCGGATTCTGCAGCCGTCCGTCCTTGCCGTAGATATACTCCTCGTTGAGCGCCCAGCCGATGCCTTGCGCCGCACCGCCCTGGTACTGGCCCTCGACATAGGTCGGGTGTACCGCCTTGCCGGCGTCCTGCACGACCGTGTAGCGCAGCACCCGCGTGGCGCCGGTCTCAGGGTCAACCTCGATGTCGCAGATGTGGGTGGCGAAGGAGACGCCGGCGCCGTCGGCGACAAGCTCGCTGTGGCCGGCGATCGGCCCGCCCGTCGTGCCGGACGCGGCGGCGATCTCTTTCAGCGACAGCTTGCCGAGATTGCCGTGCTTCTCGCCCCTGGCGACCGCGTGGCCGTGTTCCCAGGCGACGTCGTCGACCGAAATGTCCCACATCTGGGCGGCGCGCTCGCGCAGCGTCCTGATGGCGTTGCGCGCGGCCGAGATGGTCGCCATGGAGGTGGAGAAGGTGCCGCGGCTGCCGTCGGTCATGTCGTTGTAGCCGAGGCTGGAGGTGTCGGCGACCACCGCCTTCACATGCTCGTAGGCGATGCCGAGCTCCTCCGCCGCGATCAGCGACAGCGAGGCGCGCGAACCGCCGACGTCGATGGTGCCGACGGCAAGCGAGACGGACCCGTCCATGCCGATGTTGAGATCAGTGCAGGTCTGGCCGCCGAAGTTGAGCCAGAAGCCACAGGCCATGCCGCGTCCCTGGTTCTTGCCGAGCGGCGCCCTCATGTGCGGATGGTTCTTCACGGCCTCCAGCGTCGGGCCAATGCCGATCGGGCCGTAGACCGGGCCGTAGGAGGACCGCGTGCCTTCCTGGGCGGCGTTTTTGATGCGGAAATCGACGGGGTCAATACCGACCTGCTTTGCCAGCTCGTCGATCGCGCTTTCCACCGCGAAGGCCGCCATCGGCGCCGAAGGGGCGCGGTAGGCCGCGGTCTTCGGCCGGTTGACCAGAACCTCGTAGCCGACGGTCCTCACGTTTTCGAGCCGGTAGCAGGCAAAGGCCGTCATGGCGCCGACCTCGGCCCATGAGCCGGCATAGGGACCGCAGGAGTAGCGCAGCGTCGCTTCGGCGGCGGTGATTGTGCCGTCCTTGCGGGCACCGATCCTGACGTCGATCGAGGTGGCGCTTGTCGGGCCGGAGGCGCGGAACACCTCGTCGCGCGTCATCACCAGCTTCACCGGGCGACCGGCCTTGCGCGACAGCGCCAGCGCCACCGGCTCGGCCCAGACGTGGGTCTTGCCGCCGAAGCCGCCGCCGATCTCGGAAGAGGTGACCCGCAGTTTCGAAGCGTCCATACCGAGCAGTTGGGCGCAGTGCTGGCGGTAGACGAAATGGCCCTGCGTGCAGACCCACAGGTCCGCAGTGCCGTCGGCATTGGCGCTCGCCACGCAGGCATGCGGCTCGATGTAGCCCTGGTGCGTCTGCTCGGTTCTGAACGAGCGCTCGACGACGAAATCGGCGTGGCCGAAGCCGTCATGGACGTCGCCATGGCCGAACTGACTGCGCTTGGTGACGTTGGACGGCTTGACCGGCTTTTCCTCGAGCCCTTCGGTGAAGATGGCGTCGTTGATCAGCGGTGCCCCGTGCTTCATCGCCTCGTCGACGTCGGTCACATGCGCCAGCACCTCGTAGTCGACCTCGATCAGCTTCAGCGCCTGTCTTGCGGTGCGGGCGTCGATGGCGGCGACGGCGGCCACCGCATGGCCGTCATAGAGCGCCTTCTTGCGCGCCATGCAGTTGTCGAGGATGTCGTACATGGCGGCATCGCCATTGGTGTGATCGGGCAGGTCTGCTGCCGTGATCACCGCCTTCACACCGGCCAGTTTCGCGGCCTTCGAAGTGTCGATCTTCCTGATTTTGGCGTGCGCGTGCGGGCTGCGCAGGATACGCCCGACCAGCTGGCCGGCCATGTTGAAGTCCGCGCCGTAGCGGGCGCGGCCCGTCACCTTGTCGATGCCGTCGGGTCTGATGGGTCGCGTGCCGACGGCCGTGAAATTGCGGGTCGAATAACGTGGATCGAAATTCATCGGTCAGGCTCCCCGCATTACGTTGGCCGCGTCCTGGACGGCGCGCACGATCTTGTCGTAGCCGGTGCAGCGGCACAGGTTCCCGGCGAGGCCGAAGCGGATCTCCTCCTCGGTGGGCGAGGGGTTCTTGGCCAGAAGGTCCTTCGCCGCGATCAGGAAGCCCGGCGTGCAGATGCCGCACTGAAGGGCCGCGTGTTCGAGGAATTTCTGCTGCAGCGGATGCAACTGCTCGCCATGTGCCATGCCCTCGACAGTCTCGACGCGCCGCCCTTCGGCTTCCGCGCCGAGCACGAGGCACGAGCACACGAGACGGCCGTCGAGGATGACTGAGCAGGCGCCGCAGTCGCCGGTGCCGCAGCCTTCCTTGGCGCCGGTCAGTCCCAGCCGGTCGCGCAGCACTTCCAGCAGCGTCTCGTCAGGCTGGCACAGATACTCGACAGGGTCGCCGTTGATCGTGGTCGAAACTGCTACGCCAGCCATCATTTGCCTCCTGCACGCTGATAGGCGGTTGTGACGGCCCGTCTGGCCAGGACGCCCGCGACTTTCCTTCTGAATTCGATGGTGCCCCGCTTGTCGTCTATCGGGCGGCAGGCGCCCGAGCAGACCTTGGCGAGCCGCTCCAGCGTCGCTTCGTCGAGCTTCGAGCCGACGAGGACCACCGCGGCCTCTTCCACCAGAAGCACCGTCGGCGCCGCGGCGCCGAGCGCCACGCGGGCCGTCTTGACGGTGCCCTTGTCGTCGAGCGTCAGGTTCACGCCGGCGCTGACCACGGCAATGTCCATCTCGGTGCGAGGGATAAAG
>JBQCHN010000454.1:0-5090 GCA_051954615.1 Mesorhizobium sp. | reverse complement strand
CGCCGGTCCCTTCGCCGCCGCGCTGATGGAGCGCATCGGTCTGCGCCGCACACTCGTCGGCGCCTTCGTGCTGATGTCGGGCTCGACCGCGCTGTCGCTGTTCATGACCGAGGCCTGGCAGTTCGTCGTCACCTGGGGCGTTTTTTCCGGCATCGGCTCGGGTGCGGTGGCGACCGTGCTAGGCGCCACCATCGTCAACCGCTGGTTCAAGACCAATCGCGGCTTGGTCATGGGGCTGATGTCGGCGTCCAGCGCCACCGGCCTGCTGGTTTTCCTGCCGTTGCTCGCCTCGCTGGCGCAATCGGGCGGCTGGCGGCCGGTGGCGCTCGCCGTCTCCATCGCCACCGCTTGCCTGATCCCGCTGGTGTTCCTGCTGGTGCCGGAGCGGCCCTCTTCGATCGGCACTGTGCGCTACGGCGCCGAGGCCGACGACGTACCGCCGGTCTCGCCGGCCGCTCAGGGCAACTTCATCGCCCATACGCTGGGCACGCTGAAGCGGGCGGCCGGCACGCGAGTGTTCTGGTATCTGTTTGCAACCTTCTTCATCTGTGGCTTCACCACCAACGGGTTGGTCGGCACGCATCTGATCGCCTTCTGCAGCGACCAGGGCATCGGCGAGATCCAGGCTGCCGGCCTGTTGTCGCTGATGGGCATCTTCGACCTGATCGGCACCACCTTCTCCGGCTGGCTGACCGACCGCTTCGACCCGCGTAAGCTGCTCGGTGTCTATTATGCGGTGCGCGGACTGGCGCTGGTCTACCTGCCCTTCTCCGGCTTCTCCGGCACGGCGCTGGTCATCTTCGCCGTGTTCTACGGACTTGACTGGATCGCCACCGTGCCGCCGACGCTGCGCCTGACCAACGAGGCCTTCGGCGACCGCAGCGGCCCGATCGTTTTCGGCTGGATCGTTGCCGGCCATCAGGTGGGGGCGGCCGCGGCAGCCTATTTCGGCGGCGTCATGCGCGAGATGCAGGGCGACTACCAGCTCGCCTTCGTCATCGCCGGCATGACCGGCATCATCGCCGCCTGCCTGGCGCTGCTCATCAACACCGATCGGCCGAGCTTCGATCCCGAGCCTCAACCGGCGTAATGAGCCTGCATAGTCAGGCGTAGCGGCGGGCGAAGGCGACGCAGACGACCACCACGGCGGTCGCCGCGATCATCGTCCAGGCGATCGGCTCATGCAGCAGAAGGCCGGCCAGCAGCAGCCCGAAGAAGGGCTGCAGGAGCTGCAGCTGGCCGACGCCGGCGATGCCGCCGAGCGCCAGGCCGCGATACCAGAAGACGAAGCCGATCAGCATCGAGAACACCGAGACATAGGCGAGGCCGAGCCAGGCCGGCACGCTTATCGCCTCCCATGTCGCCGGCAGGGTGGCGAGCATGATCGCCAGCATCACCGGCAGCGACAAGGCAAGCGCCCAGGAGATGACCTGCCAGCCGCCCAGCCGCCGCGACAGAGTGGCGCCCTCGGCATAGCCGAGCCCGCACAAGAGGATCGCCGCCACCATCAGGAGGTCGCCTTTCAGCGAGCCGGAGCCACCACCTGACAGCGCGAAGCCGACGACAGTGGCGCTGCCGATGCCGGAGAACAGCCAGAAGGCCGGCTTCGGCCGCTCCCCGCCGCGCAGCACGCCGAAGATTGCGGTGGCGAGCGGCAGCAGGCCGACGAAGACGATGGAATGCGCCGCCGTGATGTGCTGGAGCGCCAGCGCCGTCAGCAGCGGGAAGCCGACCACGACGCCGAGCGCCACCACGGCGAGCGGCACGATGTCCTGCCGCCGCGGCCAGGTCTGGCGCAGCAGCAGAAGCAACAGCGCGCCGAGCGCGGTGGCGATCACCGCCCGCGCCGAAGTCAGGAACAATGGCGAGAAGCCCTCCACCGCAACCCGTGTCGCCGGCAGCGACCCACTGAAGATCACCACGCCGAGTATGCCGCTGCCCCAACCGTCCGTCGTTCTCATCGCACATCCCGCTCTGTCGGATATCGCCACACTGCTAGCCGAGGACCGCTGGTGCGAACAGAGACGGTGCGATACAATTCCGGATAACTGTATTGGTTCGATCACCTGTACGGATTGGAGCGATGAACGACGAGATAGCGACACGCACCGGCGCGGTGATGGCGGCGATTCGCGCTCGCATCGCCGGCCGCGCGCTCAGTGCCGGCGACCGGCTGCCCTCGATCCGGCGCTTCGCTGCGACCATGGGCGTCTCGCCGGCGACCGTGGTCGAAGCCTACGACCGGCTCGCCGCCGAGGGGCTGATCCGCGCCCGGCGCGGTTCCGGCTTCTACGTCGCGGCAACCGCGCAGGTGCCGCTGGCGCTGGCGCCTGGCGGCCCGCTGCTTGACCGCGCCGTCGACCCGTTCTGGGTGTCGCGCCAATCTCTTGACGCCGATCCGTCGATGCTGATGCCGGGTTGCGGCTGGCTGCCGACCGACTGGATGCCGCACGAGGCGCTCCGCCGCGCCATGCGGGCGCTGGCACGCGCCGACGACCATATCCTCTCAGACTATGGCGCCACGCGCGGCTCGCCGGCGTTGCGCCGGCTCTTGCTGTCGCGGCTTGCCGAGGACGGCATCGAGGCATCGCCCGAGCAGATCATGCTGACGACCTCCGGCACGCAGGCGGTCGACCTGATCTGCCGCTTCCTGCTTTCGCCGGGCGACACCGTGTTGGTGGACGACCCCTGCTATTTTAATTTCCGCGCCCTGTTGCGCGCGCATCAGGTCGAGCTTGCGAGCGTGCCTTATACGCCCTCCGGCCCGGATATCGCCGCCTTCGAAGCGGCCGTCACCCAGCGGCGACCGCGCCTCTACATCACCAATTGCGCCCTGCACAATCCGACCGGCGCTACGCTTTCGCCGCAGACCGCGCACCGCCTGCTCAACATCGCCGCCGCGAACAAGCTGACCATCGTCGAGGACGACATCTTCGCCGATTTCGAGCCCGAGCCCTCGCCTCGCCTGTCGGCGCTCGACGGGCTGGAACGCGTCATCCGCATCGGCTCCTTTTCCAAGACGCTGTCGGCCTCGGTGCGCTGCGGCTACATCGCGGCACGGCGCGATTGGGTCGACGGCCTGATCGACCTGCAGGTCGCCACGGCCTTCGGCGGCCCGAGCCCGGTCGCGGCCGAAATGATCGCCGGCATGCTGGCCGGTGGCTTCTATCGCAAGCACATGGAGGAGCTGCGCCGGCGGCTGGCGCGGGCGCGGCGCGATGTCGCCGGGCGGCTGCAAACTCTCGGCATCGAACCGTGGCTGATGCCGCGCGGCGGCTTCTACCTATGGTGCCGCCTGCCCGGCGGCCACGATGGTGCCGACCTTGCGCGCGCCGTTCTTGCCGACAAGGTCGTGCTGGCGCCGGGCAACGTCTTCAGCGTCTCGCAATCGGCGGCCGATTTCCTGCGCTTCAACGTCGCGCAGTCGGGCGACCCGCACATCATGACCGCGCTCGGACGGGCGATGAAGCGGTAGACACCGGCGCTCCTGTCCGGCGTTCCAAATCTCCACGTACCGTTCCGGCCCTTCAAACCTCCACGTGCCGTTCCGGCTCTTCAAACGTCCACGTGCCGTTCCGGCACAGGGCGCGCTGTATCGCTTCAGGACGCTGACGCCCCGCCACCAGTCCGGACGTTCCATCGTGGCGAGGTTTTTGTAAAACGCGGATCCCGGCTGGCTGGCCGCTTACCGATCGTTCACCATATTACGCAGCATAGCCCAATGAAACCAATAGGTTAATGACAAACCCGGTTTCCGGCATCGTGTTTGAGGGGATACGGCCGGATTCCTGCATCGGGCCTGTCGAAAGGAACCTCATACCCACGCCGCACCAACCCGGCGTCCCCATTTCTACCAGGCAGCTTGCGGCACCCAACCGGATGCCGCTTTCCAGGCGATCGCCCGCATCATCAAGCGGCTGGCGCAGGCCTGGCAGAGCCCTCGTCCTCGGCGCCGGTTCGCCGGGATCTTGCGGTCCGTCCCGCGGCGATCGATTCGCGATCGCCGGCCGGCGCCCGAGGCGAGGGTAGAGAGGCGAGGGAGATAACGAAAAGGCCGCCGCTTCTTGCGAAGCCGGCGGCCTTCCCGTGTCTTTCGTCCAGTGCGCGGCCCGTGGCACGATCCCGATTGCCTGAGGCTTGGGATCAAGCGCCGCGCGTCACGCGCTTCAGCGGAGAGACTGCTCCCCGTGAAGGCGATCCGCCGGGACCACGCTCTGGAAAACGAAATCACTCGACATCGGATCACCTCCTTTCGATTGGTTGAACACGAGCCCAATGTGGGGCCGTTGCCCACCGATTGCAAGGACGGATTTCCCGCCCGGAAAAGCCTCAGATAAAGCGCAGCGCATCGCCCTCGCGGATGCGTCCCGGTCGGTCGACGGTGCAATAGACGCCGATGTTGTGACTGTTGTGGCGCACCAGCGTGCGCAGGATGCCCGGATCGTTGTCGAACCCGTCCTGGGCGATGACGGTGAAGCCGCAGCGGCGACATGGTTCCGAAACCGTCAGTTCCACATCGCCGACGACAAGGCGGTGGCCGAGCCAGGCCGACTCGGGAAATTCGCCTTCGACTTCCGGCATGTCGACCAGGATGCTCGGCCGAAAACGCCGGGGATCCGGGTCGCCTTCAGGATGCAGCGCCTTGAGGCGCGCCAGGGAAGCGGTGGTAAGCAGATGCACGGGCGCCTTGCGATAGCGCGGCGCGACGGTGGAACCGTCGGCGAGCTGCGGCGCGGCGTCGGCATAAGGCCGCACGGCAACGTCGAAGCCGAGATAACCGCCGATTTCCGCGTCGCTCGCGGCATCCGGCGCGGCCAACCATTCGCCACCGGGCGTCTTCACTTCCAGCCCGCCATCGTCCAACAGCCGCGTGCGGACACGGGGAGCCTGATCCCACTTCGCCGGGTTGCGGTCGGGAGCGGCAACGATGCCGCTCGCCATGTCGAAAAGCCCGTAGCCGCGGTCGCCTTCGGCTCCGTCGGGGCCGAAGAAAAGCTCGCGCATCGGCTGTCCGGCGAGCGAGCTCACCGGATAGCGCCATAGCGCGGCCACCTGTCCGAGGTCGGTCATCCCAGCCAGCCGAATCGCCT
>JBQCHN010000453.1:0-4268 GCA_051954615.1 Mesorhizobium sp. | reverse complement strand
CGGCGGCCCAACCATTTTTCCGGCATCGAGGAGGAAGCCGACGCCTTCACCGCCCTGCTCGATCCCGGCGACGATCTTTTCGGCGCGCTCAAGGCGTGGCTGAAGCGCGAATACGGCATCGTCGTCAAGGTGCTGCCCGTCGCCACCATGCCGAACTGGCGCCGCCGCTACGACCGTCATTCGCAGCGCCTGTTCCTGTCCGAGCGGCTGTCGCCCTTCGACCAGTTGCGCGAGGTGGCGATGGAGGCCTGCCTGATTCGCATGGCGGTGGCTGTTGCCGGCGAGATCCAGGGACTGAAGCTGTCGTCGGACGAGGCGCGGCGGCTGGCGCGCTTCGAACTCGGTCGCTACGCCGCGCACGCGCTGATGATGCCTTACGGCGCCTTCCACGCCGCCGCCTTGCGCGCCCGCTACGACCTCGACGTGCTGCGCTCGCGCTTCGGCGTCTCCTTCGAGCAGGCCGCCAACCGGCTGACCACGCTGCAGCGGCCGGGTGCCGGCGGCGTGCCGTTCTTCATGCTGGAGGTGGACAATGCCGGCAACCGCTTCCGCCGCGCCGGCGCGCAAGGCTTCCCGCACGCCCGCTTCGGCGGCGGCTGCCCCAAGCTCGCCGTGCACGCCGCCTTCGCCCAGCCAGGCCAGATCTTCGTCGAGGCGGTGGAAATGCCTGACGGGGCGGAATTCCTGACGGTGGCGCGCACACTGGAAGGGCCGCAGGGCAGCTTCAGCGAGCGGCCGCGCCGCACAGCACTTTTGATCGGCTGCGACATCGGCTTCAAGGACGAGATCGTCTACGGCGCCGCGCTGCCGGCGGCAGCGCCCGGAAACGCCGGCAAGGGGGCAGCGTGGGCGACGGCGACCCCCATCGGCCCCGCCTGCCGTCTGTGCGAACGGGCCGGCTGCCTCGCCCGCGCCGAGCCGCCCGTCACCCGGCCGCTCGGGCTGGACGAGATGGTAACGGGCCTGTCAGCTTTCGATTTTCAGTGATTGCAGCGGCTCGTAACGGTTCGACAGGCATTCGCGCATCAGTCCGGTCGAATAGCCGCGCGTCAGGTGCGCCTTGGCGCGATAGGTCTCGTCGCGCATCAACGCCGCGTGCAGTTTCGGCAGGTTGTAGAACGGAACGCCCGGGAACATGTGATGCTCCAGGTGGTAGTTGATGTTGTGCGGGGCAAAGAACAGGCGCTCCCATAGATAGGGATAGACCGTGCGGGTGCTGCCCAGTTCCTCCTCATAGTCCATGCCGCCGAAATGCTCGGCAACGCTGCGCACGTAGAGGAACAGGAAGAACGCCGTGAAATAGGGGGCGAGCCAATAGAGCAGCACGCCCTTCCAGATGCCGAGCACGGTGAACAGGGCGGCAAAGGCCAGGTAGAAGCCCAGCCTTATCAGCCGGTAGGTTTTGTCCTTGGGAGCGGCCTTGCCGGCGCGGGGCAGGATGTGGGTCAAGTCCAGCAGCGAGCTGACCGCGACCAGATAGCCGAGAAGGCGCAGCGTCAGAACCTGCATCTTCTGCGGAAAGGTGAAGGCGGTGGTGCCGAGCTTCACCACCCAGTCGGGATCGTTCTCGGTGTTGACGTTCTGATGGTGGGCGAGATGGTTCTGCCGGTAGCCCTCGACCGTGGTTCCGATCGGCCAGGCCGCCAGCGTATCCATGATCCATTCGCTCGCGCGGCGGTTCTTCAGGAAACGGAAATGCGCCGCCTCGTGCACGAGAACGCCGAAGGCATGCATGCGGCCGGCGATCAGCGCCACGGCCATAAGATAGACCCAGACGTTCCCGGCATATTCGCTGACGCCGATGGCGGCCGCGATCACCAGCCAGTCAAGCGCCAGCGCCGCGGCGGTGCGCCAGGGGGCGAGCACCGACAACTGCTTCAGTTCCCTGGAATTGATCGTCGCCTTGTAGACATTCATGATTCACATTTCCCACCCGCAGCCAGCCTACCGTCCCCGGTCGTTCATTCAATGGCCAGCCTCGCCGATCAACCGCGCCAAGCCATGGCCCGCCGGTGCGCCAACCGTCTTCGCGCGCTGGATCACGCCGCCGGGCAGAGCTTCGTCTACCCGGATTGCAGGCCCAGTTGTAGTGGTCGTTTCCCGGCTTTTTTGAATCGGGCAGGAACGCATGTCGGCTCCGACGCTTGAGCACAATGTGACGGCACCGCCTGCAACCGGAGGCAGCGAGCGCTGGGGCTCGCTGTTGGTCTTCCTGTCGGCGCTGATGTGGAGCTTCGGCGGCGCCATCGCCCGCTTCATCGACATGCAGGACAACTGGACCGTGGTGTTCTGGCGCTCGGTCTGGGCAGCAGCTTTCCTGATCGGCTTCATGCTCTGGCGCGACGGCTGGCGCGGCACGGTCGCGCTGTTTCGCGGCATGGGCCTGCCAGGCTTGGCCGTCGCCGCCTGCTTCGCCACCGCTTCGACGACCTTCGTCGTGGCGCTGTCCTACACCACGGTCGCCAACATCCTCTTGATGCAGGCGGGCGTTCCGCTGCTGGCGGCGCTTCTCGCGTGGATTCTCTTTCGCGAAACCGTGTCGACCGCCACCTGGATCGCCATCGCCGCCGTCATCGCCGGCGTCGCCATCATGGTCTCCGAATCGCTCGGCGGCGCCGTCTCGCCCATCGGCGACGGGCTGGCGCTGCTGATCGCGGTGGTGTTTTCCATCGCCACCGTCATCACCCGCCGCTTCGCCCATGTGCGCATGACGCCGGCCACCTGCCTCGGTACGCTGCTTGCCGCAGCCTTCGCCGCCTCGCAGACCTCCGGTTTCGCGGTGAGCGGCCGCGACATGGGCTTCCTGTTCGCCTTCGGCGTGATCAATCTCGGCCTCGGCCTCGCCTTCTTCGCCACCGGCGCGCGCATGGTCCCGGCGGCGGTCGCGGCACTTCTGGGCACGTTCGAGCCGCTGCTCGGCCCGATCTGGGTCTGGCTGGTGCATGGCGAGGTGCCGTCCGCGCGCACCATGGTCGGCGGCGCGGTCGTGTTCACCGCGCTGATCATCCACATCGCGCTGGAAGCGCGCCGCCAGTCGCGGCCGGTGCGGCCGGGCATCACCGGCCTGCCGGCTCCCAACTGAAGCGCGCCGCCCGCTTCCGCCCGGCTCCCGGATCGACTTGACAAGCGCGTGGCGCGGCGGGCAGGCTGGCGTCAAGGCAACAACAAGACAGGCGTATTTTGCCAAGCTTTCGCGACGGCCCGAAGTACTTCCGGCCCGAACAGGACTGCTGCATATCTTACCCTTCGGAACCGGCGGCTCGCTCAGGTCGAGCCCGACCAGCCGATTGCGGCTTGCCGCTCCGCAACAAGCTCAATAGTCTTCGAAACCATCTCCTGTCGCGCCGGTCCGGCCGAGCGTCAGGGCGGGAACACTCAGCAAGGGAGAATACCATGGCCAGAACAGCGCTCCGGCTTTCGGCGACAACTGCATTCATGACGCTCGCCGTTTTCGGCGCACAAGCCGAGGACCGCGTCGTCAATGTCTTCAACTGGTCCGACTACATCGATTCCTCGATCCTGCAGGACTTCACCAAGGAGACCGGCATCAAGGTCGTCTACGACGTCTACGATTCCAACGAGATCCTCGAGACGAAGCTGCTCGCCGGCGGCAGCGGCTACGACGTCGTGGTGCCGACGGGTTCCTTCCTGCAGCGCCAGATCCAGGCCGGAGTCTTCGAGAAGCTCGACAAGTCCAAGCTGCCCAACATCAAGAACATGTGGGACCAGGTGACCAAGCGCACCGACCTGTTCGATCCCGGCAGCGAATATTCGATCAACTACATGTGGGGCACGGTCGGCATCGGCTACAACAAGGAGAAGATCAAGGCCGCGCTCGGCACCGACAAGATCGATAGCTGGAAGGCGGTGTTCGATCCCGAGCAGGCCGCCAAGCTCAAGGATTGCGGCATCAACTTCCTCGATTCGCCGACGGACATGATCCCTGTCATGCTCGCCTATCTCGGCCTCAACCCGGACAGCCATGAGCCGGATGACATCGCCAAGGCCGAAGAAGCGTTCATGAAGGTCCGCCCGTTCGTGCGCAAGTTCCATTCCTCCGAGTTCATCAACGGCCTCGCCAACGGCGACATCTGCGTGGCGGTCGGCTGGTCGGGCGACGTCTTCCAGGCCCGCGACCGCGCCGAAGAGGCCAAGAACGGCGTCGAACTTGCCTATGCCATTCCGAAGGAAGGCACGCAGATGTGGTTCGACCAGATGGCGATCCCCGCCGACGCGCCGCACAAGGAAGAGGCGCTGGAATTCCTCAA
>JBQCHN010000452.1:0-10265 GCA_051954615.1 Mesorhizobium sp. | reverse complement strand
CCTGTGCGGCAATGTCCGATTTGTGGCAACCGGGCGGCCCTACCGGGTCGGCATCTGCCATTGCCTCGACTGCCGCAAGCATCATGGCGCGCTTTTCCACGCGTCCGCGATCTTCCCGCAGGAGGCGGTGACGATCGAGGGGGAGGCGGGCACCTATGCCGGCCGGTCCTTCTGCCCCCGCTGCGGCTCGCCGGTCTTCGGGCGAAGCGGCGACGAGGTGGAAGTGAACCTCGGCTCCCTGGACGCTCCCGACCAGTTCAAGCCAACCTACGAGCTCTGGACCATCCGCCGCGAATCCTGGCTGCCGCCCTTCCCGCTCAAGAAGCACTACGAGCGCGACCGCGAAGGATCAGGACGCTCCGAGGATTGAGGGATGGCCTGCCGGGTGGAGTTGACGCCGCAGGCGGACAAGGACCGGGACGCGCGCAAACCTGCCGGGGTCGGTTCCGCATCGCTGACACGTTCCTTACGACACGCTTCCGCTCAGAAGCGATAGGTCATGCCCAGAACGGGGCCGCTCAGGCGCGTGTCGTAGACATGGCCGTCGTGGTCATAGTCGACATCGAGCACCTTATAGCCGACGGAGGCTGAGAGATGGTCGGTGAAGGCATAGTTGACGGTTGCGAGCGCCGACCATGTGAGATCGGAGCCGGCTCCGAAGCCGCCGATATCGGCCTGGGCCTGGAGCGACAATTGCTCCGTCAAAGGAAGGAAGGCACGCAGCCCCATCACAGGGTCTGCCCAGCCGAAGCTTTCGCCATGGGTGGCGGCGCGGGTGCCGATGGCGGGATGGCTGGCTGTCACCGTCACGTCGTTCGAGATGTGCCAGAAACGCACGCCAGCCAGAGCGTCGAGCGTAAACTGCGGCGTATCGACAACACGATAACCGCCCTGCAAGGTGGCCATGAACTGTTTCGTATCGACCCTTGCATCGACGCTGGCGCCCGGCGGGATCGGGACGCCGAGCCCCGGAATCTGCAACGCAGGCAGCGGACCGGTCCCATGGCTGTCGGTGGT
Organism: Mesorhizobium sp.; assembly: GCA_051954615.1. Classification (GTDB taxonomy): domain Bacteria; phylum Pseudomonadota; class Alphaproteobacteria; order Rhizobiales; family Rhizobiaceae; genus Mesorhizobium. The sequence continues at coordinate 9,248 of JBQCHN010000452.1, read as the reverse complement.
GTTGACGTACATCATGTCACCGGAGAAGACGAAGCGGTCGTATCGTCCCCAGACATTGACGAACCCGCCGAAGTTGAGATCATCCATGACATCGGAGAACGACTTCTCGATGCCGATCGTCGGACCCCGGCGGAATGGCGAGATATATCCATCAAGACCTGCCGCCCACATGTAGGGCGTGACCTGCAGGGCCCAGTCGGGACGCTCGGCCGCGAGCGGCGCGGCCTCCACCGGTTGGCCGGGTAATACGTCGGCGGCAAATGCGACAGGTGCGCTGCCCAAGGCCAGAACAACGGCAATGACGTATCTGTTCAAGATGGTCCCCTCAGGCTGCGAGCGCGTTCTTGTGAATGCGCCCATCTTTCATGACGAGCTTCAACGTCCTGCCGGGATCGGCGATCAGGGATATGTCGTCGAGCGGATTGCCATCGACCACAAGGATGTCGGCATAGGCGCCGGCCTCGATGCGGCCGAGCTTGCCCGGATAGGGATTGCGAGGACCGGAAAGGCCCGCAAGTTCCGCGTTGCCGCTGGTCAGAAGCCGCAGTACGTCCGCATTGTCATACCAGCGGGCGAATTTGACGAGTTGCTTGCCTTGTGTCGCCGTACCCTTCGGGCTGAACAGGATATCGGTGCCCAGAGCCACCTTGACGTTGTATTTGCGGCTCCATTCCACGGCCTGAACGGTCCCTTCGGCAACTTGCTGCTGCTTTGCGCGCGCCTCCGGAGTCGGCTTCTCGTTGGAGTCCTCGTCGTTCAGAAACGGCTGAAGGCTCCACCAGGCGTCGGAATCCGCGATGAGCTTGGCGGTATCCTCATCGACAAGCTGGCCATGCTCGATCGATTTGACTCCGCACTTCAGCGCGCGCTGGACGGCTGCGGAGGTGTAGGCGTGGATACAGACATAGGTTCCCCAGTCCGACGCGGCCGAAACCGCCGCCTTCATCTCGGCTTCCGAATATTGCAGCACGTCGATCGGATCGTAGGCGGACGAAACGCCGCCACCGCCCATGATCTTGATCTGGCTGGCGCCGAGCATGAGTTGCTCGCGAACCCGCCGCAGCACCTCCGCCTCGCCGTCGGCGATCGCCGCGATGCCGGCCTGCTCGGTCACGTTGAGGTTGCTCTGCGGGGTGCGCGGCAGTTCCGTGCGCATGCGGAAATCGCCGTGCCCCGAGGTCTGCGAGATCATTGCACCGGACGGATAGATCCGCGGTCCGGCGATACGCCCCTCGTCGATCGCCCGCTTCAAGGCAAAGGACGGACCGCCGACGTCGCGAACGGTGGTAAAACCCCGAAGCACGGTACGCTCGGCCTCCTGTGCGGCGACGAGATGCACGTAGGGAATATCGGCGGTCATGGCCACGGCTTGCGAAATACCGGCAAGGATCGAATGCCAGTGCATGTCGATCATGCCAGGCATCAAGGTGCGCCCGCCGCAGTCGATCACCTCCGCGTCGGCAACCGCGTCTGCGGAAGCCACCAATGCCTTGATGAGCCTGCCTTCGACCAGCACGCCCTGCCCTTCGACGAGCTTGCCGTTGGTTCCGTCGAAAATGTTCACGTTCCTGAGCAGGATCGGCTTTTCGGAGGCCTGCGCGAAGGCCGGGTTGACGAACCCGAGGGCGGGCGCGGCCAAGCTCGCCGCCACGCCCTTGAGGATGGAACGGCGCGACAGTCCTTTGTCGACGCGCGCCAGCAATTGCAACGCTTGCGGATCGTGGCAGGCACAGGTCCAGCCGTGCGTCAGGTGCTGATATTTCCGACCAAGACGAATAGGCAAGGAAGCGCCCTCTCCTTTAGCCAGCAGCCTTCCCATGCCGATCGGCCGTGAACAACCAATTGCGGGCCAGTTGAGCAGATTTGACTTCGCTCAACAAGAAGGAGCCAGCATTTGGAGGCCGATGGCGTCGATGACTGGAGGGCGGCCACGATGCGGAACCGGTTTGTCTGTTCGTACCGTCACTTCCCCGACGGCCGCCACAACGCCGGCCAGCAGATTGGCAACCAGCAACAGCAGGATCGACAGCCCATCATCAGTGTGGCGGCGGCGATGATCGCCGGACTCAGCTTCTCAGACAAACCGATGAACATCTCGAGCGGCATGGTACGTTGGTTGGCGGGGAACTGAACCTCGACGACCTCACCGAACGGCGGCGCGGACCATCAATCACATGATCGCCGAGCCAGTTTTCTGAGCGTCGAGATGCTACGGGTCTAGCGCTTCGGTGGCGGAGCAACCGGCAGCCCGACCTGCGGCCCCCCTCTGAACCGCCGCATCCCGGTCTTCAAGCCGCCGCAGATGCCACGGCCTCCATCATTCAGGTGATGCCCATTGCATGGTTCATGACCTGCTCCTGCGTGACGAGATCGCCCGTCAACTCGCCCGCAAGCCGTCCATTGCTCATGACCAGGATGCGGTCGCTCACAGCCAGGACCTCGGGTAAATCCGAGGATATCATAAGGATAGCCATTCCCTCGGAGGCCAGCGATCGCAATATTCCGTGGATTTCGGATTTCGCCCCCACATCGACACCCCGTGTCGGCTCATCGACGATCAGGACCTTCGGGCGGGTCGCCAGCCACTTGGCGATCACCACGCGCTGCTGATTGCCGCCACTGAGGAACATCACCTTCTGACCGATGGTCGGCGTTCGGATGGCAAGGCGCTTGACATAGTCCTCGGCCAGCCTTCGCTCGCGCTGTCTGCTGAGCACGCCAAGATGACCGAGCGGGCCAAGCGAAGGCATACTGATATTGGCCATGACGGAAAGATCGACCACCAGGCCCTGGTCCTTGCGGTCTTCCGGAACGAGGCCGATGCCGGATGCGATGACATCCCGCGGGCCACGAGACCGGATGGGCACTCCCTCGATGAGGATTTCACCGCCGTCGGGGGTTATATCTCCGAAAATAGTGCGTGCCAGTTCGGTCCGTCCGGAACCAACCAATCCGGAAAGGCCAACGATCTCGCCGCTGCGCAGATTGAAGCTGATGTCGTGCAGCATCCCTTTCTTGCTCAGGCTGCGAACATCGAGCACCACCTTTCCCGGAGGGGTCGTCGCCTTCATCGGCAGCGCGACGATATCGCGCCCGACGATCGCTCGGATCAGTTCATCAAGCGAAGTCTCTGCGACGCGACCGGTCGAGACGTGACGCCCGTCACGAAACACCGTTACGCGGTCGCAAAGGGCGAATATCTCTTCCATGCGATGCGAAACGTAAATGATGCCGATCCCCTGGTCGCGCAGGCGACGGATCAGGGACAGGAGCAGATCTGTCTCGCGACGGGTCAGCGACGAGGTCGGCTCGTCGAAGATCATGATGCGGGCGCGCGTGGACACCGCCCGCGCGATTGCCACTATCTGCCGCTCGGCGATCGAAAGGCGGCCAACCTCGGCGGTGGCATCCAGAGAAACGCCAAGTTCGCTCAGGGTACGGCGAGCTAACTTCACCATCCCTTTCCAGTCTATCGTGCCGAACCGGGTCCGGGGCTGGTTGCCGAGAAATATGTTCTCGGCGACACTCAGGTAAGGTTCCAGGTGCAGTTCCTGATGCACGGGCGCGATGCCCAGGGCCCGAGCGTCGGCCGGACTGCCGATCCTGACGGGTTTCCCCTCGATCAGGATCTCGCCGGTATCATGCGATTGCACTCCGCACAGTATCTTTATCAGCGTGGATTTGCCGGCCCCGTTCTCGCCCATCAGGGCGTGTACTTCTCCCGCCGCCAATTCAAACGAGACGTCGGACAGCGCCTGAACGCCGGGGAAGCTTTTCGAGACACCGGCCAGGGAAAGCAACGGATCAGCCATTCCGGCCTCTGTCGCGGTCGCGTTCCCGCTTCTGTGCAAGCGTGCAGCGGTCGAGATAGTCGTCGAGCTGAACGAGCCCCAGTTCCGCGATTATCTCGTCGATGGACAATCCCGGATCCTGGCGTGTTATGGAGAACAGATGCTCTTCGCCGCGCGTTTCAACCCTGACGCGGCCACCGTAGCGTTGCTGCACGGCGATGATCTTCTCAGCCTGTCCGTCCGTGTGGAACCAGCGCTGGTCGAGATCGACATCCCAGCTCGTCAGGCGGCCCCAGCGACTGGTGGTGGTGAGAACGGTGCCGGTACGGTCGATGATCTTGCCGACATAGGACTGCACCGACGAGACGACGACGAAATCGTGCATCCACGCATAAGCCTGCAATGGGAAACCGCCCTCGTAGGCGGAGAGCCAGCAGACGATCTCGGCGCCTTGCGCCTTCATCTCCTGCCAGAGCTGGCGCCAGTTCAGGTCGAAGCAGATGGCAAGCCCGACGCGTCCGATATCGGTATCGAAAACACCGGCAGACACGCCGGGCACGACCCCGCCCTCGATTTCCCCTTCCGTGGGATGGCGCTTGGAATAGGAGCCGATGCGCTCTCCGTCCCGGCCGAACAGAACGGCCACGTTGGAGATTCGGTCGTTTTCCCATTGCAACGCTCCGGCGACCACATTGATGCGGTTGGCGCGCGCACGTTCGGCCAGGGCAGCGAAGGACGGGCCATCGGCCGGCTCCACGAATGCAGCGCTCCGCTGGCTGTCCAGGCCAGCCGTGGCGAAGGTCTCAGGCAAGCACACCAGATCCGCATTCTGCGCGCCCGCCGCATCGATCAGTTCGAGGCCACGGGCCAGGGAGAGTTTCGGATCGGGTTCCGACAGGTTGTAGGGCGGCGAAATCGCTTCGAGCGTCGCCATCGAAGTCGTCGCGATACGCACCAGCTTGTTCATCTGTCCCACTCCGTTGCCGTCTTCTTCACTGCGTGATGCGTCCCTTGGCCAGGTCGCGCTGGCGCAGTGCCGTGCCCAGGGCGTCGATAACGACGATTGCGACCAGGATCGTCGCGCGTATGGCGATCTGGCTATAGGTCGGCACGCCGAGCAAATTCATGCCGTTGTTCAGGATGCCGAGCGCCAGCACGCCGAAGAATGCGCCGACGATGGCGCCCTTCCCTCCAAGAAGACTGGCGCCGCCGATCAAAGCGGCTGAGATCGACATCAGCGGAGCGTCCGCTCCAAGCTGGGCGGAGGCGGAATTGAGGCGCGATGCAACCAGTACGCCCGATATCGCTGCAAGCAGACCGCTGATCGCGAATGCGACCATCAATCCCCGGTCGACCCGGACACCGCCGAGGAAAGCCGCATCCTTGTTGCCTCCGATGGCGTAGAGCGCCCGCCCTTCCCGGGTATGGCCAAGGAACACCCACAGGACCCCGAGCAATACGAGCACGACGATCAACGAAACCGGCACCGGCCCCAATTGCCCGGCGCCCCACCAGGCAAAGGCGGGATCGTGACCGGTCAACGATCCCTGCCCGGTGTAGGTCAGCAGTAATCCGCGCACCACGCTCATGGTGCCCAGCGTGGCAACGAAGGCCACGATCCGGCCTTTTGTGACCAGCAGGCCGTTCACCACCCCGACCGCGATGCCGAACAGAAGCGCAGCCGCCACCGCCGCGAGGGTGCCGTACGGCTGCAAGCCAATGGCAAGGGCGGCTGCCATTGCCATGGTGGAGCCGACGGAGATGTCGATGCCACCGGCGATCAGGACCACCGCCTGCCCGAAGACCATAGGCGCGTCGAGCGAAATCTGGCGGGCTATGTTTTCAATATTGGAGCCCGTGGCGAACGTTCCCGTGCTCGTCGATCCGAATGCGATGACCAACCCGAAGACGATGAGGGCTGCGCTGTGTTTCTCGAGAATGTCGATGACTCGCCTCATCCCTTTGCCCCATCAATGCCTGCGCAGCAGGCTGTCGGCCCAGACCACCAGCAGGAAGACGCTGCCCTTCGCTATTTGCTGGGCTTCGGTGGGCACGTTCAGCAGCACCAACAGGTTGTTCATGACGCCGAGCACGACGACGCCGACGATCGTTCGCAGTGCACCGCCTCGTCCCCCGAACAAGCTTGTGCCGCCCAGCACCGCAGCGATGATGGAATCGAACTCCATGCCGAAGCCGGCGTTGGCAACGGTGGAGTTCGTCCGCGAAGTCATGATGATGCCGGCCAGCGCAGCGAGCGAGCTGCACATGACGAAGGTGGCAAGCTTGGTGGCGCCGACCCTCAGACCGGAGAACCGCCCAGCCACTTCGTTGAAGCCGGTGACGAATATGGTGCGTCCGAAGACCGTCCGGCGCAGCAGGAACTCAAGCGCCAGCGCGAGCAGGATGAAGACGAGCACCGAGACGTGCAGAAAGCCGAACAATTGGCCGCGGCCCAGCACATTGAACGCTGGAATCGTGGCGTAGAGGGTCTTCGACTGCGTCAGCGACAGCGACAGCGAATAGACGAAAAGATTGGTGCCGAGCGTGATGAGAAACGGATTGGCTCCCGTGAGAAGCACCAGCAACCCGTTAAGCAGGCCGATAAGGGCTCCGGCGGCAAGTCCTGCCGCGATCGAGGAATAGAGATCGAGGCCGTTGATCTGGGCAAGCACCGTTACGATGCCGGCAAAGCCGACGACCGCGGCCACCGACATGTCGAAGCGACAGGTGAGCAGCAATATCGTCTGCCCCAGCGCGACGATGCCGAGAATGGAAATCGCCCACAGGATGTTGAGCAGGTTGCGTGGCGTGAGAAAGACATCGGAGGTGAGGCTGCCGGCAACCAGCAGCGCCACCAGCAGGATCAGGGCGGTGTGTTCGCGTAGCGGCTCATACCAGCGGATGCGTGCGTTCCCGGCGGAACTGCCGGGAACGCCCTGTATCGAGGATTTGGCCGGGCCTGCATCGGATGCAGCGTTGACCATCTCGACTACTCCTGTTCGATACGCCCGGTCCTTACCAGCACTGGGCCATCCATTGGTCGACCGTGTCAGGCGTGACGGCCGCGGTCGGAGCCAGAATGGTACGTGCTATGAGCCGGTCGTTGGTCACGTCATAAGCCGCGCGCACGGTGTAGACGCCGACCAGGTAGCTCATCTGCAAGGCCGTGCCGTACATCTCGCCATTCTTGATGGCCGCGCAGGCTTCCTTGTTGCCGTTGACGCCGAAGACCTTGACTTCGCCCTGGCGCCCCTGTGCCTTGATCGCTTCCAGAGCGCCCAACGCCATGGGATCGTCCTGGCCGAAGACAGCATCTATCTCGGGGAAACGGGTAAGCAGATCCTGCATGACGGTCAGGGCGCGATCCTTGCTCCAGTCGGCAGGCTGCACGGCGATCACCTCGATTGCCGATGAAGCGTCCTTGAACGCCGCCTCCATTCCCGCGGTTCGATTGACGGAGTCGGTCTGTCCCACCTTGCCCGTGATGACGGCAACCTTGCCCTTGCCATCCAGCGCCTTGTTGATCATCTCGCCCACGGCGTAGCCTTGGTCGAACGACTGGCTACCGATAAAAGCCTTGGTATAGGCGCGACCATCGGCATTGGTGTCCGCATTCTGCGTCAGCACCGGAATGCCGGCTTCACTGGCCTTGGCGATCGCCGGCACGACGGCTGCGGGATCGACGGCATTCACAACGATGACGTCGGGCTTCCGTGACGTGCAGTCTTCGATCATCGAGACCTGCTTGACCGGGTCGAGAGCGGGATCGAAATATGTCACCGTGGCCCCGAAGATCTTTGCTTCGTCGTCCATGCCGGCCACGAGTGCGGTGATGGACGGATGGTCGGCGCCATTGTGCACCACGCAGATGCTCGGCGCCTTGGCGAAAGAGGCCGAACTTGCAAATAACACGGCGGCCAGTGCCGAGCCGCCGACTACCCAACCCAGATATTTCATTTTCTCTCCTCCTTTGAATGCTGCATCGCCTCCCCCTCCGTCACGAAGGCCCATCCATCATAAAAAGCTGGGCGCATTCCTGATGAGGTTTGGACGGCGAGGCGCTCCCTGATCGCCTTCGCGATCATTTTCTAATACCATATATTCAATACCCCGCCGAAACGACGGAAGTTATTCGCAAATCCGACCCGTCTGGCATGGCCGTCGAGCCATCTCGCCTCGGACCGGTTCCCCCGTCGGATCGCCATGCGCGCCCTCGTGATCTCTACGCCGTGACCCGCATCGACATGCCGCCGTCGATGGTCAGGTATTCGCCGGTGATGAACTCGTTGCGCAGCAGTTCCATTGCCGCGCTGGCGACATCGGTGACCTGGCCCTCGCGGCGCAGCGGGATGCGGTTGGCGATGTTGTGGTTCTTCGCCGCCTCGGTCATCGCCTCGTGGAAGCGTGTGCGGATGATGCCGGGCGCGATCACGTTGACGCGGATGTTTTCGTGGGCGTGGTCCATGGCGAGCGCCCGCGCCATCGGGATCAGCGCGCCCTTCACGGTCTGGTAGGCGACGGTTCCGGGGCAGCCGCGCAGGCCGGCGACGGACGAGACCAGCAGGACCGCGCCGCCATGCCGGGCCAGCGATGCATGGGCCGCGCGGAACAGGTGGAAGATCGGATGGACATGGATGGCGAAGGCCGAGAGCCAGGCGCTGTCGGTCAGGTCGGTCACCTTGCCCGGCTCCGGCCCGCCGGCCGCGTGGATGAGGATGTCGAGCCGGCCGAAGCGCTTGACCGTACGCTCGATCAGTTCGGTCGCCTGCTGCGGGATCGAGACGTCGCCGATCTCCAGCGCGACGCGATCCGGCCCGAAGCGTTCCAGCAGTGCCTGCGCCTCCGCCGTGGGCGAGCGGCCGTTGATCGCGACGCTCCCGCCGACCTCGAGGATGGCCTGCGCGATCGCCAGCCCGATGCCGCGGGTGCCTCCGGTCACGACCGCCAGCTTTTCGTTGAAGTCCATGGTCCTGATGCCCCCCCTTAGTGCCTGGATGGTCTACCGGCCGTCCAAACACAACGATAATATCTCATACAATATGAAATATAAGTCAAGTCCGGGTTTTCGACCGGTGACGGGGGCGGGAGGCTGCGCTAAGTTTGCGGCGTGGGTGCGTGCCGGCCCCGTCCTGGCACAGGGAATGAGGAATGAACGACATCTCGATCGACAAGATCAGGCCCATCCTGTCGGCTTCCAGCCTGAAGCTGCATGTCAGGGTCACGGACCAGCTCGGCCTGGCGATCGTGCGGGGCGATTTTCCTCCCGGCACCATCCTGCCGGCCGAGGCGCAGCTTTGCGAGATGCTGGGCATCAGCCGCACCGCCATGCGCGAGGCGGTGCGCAGCCTCGCCGCCAAGGGATTGATCGACGCCCGGCCGAAGCGGGGCACGCAGGTGAGGCCGGTCGAGGGCTGGAACCACCTCGATCCCGACATCCTGAAATGGCGCGTGGAATCG
>JBQCHN010000451.1:0-8224 GCA_051954615.1 Mesorhizobium sp. | reverse complement strand
GCGAGCCGCACCGGCGGCGGGCTGATCCTGCCAAAATTCCGGTCCCGGCGCGAAGTGCATCCGCCGCTGGTGGTGCTGGCCGACATTTCCGGCTCGATGAGCCAGTACACGCGCATCTTCCTGCATTTCCTGCATGCGCTCGGCGAAAAGCGCCGCCGCGTCCACGCCTTCGTCTTCGGCACGCGGCTGACCAACCTGACGCGCCAGATGCGCCATCGCGATCCCGATCAGGCGCTGGCCGACTGCTCGGCCGCCGTCCAGGACTGGTCCGGCGGCACCCGCATCGGTGAGGCGTTGGGCGAATTCAACCGGCTGTGGTCGCGCCGCGTGCTCGGGCAGGGTGCCGTCGTGTTGCTCATCACCGACGGGCTGGAGCGCGACGACATCGGCAATCTCGCCGAGGAGATGGAGCGACTGCACAAATCCTGCCGCCGACTGATCTGGTTGAACCCGTTGCTGCGGTTCGACGGTTTCGAGGCGCGCGCCAGGGGGGTCAGGGCCATGCTGCCGCATGTCGACGAGTTCCGCCCGGTGCACAATCTCGACGCGCTGGCCGACCTCGTCGCGTCGCTCGACAGCCGCACCGCCGCGCATGTCGATCCGCGCCGCTGGCTGGGGCATCTGGCACAAAAGTCGGGGGTTGCAAGCGGTCGTGTTGCGTAGCCATATATAACGGTACCCCGATGCCGAGGGATGCCCGCCATCGAGGATGCAAGGAGGTTCCGTCATGGACAACCCAGCGCAAATCGATGAAATCCGCGACCCGTTGCAGATCGCTGAAAACTGGGTCGGCGAGGGCAGGGACGTCGCACTCGCCACGGTGGTCGAGACATGGGGCTCGGCGCCGCGCCCGGTCGGCAGCCATCTGGTCATCGACGCCGAAGGCAATTTCCATGGTTCCGTCTCGGGCGGTTGTGTCGAAGGCGCGGTGGTGACCGAGGCGATGGACGTGCTGGAGAGCCGCAAGCCGCGCATGCTGGAATTCGGCGTCGCCGACGAGACCGCCTGGCAGGTCGGCCTCTCCTGTGGCGGCCGCATCAAGGTCTATGTCGAGCGCCTGGCCTGAGCCATGGACCTTTCCGCGCTCAGGGAGCTGAATGCCGACCGCCGTGCCCGCCGTGCCGCCGTGCTGGTCACCAATCTCGATGACGGCTCCAGCCGGTTGCTCCATGAAAGCGACACGGTCGGCGGCGAGTTGGCCGACGCGCTCCGGCAGGTTTTCCAGACCGGCAGGTCCGGCTCCGTCGAGGCGGACGGAAAGAAGCTCTTCCTCAATGTCCATCTGCCCAGCCCGCGCCTTGTGGTGATTGGCGCCGTCCATATCAGCCAGGCGCTGGCGCCGATGGCGAAGGTCGCCGGCTTCCCCGTCGAGGTCATCGACCCGCGCACCGCCTTTGCCACCGCCGAACGGTTCCCGGACATCGCTCTCGATGCCGAATGGCCGCAGGACGTGCTCGCCCGCAAGCCGCTGGACAGCTACACAGCGCTCGCCGCCGTCACCCATGATCCCAAGATCGACGATTTCGCGCTGAAGGCAGCGCTCGACGCCGGTTGCTTTTATGTCGGCGCACTGGGCAGCCGAAAGACGCACGCCAAGCGCGTCGAGCGCCTGCTGGCGCTGGGCGCCAGCGCCGACGAGATCGGCCGCATCCATGCGCCGATCGGCATCGACATCGGCGCGGCGAGTCCCGCCGAGATCGCCGTCGCGGTGCTCGCCCAGATCATCCGCGCCTTCCGCACCCGCGGCCTTGAAGCGAAGGATGCGGCGGCGTGAAATTCGGCCCCGTTCCGCTGGAGGAAGCCGAGGGCGCGATCCTTGCGCATTCCACCGTCGCCGGGCAGGCGCGCTTCCGTAAGGCGCGGCTGCTTTCGGCCGAGGACGTCGCGATCCTGCGCGGTGCCGGCTTCGAAGAGATCATCGTCGCCACGCTGGCGCCAGACGACGTCGAGGAGAACGAGGCGGCCACCCGCATCGCTGCGGCGCTCCGCTTTTCCGGCATCGAGGCGCGGCCGGCGGCGACCGGCCGGGTGAATTTACACGCCACACGAACCGGCATCTTCGCCGTCGACAAGCCGCTGGTCGATGCCATCAACCTTGTCGATCCCGACATCACGCTGGCCACCATGCCGGCCTTCGCACCGATGGTCGAAGGCCAGATGGTGGCGACGATCAAGATCATCCCCTTCGCGGTGCCGGAAGCGACGCTGCAAAAGGTGCTGGCGCTGGCCGCCGGGCGCGAGGCGTTCGCCATGCACGCCTACCGGCCGATGCGGGTCGGCGTGGTGCAGACGGTGCTGCCCTCGATCAAGGCCAGCGTGCTGGACAAGACGCTGCGCGTCACCGAGGAGCGGCTGAGCCGCACCGGCAGCACGGTGTCCGGCGAGATTCGCACGCCGCATGCCGCGCCGGAGGTGGCGCAGGCCATCCGCCAACTTGCCGGCGACAGCGACATGGTGCTGGTGTTCGGCGCCTCGGCGATGAGCGATCCGGACGAGGACGTCATCCCGGCGGCGATCCAGTCTTCCGGCGGCACCGTCTTCCGCTCCGGCATGCCGGTCGACCCGGGCAACCTCTTCGTGCTCGGCGAGCGCGACGGCAAGCCTGTGCTCGGCGCGCCGGGCTGTGCTCGCAGCGCGCGGCTGAACGGCTTCGACTGGGTGCTGGACCGCATCGTCTCCGGCATCGGCGTGACCAAGGAGGATATCGCCGGCATGGGCGTCGGCGGCCTTCTCATGGAAATTCCCACCCGGCCGCAGCCGCGCGAACCGGCGCCGGCCGCAGCCGCCGGTACGGTAGCCGCCGTCGTTCTGGCCGCCGGCCGCTCCAGCCGCATGGGCGGGCCGAACAAGCTGATGGCGCTGTTCGACGGCAAGCCGCTGGTGCGCCGCACCGTCGAGCGGGCGCTGGCCTCCAGGGCCAAGAGCGTCATCGTCGTCACCGGCCACCAGGGCGAGCGGGTGAGGGCGGCGCTGGACGGTTTGCCCGTCACCTTTGCCGATAATCCGGCCTTTGCCGAGGGCCTGTCCACCTCGCTCAAGGCCGGCATCGGCGCGTTGCCGGCCTCCGCCGCCGGCGCGCTGGTGGTGCTGGGCGACATGCCGGGCGTCTCCGCCGCCGATCTCGACCGGCTGATCGAGGCGTTCCACAAGTCGGGCGACCGGGCTGTCGTGCGCGCCGCCCATGAGGGCAAGCGCGGCAATCCCGTGCTTCTGCCGAAGACGTTGTTCGAGGCGGTGACACATCTGGAAGGCGACACCGGCGCCCGCCATCTCGTCGAGAATGGCGGTGTGGAGGTGCTGGATATCGACATCGGTGCCGGTGCCGCCATTGACGTCGATACGCGCGAGGCGTTGGAAATCGCCGGCGGCGTGCTTCAGGATTGATCGCCGGCTGTTGACAAGGCCGCGGCGAAGCAAGCAAGCCTGCAAGATGGTTTCGTCGTTTTCGCTCCTCAAAACCCTTCTGGCTGCGTTCGCGCTGTTCGCCCTCGTTGCACCCGCCTCGGCCCAGACCCTGAAACCTTACAAGGACGACCTGTTCGCCTATCCGGCGCTACTGTCCTCCGAAAAGGGCGATCTCTACCGCGTGCTCGACTATCGCGAGATGCGCGACATCAACGGCCGTGACGAGGTGCCGGAAAAGCGCGTTCACTCCCAGTATGTCTCGCTCGGCGTCCGTTCGGTCCAGCGCGATCTCGCTCTGAAGACGGATGCCGGATCGATCCGCCATTTCGCCGTCGGCAAGACCGAAGGGGCTTCGATCATCGTGCTTTACCTGCACGGGCAGGGCGGTTCGCGCCGGCAGGGCGTCGACGATTTCACCTTCGGCGGCAACTTCAACCGTATCAAGAACCTGATGGCGGCGAATGGCGGGCTTTACCTGTCGCCGGATTTTTCCGATTTCGGCGACACCGGTGCAGCCCAGGTGGCGGCGCTGATCGGGCACTATGCCGAACAGTCGCCGCAGGCAAAAATCTATGTCGCCTGCGGTTCGATGGGCGGGGCGCTGTGCTGGAAGCTGGCCGGCCGCAAGGACACCGGCGCCCGCGTGAACGGCCTGCTGCTGCTTGGCTCGTTGTGGGACGAGAGCTTTTTCTCAAGCCCGGCCTTCAAGCGCCGCATCCCGGTGTTCTTCGGTCAGGGTAGCAAGGACCCGGTCTTTCCCATCCAGAATCAGGAAGCCTTCTTCCGCTCGATCCTGGCGAAGGCGCCGGGTTACCCCACCCGCTTCGTGCGCTTCGAGACCGGTACGCACGGCACGCCGATCCGCATGACCGACTGGCGCGAGACGCTGAACTGGATGCTGTCGCTGGCCAAATAGGCCGCGCTCATGGCGGGGTGTTGTAGTCCACCACCGTCTCGGGGTTGGACTCGCCGTCGTAGGAGGCGTCCACGTCGTATTGCACCAGTGCGAACCGGCCGTTGCGGAACAGGTAGGTGCCGGCGGACGAGGCATCGCCCACGCCACGCCACAGGGCATGCGTCGAGATGGTCCGGGTCGCCTCGTCGTAGGCGGAATTGATCGCCGTGTCCTCGGTCTGGAAGCCGGTGACGGTGATCGAGTCCACCTTGCCCTCGTGGTTGTCGTTCTCATAGCGGATGTCGAGTTCCGGCACGGCGAACTGCAATTGCCGCACCCCTATGACAGCGTCGGCCACGTAGTAGACGGCGCTCTCGTTGTAGGCGGCCATGTGGCAATAGAAACGGAACAGCCGCGCCTCGCGGTCCGGCTCTCCCTCCGCCGCGTCCTTGTCCCTGTAGTGGATGGAATAGGCCGCCGGTTCGCTGATCGGCTTGTGCTCCGGCGTTTCCTTGTCGCACTGGTCGCCATAGGCGGCGAGGAACGCCTTCTTGGCCTGTTCCAGTGCGGCGTCCTTCTTCGGCGGCGGCGGGCCGTCGCCGCAGCTCTCCGGTAGGGCCTCGTCCAGAGCGGCCGTCGAAGGCTTCAATTCGCCCTTGTCGATATGGATGGGATTGAACGGCGGTTCCTGCTCGGCGTTGACCTGTCTCAGTGTGTAGCAACCGGCAAAGACCTTTTGGTCGCCGTTCTTGTCCGTCGCGAGGATGGCGACGGGGACGCCGTAGTAGATGGAGCCCGCGGCGCCTTCCTCCGAGACGGTGCCGACCCTGAGTTCGATACTGTCGGTGTTCTCGTAGCCCTTGGCGAAGCTGTCGAAATCCTTGGCCGGTTTGACCTCGCCGAAATAGCTCCAGGCGCGGGCATAGTCGTGCCGATCGATGGCGTTGTAGAGCGAGCGCACCACCGCTTCCGGGCTGGAACGGTCGTCCAGATAAGGGCCGTCCGCAGCCATTGCGGCCTGGCCGCAGCAGGCGACGGTGAGGGCCGCCGCGATCAGGGCGTTCTTCATGACGAATCTCCCCTTGTCTGGACGAATGCTAGCACCGAATGCGGCGCTGCCGTGGCGCTTGTGGAATCGCCGGGCGCGGCGTTAGTTCCCCGGACGACGACAACGACAACAGCAAGGAGAAATGACGTGCCTATCTCGATGTACGATGCGTCTGTGGCGGTGTTTCAGGCGCGGCTGAAGGCGCTGGGCGGGGTGCTGGCGGCGGGCGAAGAGAACGCGACCGAACGCAAGATCGATCCGTCGGTGTTCCTGAACGCGCGGCTGGCGCCGGATATGTTCACGCTGACAAGGCAGGTGCAGATCGCCACCGACCACGCCAAGGGCGCGCCGTCACGGCTTGCCGGCCGCGAGGTCCCGAAATTCGAGGACAGCGAGGCGAGCTTTGCCGACCTCCAGGCTCGTATCGCAAAGACGCTCGACCATCTGGCGACCTTCTCGGCGGCGGATCTGGAAGGGTCGGAGGAACGGACGATCAACCTGAAGGTCGGCGGGCGCGACATGGCCATGC
The DNA here is from genome assembly GCA_051954615.1 of Mesorhizobium sp. GTDB lineage: Bacteria > Pseudomonadota > Alphaproteobacteria > Rhizobiales > Rhizobiaceae > Mesorhizobium. The sequence continues at coordinate 2,347 of JBQCHN010000451.1, read as the reverse complement.
CCGGTCTGCAATACCTGTTCAACTACGCCACGCCGAACTTCTATTTCCACGTCACCACCGCCTACGACATCCTGCGCCACAACGGCGCCCCGCTCGGCAAGGTGCTGTTCATCCGCGGACATTGAGCGAGCCGCCAAGGCAAGGTGCCCCAAACCTCAGCGCATCGCCATTTCGCAGGCGATGCGCCGGAAGTCGATCGGCTTGACGGCCGTTCCGGTGCGATCGGAATTGTCGATGGTGTTGGCAAGCGCAAGCGTTGCGCGATAGCGCGACTGCTCCGTCGGGCGCGGGCGGGAGAACATCTCGGTCAAGAACCCCATGGTCAGGCTCTCCAGTTGGTCCTCCCGGGACGCATATAGGTGATTCATGACGGATTGTGCAGTGCAGCATTGCCGTGTGCGGCAATTTTTCCGGACCGGGGCTGCGTTGCCTGGCCGTGACTTGCGCATCGCCTAAATTGCCGTCGATCGAGGGCAATCATTTTTAACGCCCCGCCGCTATGGTGGCCGCAAGTTTGCGTGTTTTTTGGGAGGTCGCCATCGCTACCGGAGCCAAGCGGGATTTCGCCTCGCTGCTCGACGACCTTTTCGCCGCCTCCGATGCTGGCGGGGAGGCGGCGGCCGCGCCGTCCATCCCGTTCGACTATCTGGCGGTGGTCGACGAATTGCATTCCGGGCGCATCAGGGTCGCCGGCGAGGCGGTAGCCGCCGAATATCGCGAGGCGGGCGCCGACATGGCGGCCGAGTTCGCGGCCCTGCTCGAGCAGGCGAGGGCGGCGCTCGCCGACGAGCAGCCCCTGCCGCAGGAGGTGCTGCCGCCCATCGACCCAAACGCGATCGCCGCCGAACTGGGCCTCGACGGATCGGCCCCGCCCACCGATCTCGGCCGCCTGCGCCGCAGCTTCGCCTTCGCCAACCATCCCGACCGGGTGGCGCCGCATCTGCGCCAACGCGCCATGATCCGCATGCAGGTGGCCAACATGCTGATCGACGAGGCGCAACGCAAGGCCGGCACCGGGCGCTGAAGGGCGCTTCTCGTCGCGGGGCTTGGAGATCGCGGCATCCTTTTCTATGCTGATGCCATCCCGCCGCGCGCCTTCAGTGCCGGCTTTCCATCGGAGTTGGATCATGGAAAAACGCCGCCTTGGGCGCACGGACCTTTTCGTCTCGCGCATCTGCCTTGGTTCGATGACCTGGGGCCAGCAGAACACCGAGGCCGAGGGTCACGCGCAGATGGACCTGGCCTTCGGGCGCGGCGTCAACTTCATCGACACGGCCGAGCTCTATCCCATCCCGCCCAAGGCCGAGACGCAGGGGCGCACCGAAAAGATCATCGGCAGCTGGATGAAGGCGAAAGGCAACCGCGAGAAGGTGATCCTTGCTTCCAAGGTCGTCGGCCGCACGGCCAACGAATGGTTCCGCGGCGACCGCCCCTCGACACTGGTTCGTGCCGATATCGTGGACGCCGTGGAAAAGTCGCTGGCCAAGCTGCAGACCGACTACCTCGACCTCTACCAGATCCATTGGCCTGACCGCGACATTCCGTGGGGCGCCAACCCGACTCGTTTCGGCGCCCCGAGACGGGCGGACGCGGCGGCGGTCACCACTCCGGAAACGCCCATTGCCGAAACCCTCGCCGTGTTCGACGAACTGGTGAAGGCGGGCAAGATCAGGCATTTCGGCCTGTCGAACGAAAGCTCGTGGGGCGTCATGCGCTTCCTGTTCGAGGCCGAGAAAGGCGTCGGCCCGCGCGTCGCCTCTCTCCAGAACGCCTACAACCTTCTCAACCGAACGTTCGAGGTGAACCTGGCGGAAGTGTGCGAGCGAGAGGAGGTGTCGCTGCTCGCCTATTCGCCGCTGGCACAGGGCTATCTGACCGGCAAGTACGACCATGGCGCCCGCCCGCAGGGCTCGCGCACGCAGCTTTTCAATCGCGGCCAGCGTTACGAGACACCGAACGCCGCCGAAGTGCAGCTTGAATACAGCGCGCTGGCGCGCTCCTTCGGGCTGGAGCCGGCGTCGTTCGCCGCCGCCTTCGTGCTCAACCGGCCCTTCCTGACCTCGAGCATCGTCGGCGCGACCACGCTCGGCCAGCTGGAAACCGCGCTGTCGGCCATCGATGTCAAGTGGACCGACGAGATGCAGGCGGCGGTGGACGCCGTGCACCAAAGGGTGGGCAATCCCTGTCCATAAGGGACGGCGAGAGTGTCCGAAGCGTCTATGCCACCTTATGCTTCCCGCCGAAGCCGGTGAGGAAGGCGGTCAGGTTGTCGCCGAGTTCGTCGCACAGATAGCCGCCTTCCTGCACGATCACCGTCGGCAGGCCGAGCCCGGCGATGGCCTCGCCG
>JBQCHN010000450.1:0-37069 GCA_051954615.1 Mesorhizobium sp. | reverse complement strand
GCACGACGTCTGCCTGCAGATGGCCCGCGACGATCCGGAACTCTATCTGATCAAGATGGCGAAGAACCAGCGCCACGGGCGCATCTTCCTCGACTATCTGCGCAACGACCGCATGGCCACGGCCGTCGCGCCGTTGTCGCCGCGCGCGCGGCCCGGAGCGACGGTGTCGATGCCGCTGACCTGGACCCAGGTCAAAGCCGATCTCAATCCGAAGCGCTACACGCTGCGTACCGTGCCTGGATTGCTTTCGAAGAGCGCTGCTTGGAAGGACTATAGCGAGGGTCATCGTCCGTTGGAGCCGGCGATCAAACTGCTCGCCCGGTCGATGAAACAGGCGGCATAGTCAAACCTCGCGATCGTTGATGTAAGACCGCCGCATTATCCTTGACGCCTCGCATGAACCGATCCGCTCCGGCATTGGATCGAGCGGGAGACCAGATAGCCTCTGATCCCGGTTGCTCAGGCGCGGTGAGCGGATCGCCGCTGAGGTGGCGCAAGCAGCGATGCCCCCGATTTGGGCGATCGGTGCGTTAACGCTTGCCCGACCGGTTCTCGGCCTCGACGGATTTCCGCAGCGCATCCATGATGTTGATGACGTTGTTCGGCGTCGCCTCCGGTTCAGCGCCCTTCGCCTTGGCAGGCCGCTTCGTCTTTTTGCGCTTGGCCTCGATAATCTCCAGCAGTTTGTCCTGCACTGGATCCGATACCAGCTTGCTGTCCCAGTCACGGGTCTTTTTCTTGATGAACTGCTGGATCAGCGGCATCATCTCGGAATCGGATTTCGCTCCGTCGATATCATCGAAATAAGCGTCCTCGTCCCGAACCTCGTCGCCGTAGCGAAGCGTCCACAAGACGATGCCCTTTCCGCGTGGCTCCAGCATGACGGCGCGCTCGCGGCGCGAAATCACCAGACGGGAAATGCCGACCATGTCCTCGGCGGCCATCGCGTCCCGGATCACCGAGAACGCCTCCTCGCCGACGGCATCGTTCGGCGATAGATAGTACGGCGTATCGAGCCAGATCCACTCGATGGAATCCCGTGGCGAGAACACGTCGATGTCGATGGTCTTCGTGCTGTCTAGGGCGACGTTTTCAAGTTCTTCGTCTTCCAGGATGATGTAGTCGTTCTCGCCGCGCTGGTAGCCCTTCACCTCGTCTTCGTCGCTGACCTCCTTGCCGGTGACGGCATCGACATAGTGACTGACCACGCGGTTGTGCGTCGCACGATTGAGCGTATGGAAGCGAACTTTCTCGCGTTCTGACGTCGCCGGCATCATCTGCACCGGGCAGGTCACGAGTGAGAGCTTAAGATAGCCTTTCCAGTAGGGGCGAACCGCCATGGCGTCCTTCTCCGGTCAGGCCGCGCGTTTGGAACCGGCGTGACGCTTCGGCTCCTTGTCGTTGGCCTTGGACTTCGCGGCGGCGCGTTTCGGCTTTTCGCTCGATCCGACGCCTGCGCTCTGACGTAGGGCCTGCAGGAGGTCGCTTTGCTTGGAAGGAGGAGGCACCTTCTTTTTCGGCAGCGGTTTGCCCTCGATCTTGGCTTTAACCAGTTCGGCGACCGCTGCGTCATAACGGTCGTCGAAGCTCTTCGCGTCGAATGAGCCCTTCTTGGTATTAATGATGTGCTTGGCGAGGTCGAGCATCTCTCCCTCGATCTTGATCTTCGGAATTTCGTCGAAGGCTTCCTCGGCGGAGCGAACCTCGTAATCGAAGTTCAACGTCGTGCCGATCAGGCCTTTGCCATGCGGGCGGATCAACACGGTTCGCAGCCGGCGGAATAGGACCGTTCGTGCAAGCGCGGCGACCTTCGCCTGTCGCATGCCGTCGCGCAACAACCGAAAGGCGTCGGCCCCCATCCTGTCCGGGGCTAGATAATAGGGCTTATCGAAATAGACGTCGTCTATCTCGTCACAGGGAACGAACGCCTCGATCTTGAGGGTCTTGTCGCTCTCCGGAACGGCGGCCGCGACTTCTTCCGGTTCGAGCACGACGAAATCGCCGTTCTCGATCTCATAGCCCTTGACCTGGTCCTCCCGTTTCACCGGATCGCCAGTCTCGCTGTCGATGAATTCGCGGCGGACGCGGTTTCCGGTCGTTCTACTAAGCGTGTTGAAGGCGATACGTTCGGAGGATGACGCCGCGGTGTAGAGGGCCACCGCGCAGGCAACTTCTCCGAACTTGATGTAACCCTTCCAGTTCGCACGCGCCGCAACCATCCTACTCGCACTCCGACACAACTGCAGGCACGGTAAATCCCCGCATGGGCGTTATGGTTCCAGTGTCGATAGATTCTTGATGGCGACGTCAGCTGAGGGGAAGCATATCTTGCAATCTCTCAGCATGCGGCCTTGGCTGGCTTCGGCGTGGCGGCCTAGCAATTCCACCCTGTAGAAACGGGCGCTCCAAATCCTGCATCGGGGTTCCACGAATGAGAAGTCCGGGACATGGCACTTGGCGCAGGGGCCTCGCTAATGAACACTTTCTCGCCCATCAGTTCCTCGTCGTGTGCATTTGAAGGCTCGGCCGAACAACATTGAGGCAGGAATGTTCCTTCCCGTTCCGAAGCATCTTCTACCGCTGGTTCTGAATAGCTGCGCAAGTTCAATCCATACGGGCGCGTGATCGCTGGATTTTTCCCAGCCACGTGCCTCGCGATCGACGCCTGCGGCAACTAGCCGGCCTGCGATCTCGGGACTAAGCAGGAAATGATCGATCCGCAGCCCGGCGTCACGGGCAAACGCGTTTCGAAAATACTTCCAGAAGGTGTAGATGCGTTCACCCGGGTAGAGCGTTCTCAGCGCGTCGGTCCAGCTCTGGTCTACCAAGCGCCGATAGGCTTCGCGGACTTCCGGCTGGAAGAGAGCGTCATCACGCCATCTCTCGGGGGCATAGACGTCGAGATCGGTTGGCATGACGTTGTAGTCGCCGACAAGCGCGGCGGGCACCTTGGCCTTCAAGAGTTCGGCGGCGTACGTATCGAGACGCTCGAACCACCGAAGCTTGTAGTCGAATTTCGGGCCGGGAGCAGGATTGCCGTTGGGCAGGTATAGGCAGCCGACAAGGATTCCTCCGATGGCCGCTTCGATGTAGCGACTGTGCGTATCGTCCGGATCGCCGGGCAATCCTCTCCGTGTTTCGATCGGCGTTCGGTCCCGCGCTAGGATGGCGACGCCGTTCCAACTTTTCTGGCCATGCCAAATTGCACCATAGCCGGCCTTCTCGATCTCCCCGACCGGAAACCTTTCATCGGGGCTTTTTAGTTCTTGCAGGCAGACGACATCGGGTGATGCCTCGGCCAGCCATCGCAGGAGGATTGACAGGCGGCCGTTGACGCCGTTTACGTTGTAAGTGGCAATCTTCACTGAACCTCTCCGTGCTTTCCAACGCGTAGGTCAGCATTTGGATCACCGGAAATCCCGCCTTTTCACCCGATCGCATCGCGCCAGCCAGAGCTATGGACTGATGCTTCCCATGATTGCTCGCCCGGTTGCCAGCAGCGCGACGAAACTGATAACCGCGTTCACGGCAAGCCCGTATTCCCATTTGCGCCGCAACGACTCCCAGTCGGCAGTCACCGTGGTCCAGTTGTTGGTCGCTTGGTTGCCAGGAAATAACCAGATGAAAAAGATCACGAGCGTCAGGGCGATCAACACGGCAGAGGTCCCAGCGGCGTGGGCCGCAGTCGAGTCGCTTTCCCGCATCGTCCAGAACAGCCACGCATTCGCGGCGATGGCGGCAAAGATCGCCACCGAAAACCATGCCCATCCGGCGTAGATGGACTGAACCGAAAAATACTCGCTCTCGCTGAGCTTCATCTTCGCAGGCAGTTCAAAGAGATGCGCGCCTCCCGGCATGACGATGATGGCCATCAAGCCGAGAGCCAAGAGTTTGGTGAACATAACCGAGTCCTCCATACGCCCTCCAACAAGGCCATTGTCTGCAAGCTGACACCAATGCGCGGCAGCGGAAGGTCGCTAATTCTAAGTCAACTCATGTTCGGCATTTCCTTTAGCCGGAAGATGACTTCATGCACGCTCCCCTCTCGTTCTGCATGAATTCGAACTCGCTTGCGGAAACGGTCACTGGCATGGCCCCGATGCCGAGGAACCCGCCGACACCGCCGATGATCCGCGCGCACCCGGTCATGTCGTGATTTCCCTAGCCGGTCAACCAAGGGCAACGGTTCGAGTGGGCCGCCAGTGCCAGATCGCGAAGCCAGGTGCCGTTCAACAACGATGGCATGCCAAAGATTGTGCGGCACGCAACTGAGTGGACACCGCTGCGGATGACGCAGATGGTCTTCGTAGTGATGGTGGAGCCATAGGAATCGAATTGACAGACGAATGGCGATTATAGGGCCGCGACTGGCAGAAACTCCGGCTCGGTCGCCCGACCGCGCTGTTTGCTGTTCTATGCAAGCAGTCACTTGAAATCCCGCGTCTTCACCCTGATCGCGTCGATGTGGAGGTCGGGGATGTAGATGTCGCGGGTGCGGAGCCCCTTCGGCGGCAGTTCGCGTGGATCGGGCGTCGAACTGCCATGGTGGAAATTGTCACCGCGGCCGTGGGGCAGGGGGAAGGCCTTGTCGCGGTTCCCGACGCTGGCCAGTTCGGCCGACAGGTCAGTCAGCGAATGGGCGACGAGATGCACGACTTCGCCTTCGCGCTGAATCTTGCCCTTCACGGCGAACATGCCAGCGCCGAGGATGATGCGGCGATGCTTCTCGAAGACCTTTGGCCAGACCACAAGGTTGGCGATCCCGGTCTCGTCCTCCAGCGTGATGAACATGACGCCTTTGGCGCTTCCGGGCCGCTGGCGCACCAGCACGATACCCGCGGCTTCCAGCCAGCTCTTGTCGCGCGCCCCCATGGCCTCGGCACAGGTGACGATCCGGCGCCGGGCCAGATCGGCGCGTAGGAACGAGACCGGGTGGTTGCGCAATGACAGCCCGATACGCCCGTAGTCGGCGACGACCTGGCTGCCTTCGGTCATCGGCTTGAGTGGAACATGCGGTTCGTTCAGTTCTGACACCGTAGTCGCTTCGCGCGCCGACGCTGCGGCGAAAAGCGGAAGCGGCTCGTCTCGCAGCGCCTTTACCTCCCACACGGCCGCCCGTCGCTCAAGACCGAGAGACGGTCGGAAAGCGTCGGCGTCGGCCAGCTGCTTCAGCGCGAGGGCAGGGACCCCGGCCCGCTGCCATAGATCGTCTACCGATGAGAAAGCCGTGTCGGCACGCGCGGCGACGATCGCAGCAGCATGGGAGTTGGCCAGTCCCTTCGCCATCCGCATGCCGAGCCGAACGGCGAAGCGATCATCCTCGACCAGCTCTAGAGTGCAATCCCATCGTGATGCGTTGACGCAGACCGGGCGCACTTCGACGCCGTGCGCGATCGCATCCCTGACGATTTGCGCCGGCGCGTAGAAGCCCATTGGCTGGGAATTGAGCAATGCGGCGCAGAACACGTCCGGATGCCAGCATTTCAGCCAGGCCGATGTATAGGCGATGAGCGCGAAGGAGGCGGCATGGCTTTCAGGGAATCCGTAGCTACCGAATCCTTCAAGCTGGGAAAACGTCTTCTCGGCGAATTCCCTGTCGTATCCCCGGTCGACCATTCCCTCGATCAGCTTCGTCTTGAAGGCGGAGACGCCGCCCGTGAACTTGAAGGTGGCCATGGATTTGCGCAGCATGTCGGCCTCGCCGGGCGTGAACCCGGCGCATTCGATGGCGACACGCATGGCCTGCTCCTGAAACAGAGGTACGCCCAGTGTCTTGCCGAGCACCTTCTCCAGTTCTGGCTTCGGATATTCGATGGGCTCGAGCCCCTCGCGGCGACGGAGGTAAGGATGCACCATGTCGCCCTGGATCGGCCCGGGCCGGACGATCGCAACCTGCACGACGAGGTCGTAGTAGGTTCTGGGTTTCAGCCGCGGCAACATCGACATCTGCGCCCGGCTTTCGATCTGGAAGGTGCCCAGCGTGTCGGCTTTCCGGATCATGGCGTAGGTGCGTGGGTCCTCGACCGGGATAGTCGCGAGATCGTAGTTGATGCCCTTATGCTCGGCGAGGAGGTCCAATCCCTTCTTCATGCAGGTCAGCATGCCGAGAGCCAGCACGTCGACCTTCATGAATTTCAGGGCGTCGATGTCGTCCTTGTCCCACTCGATGACTTGCCTGTCGGGCATCGCAGCCGGCTCGATAGGCACCAAGTCGTCTAGACGATCGTGCGTCAGCACGAAGCCCCCGGGATGCTGGGAAAGGTGCCTTGGGGCACCCATAAGCTGACGCGCGAGATCCAGTGCAAGGCGTAACCGACGGTCCTCGGGATTAAGGTTCAGTTCCTTGACCTGCTTCTCGTCGACGCCTTCCTTGGACCAGGTCCAGACCTGCGAAGACAGCGTGCGGATCAGGTCCTCGGTGAGGCCCAACGCCTTGCCGACGTCGCGAAGCGCGCCCTTGGAGCGATAGCGGATAACGGTGGAACAGAGGGCGGCCCGGTCGCGGCCATAGGTATCAAACACCCACTGCATGACGATTTCGCGCCGCTCGTGTTCGAAGTCGACGTCGATGTCCGGAGGCTCCCGGCGTTCCTCCGAAACGAAACGCTCGAACAGGAGGTCGTTGCGGCCCGGGTCGATCGACGTGATGCCCAACACGTAGCAGACGGCGCTGTTGGCCGCCGATCCGCGCCCCTGGCAGAGAATGTCCTGGGATCGGGCAAACCTCACGATGGAATTCACCGTCAGGAAGTACGACGCGTATTCGAGCTTGCCGATCAACCCGAGTTCGTGCCGGAGGGAAGCCTGCACGCTATCCGGCACTCCTTCGGGATAGCGCTTCTCGGCTCCCTGCCACGTCAGGCGCTCCAGCGTCTCCTGTGGCGAAATTGTCGGATCGTCGCGTTCTTCCGGATACTGGTATCTCAGTTCGCCAAGCGAGAAGCGGCAGCGATCGGCAATTTCGAGCGTCTGCTCGATGGCCTCGGCATGACGGGGAAACAGACGATGCATCTCTTCCGCTGACTTGAGGTAGCGGTCGGCGTGACGCTCACTCTGATCTCCAATTTGGTCGATGGTGACGTTATGGCGAATGCACGTCATCACGTCCTGAAGCATCCGGCGGCCCCGCTCGTGGAACAGCACGTCGTTAGTGACGACGGTCGGCACCTGCAGGCTGGCGGCCATCTGCTCAAGTTCGTATAGCCGCAACTGATCGTTCGGGCGCCGTCGCAGGGTAAGTGCAAGATAAGCCCGGTCTCCGAACACGTCGCGGAGACGTCTTAGGCGGAAGGAACATTCCTCATCGACCTCGTCCGGTATCAGGACCGCAATCAGCCCTTCGCTGTAACAAGCGACGTCGTCCCAGTGCAGGAGACACTTGGACTTTCCGGCCCGCTTTTTGCCGAGCGACAGGAGTCGACACAGGCGGGCGTAGGCCGACTTGTCGGTCGGGTAGACCAGCATCGACATGCCGTCGGCGAGGTCTAGCCTGCAGCCGATGATCAGTCTGACGCCTGTCACTTTGGCCGCTTCATGGGCCCGCACGATGCCCGCAAGCGAATTCCTGTCGACGACCGCAACGGCTTCGATGCCGCATATGCGCGCCTGCGCGAACAATTCCTCGCAGGAGGAAGCTCCGCGCAGAAACGAAAAATGCGAGGTGACCTGCAACTCGGCGTAACGATGGGGATTCATCCGAAGATACCGTGCAGGAACCAGCGCTGCGATCCGGTTTCCGCGTCTTCGCCGTCACCAGCGCGATAAATCCAGAAACGTTCTCCGGCATCGTCCTCGACGCGGAAATAGTCTCGCACCGCTGCAAGCTCGGCGTCGCGCTTCCACCATTCGCCGAACACGCGTTCCGGTCCGTCAGCGCGCCTGACCCGGCGTCTTATGCCGCGCCAGGTAAACGTGGCCGGCGGATGGTCGGGCAGGAGGGCCACCGTCTCTATCGGCTCCGGTTTCAAGAACAGCCGAGCCGGGCGAGGCCAGCGGCTCGGCCAAGATGTCTCGCAGTCCGGAGCCGTTGCGGGTACGCGGGAAACGGATCGTTCCGGTACGTCACTCGGGACGGGCGCCGCACGATAAACGCGCTCCTCACCGACACGGTTGGCAAGCAGGTCCACCAGATCGGAGACGTCCGGAGCAGCATTGTCCACCAGTGACGATATCGACTGCTTGGCCTCGAGCGGCTCGGCACGTGTGGCGGCCAATGTAATGATTTCTATCCCGAACCCTGGCTCGATGGCTTCCACCCTGTCCGAAAGCAACCGGGTGAGGCGCTTTGCATCACGGACGGGCAGGGCGGTACCGACGCGTATTGCCTGGAAGTGACTGTCAACGCGGTGGCAAATGAGATCAAGACGGCGGGCGCCGAGACCCCGCTCTTCAAGTGCGAGGCACAGTTTGCCAGCCAGTTTGCCGATGTACCGCTTGATCGTTTCGGCAGCGCCGATCGGTTCGGCAAAGGATTGCCTCACCTCGATAGCGTCGACAGGGCGGACGGGATCGATCGGTTCGCTAGCAAGCCCTAGCGCTTGGTCAAGACGACGGCCGAGCTCCGGGCCGAAACGCAGCGTCAGCGGAGCCCTTGGCTGCGCCAGCAAGTTGGCGACTGTCTCGAAGCCGAGGGCACGAAGCTCTCCGACTGTGTCGTGGGATAGACGTAGTGCCCCAATCGGGAGTGCCGTGACAGCCTCCCGCAAAGTACCCGGCTCGGCGATGGCGATCGGACGAGCGTTGAAACGGGCGAGCGCGTGCGCTGCCCCCCAGCTGTCAGCGAGCGCTGCGCACGCTACGAAGCCAGCAGACTTCAGCCGATCGAGAAGGTCCCGGAGTAACGCGTCCTCTTCACCGAAAAGATGATCGGCACCTGAGACGTCAACGACGATACCATCCGGTGGATCGGCTGCGGCAACCGGCGAATAGCGCAGCGCCCAAAAAGCAAGCCGTTCGAGCGCCTCCATGTCACCCGTCGGGTCGGCGTCTGCCATTGCGAGGCCGGGCACCAGCACCTGTGCTTTCGTTGCTGGCATGCCGACACGCAGCCCGGCGCCCTGTGCGGCTGCATCAGCGGCCAACACGGCGCGCCGCGAGCCGTCATTGCCAACCAGCACCAGCGGTTGGTCAGGCGGCGGCGATGCGGCGGCCGATCTCCTTCGGAACCTGTCCGTAGGCCAGGTTGGAAGGAAGACCGAGATGACCCTTGTCATCGCAAGCCTCCAGTTCGAAATCCGCGCTTTCTCCGGCCCGCGCCCGAATCAACTCGACCAGCCAGCGATGTCTGCCGACGCCCGGAACGGGGAGGGGCCTTGAAGGCAAGACAGACACCCGCCAACGGGTGGACGCCGCCGTGGGTTGCCCGAAGTCCGACGCGTCCGTCTGCCGCCGCCAGCGCCGTAGCGCCAAGCCGATGGTTCCAGACCCCTCCGCTGCCAGTTGAAGACGGCGGGAGCCTGTCATCGAAAGTCGCGAGACTTCAGCGACTACGCTGCCCAGACCGCCATGCCGCAACCCTTCCTCGAAACAGGCGAGAACGCTCTTCTCGTCGCCCGCCTCGACGTAGATGACGCGATCCGGCCCAAGCCCGGCTTGAGCGATCGCGGGCGCGAACAAGTCGGGGCGGGTCAGGCACCAGAGCGTCTTGCCCTTCGTACGCGCCGCGATACCTGCGACGAACAGGGCGGCAGCCGCGCCGTCGATCGCACCATTGCCGCCGCCGGCGACCTCGTGCAGTGCGCCTAGCGAAAGGCCGCCGCCGGGCAAGCGCGAATCTACGGTCTCCACCCCGAAAGGCAGGATATCCTTTACGCGTTTGCGGCTGGCTTCGATTCTCTCGATCCGAGCGCGCAACGCATCCATGGCCGCAGTGGATGGCACGCAGCTTGTTCCTGTCTGTAAATAATGTTCGTGTTTTGTTCTATTATTCCTCTGGCGAGTCAAGGGCCGCTTTGAGAACGGGCATCTTACGCAACGTTGTTTCGATACCCGTGAGACGAGGGGCCTACGATCCGTGCGAAGCCTCCCACGAGGCTGTTCGCCCTTCGGAAGATCAGAAACCTGCCTAGCTGACTGCAATCCCCCACAAACGATCCCTCGGCGCGAGAACTTGGACCGACCCCATCCGTTCAATGGAGCGCACTTTGAAGTAGTCCTTCGAAGAGAAAGCGACAGCGATGGCAAACAAGACTGCGATAACACCCAACAAGGAGGCCGCCATCGAAATCGAAATGTAGGCGAGCATTGCCAGGCAAGCTGCCGGAAACAGCAAGAAACCGAAAGCTGACCAGTTGCTTTCAGCGGCAGCATTCGACTCGACGTCGGGACATGCATCATTGGCAACCGCGCGCCAAGCCATTGGCCCGGTAAGCCTCGAGGCGGATTCCAAATCGAAGATGCGCGTTTTCAAATCCGACACAAAACCGCCGTTGCACCACCATGCACCGAACTCCACGACTTCTACGCGGCCTCCTTCTGCGAACTCTTTCGATGCACCTGGGCTGAGATGTTTGAATGATTGAAGATCGGCGGCATTAATCGTGGATTGGCCTCCCATTCTCGTAATGCCTTGGATCAATCCCGGCTGCGCTTCCAAAGGGAACATGTCGTGCTTACGGTTTCCGATCGTATAGCGTGAGTTTCGGTCGTTTCTCATCCCGCCCTCGTTCGTCCAATAATTTAGCCTACGCTAATATTAGCGCGGGACCTGAAGCGGGCGTCAACATATTGTCAGACGGTGTCGACAACCTTCGGTCCGGGCAGAACTGCCGGGCGAGATGTCCGACCAACTTTCAGCCGGACGTCGGGCCAACCAAGGCGCAGAAGATGGTTGTCGGCGAGACCAGGGAATGGAAATCACATATCCCCAGCCAGACGAACTTCCGTAGCAGTCGCCTCAGGTTGCCGCACGTCTCGGAAACTCGATAAGCACGCGACTTTGTGAGTATCTCAGCCCTGCCAGCGCGAGTCGGACATCGTCGGCCACCTGTTCCAATCCAGCATCGCACTCGAAGGTTTTTTGCGTTGGGACGAGATCAACGTGCTTCGATTTCAGACGAGCAAAATCTGTCATCGGGAATCCTTTCGCGGATAACCCTGACATTGCCGGGGAGGGCGGTGGTGAACAGAAGTTGGAGATCCCGTTCGTCTTCCGAGACAGCGAGACAGGTCAAACGACCGAAAGCGTAGGCGCCGGTGTCGATCCCAATCCGCCACGGCTTGAACTGTGGGAGACAGTCCTTCGCCCATGTGTGTCCGTGAACGAAAATGTGTGAGAGCTGGCCTTCATGCTCCAGGAACTTCTCCCGGATCATCATCAAATCCTTCGGATCCTGATCTGAGATGGCGCGATCCGGGTCTATCCCTGCATGAACGTAGGCAAAGCGCTCGTCCACGACGATGGGTAGCGCTTCCTGCAATACCTTCAAGTGACGCGGAAATTCCGTCCTGAACCTGCGCGCGGTTTCGCCGATAGTGCAATCCTCGAACAGCCCATAGGAGTGGAGGGTGTCATAACCTCCCAGGCGAAGCACCCACTTCGTGTATCTGGTCTCATCCACGTATTCCGCGGTCATGAAATCCAGGAAGTAGGCATCGTGGTTTCCGCGGATCAATCGCGACTTTGGCCATCTGTCCAATGTGTCAATGACAAGATCCATGGACTGTCGGCTGTATAGTCCGCGATCTACGATATCTCCCAAAAAAAGCACGCGCGGTTCGGAACCACGAGTTTCCGCGTCGTCCGATATCGCGGCGAGAAGAGGCTTGAGCAGGTCGGCGCGGCCGTGCACGTCTCCGATGGCATAGGTGATGGAAGGCAAGTGATATTTCCTTTCGGATAAGTCGCTTACCGGAGTCGGCGTAGATTTTTGATTAAGAACGCAATTTCCTAGTCGTGCGCGCGCCTGCGCTTTTGCGGCTGACGGGTCGGACAGCACACCACTAGTGTCGGATCCAGTTCACCCGGCACGATGAGATCAGAACGTTCTCGATTTCTGAGATTATTCCGGGCGAAGGACGGCAGCGTTAGGGGAAGGCTTCGCAGAACTAGCGCGCGTGTCTAGGTCCTGCCGTCCCAGTATCGATTGCGCGGGCCACTAGCCTCGGCCAGGATGGCGGCAGACATACTCGGTCGCTCACGCTCGGAGCAGCATCCCGCGACGATCAATGATGTGCGTGTTCGTCGTTTCGCTTTCGGGTGGCGGAAGCCTTCTTCGCCGATTTGGATCGCTCTTCAGCAGATCTTGAAGCGGAGGCCTCACCACCTTTCCTGCCGCCTTTGTGGGCTGCGGGATTGCCAGTATGCTTATCTCGGCCCGAGCCGCTCTTGTTGCCGCCTCCGTCGTCCTTGTTCACGGTGGCCCAAGCGCGACGCTCCGCTTCCTTCTCTGACACTCCTTTTTCCTCGTAGTGCTCGGCGATATGATCGGCCTTGCGCTCTTGCTTGTCGGTGTATTTTGACTTGTCTCCGCGTGGCATGACACTTCTCCTTTCCCAGACAACCGACGGGACGCCCGCAGGTTCCGCCCCATCTAAGAACAGCATCAGCGTGAGCGAGAACTAAGGCTGTCCAGTGCGCGGGGGCATGTCCCGAGATTGCGTGCGCCCCAGATTTTGCGGACGTGGGCTGTTTGACGTTCGTCCGCCTCACTTCGCCCGAATGGCTGGCAACTCTTCTCCAGCAGTTCGAACACGTCGTCGACCGGGCCTTCACGACGCCAACGACGACATTCCCTCGAACACCGCTTGGTGTTCACCTTCTTGAGACGTCCTCCGCGACTCCGGCCGCACTCTTGCCCACGCAGGCCAACCTCATTCCGATGTTGTTGGGGGAGCGACTTTCTCGGGCACCACAAGGGTGGCCTGCGCGCTTTGCGGAGTGGCCGCTGTGACACGCCAGACCGTGTTGCCGACATCGTCGGCGATCAGCAGCGCGCCGGTCTTGTCGACCGCGAGCCCGACCGGGCGGCCATGCGTCTCGTCGTCATTGGCCAGGAAGCCGGTGACGAAATCCTCGGCCTTGCCGCTCGGCTTGCCACCCTTGAAGGGCACGAAGACGACTTTGTAGCCGTTGAAATGGCCGCGGTCCCAACTACCGTGCTCGCCGATAAAGGCGCCGCCCTTGTATTGCTCAGGGAGATTGTCACCCGTGTAGAAAGTCATTCCCAGCGGAGCGACGTGCGAACTCAACGCATAGTCCGGCGGGATGGCCTTGGCGACGAGGTCCGGCCGCTGCGGCATCACCCGTGGATCGACATGTTGGCCATAATAGCTATAGGGCCAGCCGTAGAAAGCGCCGTCCTTCACCGAGGTCATGTAGTCTGGCACAAGGTTGGGGCCGAGTTCGTCGCGCTCGTTGATGACGGCCCACAGCGCGCCACTTTCCGGCTCCCAGCTCAGCCCGTTGGGGTTGCGAAGGCCGGAGGCGAAGATACGCCAGCGGCCGGTAGCGCGATCGACTTCCCAGATCGCGGCGCGATCCTTTTCGGCCTGGATACCGTTCTCCGTGATGTTGGAGTTGGAGCCGACGCCGACATAGAGTAGCGAGCCGTCCTTCGACGCGACCAGGCTCTTGGTCCAGTGGTGGTCGATCGGGCCGCCGGGAAGCGTCACGAGCGGCGTGCCGGGATCGGTGATTTTGGTTTCCCCTTCCTTGTAGGGATAGCGCATGATGGAATCGGTATTGGCGACGTAGAGATCGGAGCCGACAAGCGCGACGCCGAAAGGCGAGCTCAAATGATCGAGGAAGACGCTTTTTGTCTCCGGCTTGCCGTCGCCGTCGGCATCGCGCACCAGGGTGATGCGGTTGCTCGGTCCACTGTCGGCGCCATGGCTCAGCGACTGAAGCCAGCCCATGACGAGATCCTTCGGTCGGCTGATGCCCTCGACCCCAGGCCCTTTGGATTCGATGACCAGGACGTCGCCATTGGGCAGGACGTAGAGCGAGCGCGGATTGCTCAGGCCACTCGCCAGTGCCTCGACCTTGAGACCGTCGGGCACTTTCGGCGTCTCGCCTTCCTTCCAGCCAATCACGGAGGCGAGGTGCATTGGCGGCATCAGATACTGCTGCGGCTCAGGCAATTTCGGATCGGGGCCGATCTGGCTCTGGACGTCAAAGCTGTCATCGCTGCACGCGGCAAGCGCCAGCACGGAGACGCACAGCAGCGCGGCGGCTGTCCAGCGCGCGGAGAGGTCAGAAATCGGATGGGTCATTCCGCTACTCCTACATGGTGACGGTAGACCATGGCCCAACCTAACCAGCCGGTGACCAGCAGGATGAGCACCACGATCGCCGAAAGGACCAGCCCCCATGGCACCACGGAGGTCCAGGCGTCGCGCGTATGGATGAACATGTTGACGATCGACAGGATCAGGGCCAGCAGATTGCCGAGGACATGCGGCCACGCTGGCGATTGCGCCCGCACGCGTCGGTCGCCAAGAAAATCGATCAGGCCCGCAATGGCGGCGAGCAAGCCCATGATGACGCCGGCCGTGACCAGCCAGGCGGAGAAATTGGCCCATATCATGTCCGCCGTCCGCCAGTAGGCGATATCGGTGAGAAGCGTGCCGACAAAACAGGCGATCGGGAACGGCACCAGCATGGGATGGATAGGATGACCGGCAACGCTCGCCGTCGAACGGGGATATTCTGGCATCACGGTGCCCCTCAGGTTGCAATGGGTCGCGAGACGATAGTCAACCCCGCGAGATTGCGAAGGTTCCGCCGCGCGCCCCGCGATCACTCGATCTTGAGTGTACGGGGTGGGGCCGCATCGGGCGGTGGGCCGTCGGGCTCCAAGGAGGCCACGACGGAGACCTGTAATTTCGCACTACGCGTCAGGAGAAAGTGTTCGCTCGCGTCACGAGGAGTGCGACGTCTTAAAAGAAGGCCACTGCGTATCTCGCCAAAGGTAAGGCATGAGACCGAACACGACCTTCTTGCCCGATCAGTGTTCCTGCGAGAACGCACGCGGTGCTTGTCATGTCACGCCGCCATTCGCTTGCAACTCTCGGCACAGCGGCGGCACGCGTCGACGCATTGCTGCATGTCGCCGATCCGCTCACAGTCGGCTGCGCACTCGGTGCAGATTTCAGCGCATTCGCCGCAGGTGTGCTTGTGGTGGGGCGAATTCAACAACATGAAGTGAGCTGACGTCCGGCAAATCTCGGCGCAGGCCATCATCAGCGTGAAGTGGTCCTTTTCGACGTGTTTGCCGCCCACTTCCAAACAATGGTTCATCGCGGTCGAGAGACAAACGGAGTAGCAGCGAAGGCATTCGTCGACGCAGGACTGCATCTCGGCATCAAGGTGGGGCATCGTTCAATCTCCTAGGGAAGCCGATTTGCGGAATGGTCTTGTCGCTGGTCAGTCTTGATCGCGTTGCCGTCCTGGCCGCGCTCCTTCGAGTGCTGCTTCTTGTCCCTGTTCGAAAGGACGTCGTTCTCGCCGACCGCGTCGTCGTCGAGATTAGTCATCGCACCTGAGCCGGATCCTTTGCCCTGCGTTCCCTTGCCGAAATGCTTCTTGTCGCCGTTTGCCATGGTCGGTCTCCTCCCTGGGTGAGGATGGACAGCTGCGTCGACCGAGCGGGGCAGGCGGAACGGTCGATGATCTCCACCAACCCGGCCCACCGAAAATCGTTCCGGAACTTGTGTCCCCCGACGGAGTTCGTACCCGCAAGGAACGCGATCACGTGGATGCTTTCACTGAAGCATCCGTCTCCATGCTGCTAGCTCGGCGACTATTCGCCCGATCGCGCTTGCTCGTGAAGGAGACTTTCATGACCCAATCAACATCGCAAGACCGAACGTCTGTCGGACAAGGACTTGAAGCAGAACCCCGGGATCGGCGCGTCGAAGGGCACAATCAAGGCCGGCGACGTCCTCGATGAGGAAGGCTTGGACGGTGACAACACGTTCGAAGGCGACGTCGAGAACGACGTCACGCGACAGGGGGGCGTCAACCCGGATCGACGCACAAACAAGTGACAGGAGCCCGAGATGGTCGGTCCAAAAACCCACGAACAACAGCTGCGCATTATCGAAAAGCGCGAAGACACGAGCAATGCCGGAGACAACTTCAACGCCGAAGAAGAATTGAAGCGCTCGAAGCAGGAGCGGGATGCACACCGCGGCGGCGCCAAACTTCGCGACGAGGGCGTCGAACTCACGGACAAGGACGACCGATCGATGATCCGCGGCGAAAATCAGGAAAGCCAGCACCACAAGCCGAAGCCCAGCGTCTGAAGCGGATTGCGGCTCCCGCCAGGGCAGGGAGGAACCATGCTAGACTACGAGCACGCCAGACATCGGATGGTAGAGGCGCATATCGTCCGCCGGGGCGTGCGCGACGAGCGAATCCTGTCGGCCCTGCGTCATGTACCGCGTGAAGCGTTCGTCGACGAAGGCTTCGAAGAATTTGCCTACGAAGACAGTCCGCTGCCGATCGGAAGCGGCCAGACGATATCCCAGCCCTTCATCGTCGCTCGGATGACCGAAGCCGCCGAAGTCGAGGCTTCTGACCGCGTTCTCGAGATCGGCACGGGTTCCGGATACGCGGCGGCGGTGCTGGCGGAACTTGCGGCTGAGGTCTTCACGGTAGAACGACATCGCGAACTGGCCGAGAAAGCCGAAATTCGCCTGCGTGACTCGGGCTATCGAAACGTCTTCGTACGGGTTGGCGACGGTACCAAGGGATGGCCGGAAAAGGCGCCGTTCGATGCCATCATCGTGGCCGCAGGCGGACCGTCTGTTCCGGTCTCGCTTCAGGATCAACTGGAAATCGGCGGACGCCTGGTCATCCCGGTTGGCGATAAAGGGGTGCAACGTCTGCTCCGCGTCACGCGCATCAGCGCCAACAAGTTCGAGGAGGAAGACCTTGGCGGCGTGCTGTTCGTTCCCTTGATCGGCGAAGAAGGCTGGGTCGACGAGGCCAAGCGACAGCAACCCCTCGAAGCCCGCAGGTCCTTGCCTGAATTGATTGCAGGGGCGGCCGAGGACCTGCCGCCAATCGAGGACCCAGCCTTTAGTGCTATGTTCGATCGTTTTGGGGAGAAGCGTGTCGTCTTGCTGGGCGAAGCCAGTCACGGAACGTCGGAATTCTACCGGGCACGCGCGGCGATTACCAAGCGGCTAATCGAGGAGCATGGCTTCACCATCGTCGCCGTCGAAGCCGACTGGCCGGACGCGGCTTACCTCAATCGATACATTGGGGGAGAACAGCAGCCGAAAGACATCTCGCCGCCGTTCCAGCGATTCCCTAGGTGGATGTGGCGCAACAGGGACGTCGCCGCGTTCATCAACTGGATGCGCGAGCACAATGCTGCTGTCAGTGACGACAGGCGAAAAGCAGGATTCTACGGGCTCGATCTCTACAACATGAGCGGCTCGATCGCTGCGGTTCTCGCATATCTGGACAAGACGAATCCGGAAGCGGCTGCAATTGCCCGCGAACGCTACGGCTGCCTCACGCCTTGGCAAAACGAACCCGCCACATACGGCCGTGCCGTGCTGCGCGCGGGCTACAAGGCGTGCGAAGAAGCGGTTGTGAAGCAGTGCCGGGATCTGCTTAAGCTCTTCCTGTCTCGAAAAGACGGCGAACTTCTGGACGCGCAGCAGAGCGCACGGCTCATTGCCTCGGCCGAGAAATACTACCGCGTCATGTACTATGGCGGCTCCGAAACGTGGAATCTGCGCGACCGCCACATGTTCGAGACGCTCGAGCGTCTGCTGGAAGCCGGCGGGCCTAACTCAAAGGCCGTCGTGTGGGCCCATAATTCGCACATTGGCGATGCTCGCCATTCCGACATGGGGATGGTCCGCGACGAGTTGAACATTGGCCAGCTATGTCGAGAGCGGTTCGTCGATCAAGTCGCATTGATCAGTTTCGGCACGCATGCCGGGAAGGTCGCCTGCGCGTCCGATTGGGACGGCGAGATGGAGATCAAGGAAATCAGGCCATCGCTGGCCGACAGCATAGAGCGGCTGTGTCATGACAGCGGCAAGCCGTCATTCCTGTTGGACTTTGGCCGCAACGATGCAGTCTCAAAGGCTTTGGAGGCGCCGCGACCGGAACGGTACATCGGCGTGATTTACCGTCCAGAATCCGAACGGCTCAGCCATTACATGGATTCGTCGATCTCGCGGCAGTTTGACGCCTTCGTCTGGTTTGATCGGACGTCACCAGTAAAAGCATTGGTCGCTAGTCACGATTTCCAGAACGCTGTTCCCGACACATTTCCGTTTGGCATCTGACGGCCAACATTGAAATGGTCTCGGTCTTTTCCGGCGGAGAAAACGCCCATTCGAATTCATTTCAGCAAGGGAACGAAGCGCTGCCTGACCGGGTTGTGAAGCTGATCGGTAATCAGAACTGGACGCGGAAAGGAGCAACAGCACATGGAACTCAAGGGAAAGCCAGTAGAGCCACGAAATTCCGATCGTCGTTCCGACACGGAATCGGAAGCGACCAAGGCCAGCTTACCGGACAGGCCGGGTGGCCCGCTCGACATAGAAAAGGAAGGCCCTCAGTCCGGTGAGCAGGATTGGGATGAGTTAGGTGGAGCGCAAATTCTTCAGGACGGAGGTTCCGGAACAGAGGAAATCGCTCCCGAGGGGGAAAAGGATGGCGAACTGCCCGAAGAAGATGACGACAATCCCGACCAAGAAAGCGACGAAGCTCTGCCCGACGATAAAGAGGAGCAAGCTATTCGACATGACCTCGGCGGCAGCGGTGTCCGCTACGAGCCTGAATAGTAGAACGGGACATTGTCGCATAGCGTAATTTGATCCAACCGAAAAGTAGGTTCAAGTCGGCGATTTGCTGGCATTCCCGTGCCCAGCGGCGTCAAAACGGCAGTTTCTGAACCATCAAATCAGCAAACCTGCCGACGCAAGGCTGTATTCAGCAGCAACCTCACAACGGCTTATGCGTTCTGCGATTGACCAATCAATCGTAAGGAACCGCCATGAAACCGCTCCCAATCTTAATTTCATGCTCGGTCGCCCTGCTTGCATTAGTTGGATGCAACGACAACTCCGATCGGACGATGCAAAAAAATGACACGCTAAACAGCCAGCCTGTCGACAAGAACCCGCAAGTCGACAAGGATCCGACGCCTGAGACAGGTACCGGCGGCGATCAACAGGGCACACAGCCAAGCCAGCCAGCGCTGAAATAGAGACCCGCTGGAATTTGCATAGAAAACCCCTGTATTCGCAGTCCGACTCCGGAAAGGCTGCTTAACAGGTATGCCGTCTCAGGCTCTGGCTAAATCGTTGCGGGTGCGAGTGGCTCCTTAGCCGGCCCGTGAATGACCGATCCGTCCTTGGCAAAATTGAACCGTGGCACGGACAGTCCCATGTCCGATCCGCGTTGTTCCAGGTCAAAGTGCAGCCCTTGTGAGTGCACGACGCCGACACAGCGTGAAGCTCGCCGCCCTCATCGCGCCAAACCGCAATTTTTTTGTCGTCCCGCACCAGAACTCCTCCGCTTCTCCGCGCTATCTCTTCGACGTCCTTAACGACGGATTGGCTGTCCCCGTCCTGGTGGAAATCCTCGTGCACGGGACGTGCGGGATCATAGAGCGACTGCCAGGGGCTCGACTTTCCCAAAACGAGGTCAGCGATCATTATGCCCGCCGCCGCGCCATTGCTGATGCCCCAGGCGTTGAACCCGGTAGCGACATGGAAGCCCGGCGCCATGTCCGGATCGGGCGTCCCTACATAGGCGACGCGGTCTGGCGTATCGTAGTCCTCGTTGCACCACCGCCGCGCGATCTCTTGGGCCGGAAAACGCTCCGTGACCCACCGTTCCAGATCGAGGAACCGCGCGGCCACGTTTCCATCCTGGCCCATGTTGAATTTCGGACCGAGCGCCACGAGGAGGGGGCCATTTGCATCTCGTCCCATGCGAAGCGAATGCGTTGGTTCGTAGATCCCAATGAACATGCCATCAATCAAGGAGGGATTGTCAGTCCGGAACGCCATCGCAACATGACTGCACGGCTGCGTACGCTTTGCCATGCCGACGGGACTGTTCACTGTCATGTTGGTCGCGACAACCACATGCTCTGCGTGAACGGTACCTCCATCGGTTACCACACGGCATCGGCTTGCCTCGTCGATCAGCCGCGCACGGCTGTTCTCGAAAATCACTCCTCCGAGGGACGTAACCGCGTAAGCCAATCCAACCAGATAGCTGGCAGGATTGAATTGAGCCGGATCCGGAAAACCCGCGCAGCCGAAGTATCGAGGCAGGGGCACGTCGGTGATCACGTCGGCCGATAGCCCCAGTTCACGGGCGGCGTCCGCTTCAGTAGGGAACTAACGCAGCTCGCATCACATCCGGCTCGAGTATTGTGGCAGCTTAGCGCCCCCAAGCCAGACATTCAGGCAAACTTTGCCTATGCCTGAAACCGGACGTTTGGACCACTTGCCGACGAACGGCAGCAATCGCCTCCATTCCAGCCGTTGAGCTGGTGGGGCTGGAATCCAGAAGCGAATACGTATGCGCGCCGCAGTAGTGGCGCGTTCCTCCACGGAAGGAAGGCGCCACTCTTATTCATGATTTAGGCGCTCCCACTCGCCGATTAGTGACCTGTAATTTTCACGGAAAATCGCCTCTTCGTTACCTTGCAGCGGTGTCGTTTGCGGGGAGTAAAATGTTCGACGTAGAGCGTCGATAATACGCATGTCGCCTGGATCAAGTTCCGTCAGGGCTTGTTGCATCACCCATAAACCCAGCCTCCCGCCCTCTTCCGAGAGCGTCGGCTCTTCGCTGAAATAGGGGTACACGACCCGGGTGTATTCACCCCTGACGCGCGCGTGAAGCGCATCCCGTATGCGAATCGTGCCGCCTAGGCCCTCAATTCGAAGATTACCATGCACGCTTTGGGGGACGATTTCGACCGGTTCATTTGACCAACGCAATTTCGCACTGAGCAATTCGAGGATGCCGTCTTTCAGTAGCGGGTATAGTCGCTTGAAACTCTTATTTGTTTTTATGCGGTCATCAGTCAGTTGTGTTAAATCGCCATCGCCCGATATATGCCGTTTTACGTCTGACCAGAAAGGTAAATAGAAATCGCCGCCTCGGCTTCTAGTGCCGCCGGCTTCTTTTCTACGGTCAAGCCGAATATCCTCCTTCAAAATTTTCCGCCGTAACGACTGCGGCGCATAAAACAATTGCAGTGCCTTTCGCAAAGGAATATCCAAAACCGTCATATATGCCCCTATCGTCCTGGATTGACGCACAAATATCACTTGAACTTGCCTATAGACACAAGGGGAAAGCACCGGATTCTTCATTCAATAAAAGGGTTGGCTCGCACCGAGATTGCTTAACCAGTTTCCTAGACTCGTGTCTTCTCTGCCTGAGTTAGCTGCTCACCTTTGCGCGTCCATATCGGTCGCTAGCGGCGTGGGTGCGCCACGCTCAAAGCGGACGTTTGTCTCACGCCCAAAAAATTTAGATCGTAGAATTTAGCGCTCACCGGCTTGCTCTCGACCATATCTTCACTGCACAGATGTAAAAAATGAAATCGAGCCAAGTAAAGTCGATGTCTAATACCCGCGCGCCTGCGCCCAGCTGGTCCAAGCTGTTTCGCCAGCAAGTCGGAATTCGGCGAAATCCGCGCGCGGCGCTTCAAGCACTCAGAGCGGACCTTACAGCTGAGCAAGTTCAGCCGTTTTTTGCTGAACTTAGACGCAATGCTATGTTCATGGCTGCGATTGCTCCAAACCGCACACCGCGCCGTTTCCTTGATCTAGGTGCTGGTCCACGCATGAGGGCATGCGGTTTGGCGTTGGACTTCGCGTGGACGGCCGAGGTCATCGCCTCTTTCCCCGACATAATCGGCAGCTTCCTTGAGCATGAGGCTGCATACGAGGCAGCTTGGCTCGCAGCAGACTTTGCGGCGGCCGGAGAGGCCCTTGATCGCTTAGAGGCAGACCATGGTCTGTCGCTTTGGCTTATAGGCCGGCGCATCGCGATTCTCCGGACCGAGGGCGCCATTCAGCCGGCCGATTATGTCAGCATGCTGATCGCCGAGGGCAGCGCAGGTACGTTGAACGGATGGCTTGCCTATATGATGGGATATCGAGCTGATCCAAACGTATCCCCCGCTGCCTATGTGCGGCGGGTCGATGATACGATTGCTGGCAGCCAGCTGCCGGTGCCTGCCCAGGCGCAGTTACGCTATTATGCGCTCGCGAGCCCGCTGCAGGGTCACGAAATGAATGCTATTCTTCTCGGCGCGTGCGAGAACCTGCCTATCATTGATCGCTACGTGGCCTTCCTCGATATTGCCCAGGCACTGGTCTGCGACCGCCAGATAGTGCCGGGTGTGCGAAACGAAGTGGCTCGTGTGGTCCGCCGCCTGATTGACGCAATCTTGGACGATCGCCTTACCTTGCTCGATGAAGTCCTGGACTCAGGCGGAGCATCTCGTCTCATCGCGCGGCTAGAACACGACACCGCCGACCTTTATACGAGAGGTGCGTATGCTCCAACGCTCGAGCGCATCGCTGCAGAGTTGGCGCTGGACCCATCGCGTACCAACCTCTACGGCTTGGCTGCGCGAGCTTCGCTGCGCAGCGACGATGCACCGCAATTACCTTCACCTATCGGCGAGTTGGTGCGCCAAATGGCATCGGTCCACGTTTTTGCCGATGACGATGCCACTACTACCATGGAGCTCATGCGCGAGGCGCTAGTAGGCTCACATCGTTCGCTAGCCGCCTCAATCCGCTCGCTTTTTGGTAGCCGATCGACAGATCCTAGCGACATCCATGTAGACGCAGCGATCGAAGCGCTGAATAGCTCACGGCTTACACCGCTCCAGCTTCGCGCCTTGCCGGTTGCTGATCCGGTTGTGCTGCTCGACGCTGCAATAGCAGCGCGCCCAAGCTCGCTATCGCTCCGTTTACAGCGCGCGGTGTTGGATTTCGGCGAGGCCGAACTCGACTCAGTGTTGAGCGAACAGCTGCCTTTAGACCGCCGGGCGCTTTACACGGCTCGCGCTCTCACTCGACTTGGGCGCCATGACGATGCCATAGCTATGCTGCGGCCCTTGCTCGAGGACGAAGCTGACGCCGTAGCCAACGACGCGCGGCGCGAGCTATTCTTGGCGTACCAAGCCGCGGGGCGCTCCAAGGAAGCTCTTTGGCTGGTCGCAGACGCACATCGCCGCAACCCCAAGCTTCACGCGTTGTTCCGACTTGCCTCGCTGCTCGATGAGATTGAGCAGGGTACAATGAAGCCACCATTTGAAGAGATTGCGCTCTCGATCGCCTACCATGTCGCTAACAGGTTTGGCGGCGATGCACGCGCCAGTGCTGAGGCCGACGCCGCCGAGGAGTACGCACTGAGCCTCGGCGCTGCACTCCCCTCGCGAATCAACCCGCAGGAGACTGACGTCGATGGCGAGCTCTTCGACATCTATCTCGATCAGGTCTGCTCGCCTGCAGTCCTAGACAAATTTATGGCGATCGAGAATGCGGGCCAGGTCGAAATCGAACGGCTTGAGATCTGTCGCATCCTATCGGAACGAGATCCGATCGGGCGGCAACGCTACCTTGATGAGATCCAGGAGATTACCCGCCGGCGCGTGGTACGGGAACGCTTCGAGCAAGTCGAGCGCACAAAGATCTATGTCGATACGGATGGCGTTAAGCGCCAAGCCGAGAAGACTCTACGCGACACCTATACCCGCTTCGCTGTGGCGTTGGCGGATGAGGGCGAGGCGAGTGAGCGCGTGCTGATGATGCGCAAAGTGCAGCAGATTCTATCCGAGATTGATGCTGATGGGGTAAGGATCCATTTTCCCGATCTGCCAGCGAGTGAGCGCGAGCTGATGTTCGAGCGGCTCGTGCGCGATTTTATGCGCATGCTCATTTCGAGCCAGGAATACGGCTTGGAAGCCTATCTGAGCACCCGCGTGAGGCACGGCACCATGGGTAACCAGCTCCGCAGCGCCTTCGAGCTAAACTCGCTTATCACGCAGCGGGACGGCGGTGTCTACCAGCCGGATCGCTTCTGGCCGGAAGCGCTTAATCTTGGCTACAATCCGCTCGCGGGATGGCTGTCGGATCGGCTTGCACGATTCTCTGAAGCGATCGATGCTGCCATCGAAGACTTGGTCCGCCGTCGGGTGCAGGTCCGCTCAGATATCTATCCCAACGGCCTCTTCGTGTTTCAGAGCTTTAACTACGATATCATTCAGCTGCAGTCGGAAATTGCTCCTGACACCAGCTTTGACGCCTTCCTCGACAAAGTCATCGACCAATTCTGGCTTGTGCTCGAGCTTAGTCTGTCCGCTGTCCGCGCCTATATTGAGGAAGACTTTCTGCAACTCGTCCACGCGATCATCGACGATCTGGAGCGCGACGTGGTGCAAGAGCTTAATGCGATCAACTCGTCGCCATTGCGGTCCGCAATTGCTGCGGCGCGGACACAAACGAGCGTTATCGTTGCGAATGTCGCAAACTGGTTCACGCTAGCGCGTGACATGGAGCGGCCTGATTATGAGTTTGGCGTGGCGGTCGAAGTGGCGACGGAAAGCATCCGCGTCTGTCACCCGAGCCTAGATGTCCAACTGATGCGACGGGACCATGTCACCTTTGAATGTCGCGGACGCAGCCTAGAAAGCCTCGTTTATCTGTTGTTCACAGCCATGGACAATGCCGTTGCCCATAGCGGTTTCGTGGACGTGGCCCCCGACATCGCGCTCGAAACGGTATTGGCTGACGGCTGGCTCGAAATGATGCTTATCAACAGCTGTATGCCTGTAGCCGACTTCGAGAGGGCTAATAAGCGGCTTACAGCGTTGCGCGCACGCCTAGACGCCGAGGAAAGTCGGCAGAATCTAGCCGTCACAGAAGGCGGCACTGGCTATGCCAAGATAATCCGTATCCTGAGACATGACCTCCTAACTCGTTTTGTGCTTGAGTTTGGCTATCGGAGCGAGAGTGAGTACTTCGTTAAAATCGGAGTCGAAGCGAAGGCAATTGTCAAATGATCGCGCTCATTATCGAGGATGATGATGTCAAGATGGACCGCTTGCGCGGCTTTCTAGCGGACGAAGTGCCAGCGGCGCGGGTCGAGGTCGCGCGTTCCTACAAGTCAGGCTTACTTTCCCTCGTGGCGCTGCAGCCCGCACTTGTGCTCCTGGACATGACCCTACCGAGTTTCGATATTCAGCCGGGAAGCGACGGTGGCCGACCTTTGAGCCTCGGCGGCAAAGATTTATTGCGGCAGATGAAGCGGCGTGCCATGCGCTGTTCTGCAATCGTTGTGACCGGCTTCGATACGTTCGGAAGCGCTGCTACTCCTGTCACTCTCGACCAGCTAGATGAAGATCTGTCGAGAGAGTTCGGCGACTTTTATCTCGGATCGGTCTATTTCAACGCCGCCACCGAGGATTGGCGTGACCGCTTGCGCGCACTCATCTGTGACCTGCCGCAGCCGGAGGCGGACGTATGAAAATCCTCGTGGTTGAGGACGATAGCACTAAGCTACGCAACATCGTTTCGGCTTTAGTTGATATCGATGGCGTCGATCTCAAGGATATAAGTTATGTTGGGGATGCGGCTGGAGCCAAGCGCTTCCTCCAGGAGACCAATGTCGATCTTGTGGTCTTGGATCTGCATTTACCCGGCCGGATCGATCTACCGCCGCAATCTTCTGGCGGCCTCGACTTCATGCGCTCAATCGCCTCGAGACCTAATTTCTTCGTACCTCCGCACGTGGTGGCGATGACGGGCAATCCCGACGCCCTTGCGCTACCGGGTCAAGATGTTGGCGATCTTTGGGGCATCATCCGCTATGATGCGAGTGATGGTAAGTGGCGTGAACAGCTCGCGAGCCGCGTACGCTATGCACTAGCAGCGTGGACTTCGATGTTGGGCCGGCCCCGTAATACACGCGCTTGCGACGTTGCAATTGTAACGGCGCTGAGCGACGAGCTGAATGGCCTCCTTCGCCAGCGCGAACTCAATTGGGCGGAGCACAGCTTCGACGGTGATAGCACTATCTATCATGAGGGTGTTATCCACGTTGAGCACGGTCAGATCCGGTTAGTCGCGGCGACGGCGAGCCGTATGGGAATGGCGGCGACGGCATCGCTAGCTTCTAAGATCATAGATCTATACCGACCGACTTGGATCGGCATGGCGGGGATTTCCGGTGGCATCCGCGGCCGGGTCCAGTTGGGCGACGTGCTGGTGGCGGATCCAAGCTGGGATTGGGGTTCGGGCAAATATGAGGTTGTCGAGGGACAGCCCCGGTTTGCCGCTAGTCCCGATCAACTGCGGCTCAGTCCGGATATCCGGCCGGCCCTTATGGACGCTGCGGGTAATGACGCTATGCTTGCTGCGTTGCGCAGTTCGTTTACCGGAACGCTCCCAGCGCACCCTTTGCGGTGCCACGTCGAAGCTGTCGCGAGCGGTGCCTCAGTGCTCGGCGACGAAGCGGTGGTAGAATCAATCAAAGCGCAAAATCGCAAGTTACACGGCGTAGAAATGGAGATTTACGGGTTGATGATGGCGGCCGAAACCTGCTCCCGACCGCGCCCAATCGCATTTTCGGCCAAGTCAGTGTCCGACTTTGCCGATACCACGAAGGATGACGACTATCGCGCCTACGCAATTCATGTGAGCTCAAACTTCATTGTCGAATTCATTAGGCGATACTTTGTACTGCCAAAGCACCTCTGAGCAGGGCGCCATCTCGAGCAGCGAAGGCACAGCGCAGTATCTGCGTCGCATAGTTAGCGTATCGCGTTCCGTCGCACATCATTCTGCAAGCGGTTGGCCTGGCTACTATGTGGAACCAGACAGGCGCAAGCGGCCCGTCTCCTGTCGCTAGATTGTGATTCACTATGTCGTCAGCTTTGCTCAATGTGTTGCCAAAAGCTGTCAGTCCGCTGTCGGCCCCAATTGCGCATATGCACTTCGATCCAGCACTTGAGGAGTCCGTCATTTCAACGCAGCGTGGGCCTGGGCTAATCGCTTTTCAAGATCGGTGAGGATCGGGTCCAATGCAACTGCAACTTCATCGAAGCTGTAATAGATTCTTGGTAGTTCGAGACCAAGCATGCGACCAAATTCACCCATTTGGATCGGATACCGCTGCAGACGCGCGTCTCCCAGCACCGTCTCGGCGTATTGAACAATCAAATCACCGGAGTAGCCGTGCTCAAAGGTGTCCGCTCGAAGGCCGACCTTTATCCGATAGCTCTTGTCCAAATCCCAATAGAGGGACTTCGCAGTCGCTACGCGATCGGCAATATCGCGTAGTCGCATGGCCGATACGTCTTTTTTCGTTTCCAGCGAAAGATACGCCAGGGAGCTAGCGTGCACGTTAGTTAGGTTTGCGGCCTCGACCGCCCCCGATTGAAAACCCGCTTCGCAAAGAAGGATGCCTCTGTCAGCACCAAGATCAGTGACGATCTCGCGAAGACCGAGGACATGAAGTTTCGAAACGGGCGATTTCCAGTGCTTGCATTCGACAAGCCACAGGACTTCGAAGCCGACGTGTTTGGATCTTACCACCACATCCACGTCATGCTTGGTTCTTGCGCCCTGTAATGTGACGTCAACGTCTGCAGACATTCCAAGAGATCTGAAAAATTCAGCAGCTTCCCGTTGATACTCTTTCCAATCGACAGCCATCACGCTCCTGCTCTGCCAAGTTATTCAAAAAAATTATCACATAAGTTGCATTCGTAGTCTGCGGATCCGAGCAGCCACCATTCATGGGCCATCGTGCTTCGACGTAAGCCCGCCTTGATGTTAGTACTTCGCGAGAAGCTTCTTTCAGCCAAATGCGGACACGGGCCGGTGGTTTTCGGCCCCACCTCGCCTAACGGTTTCATACGTTGGACTCGTCGGCTTTTGGTGCTGGCCGCTGATGATACGTTTCGGTCACGAAGTCGATGAATGCGACCGCCGCACTGACTGCCAGTCGGGCATGACGGGGTTCGAGACCACGATGCTTTCCGTCGCGACCGTGTCCGGAGCCGTAAAGTCCGCGCAGCTCGGCGAGGTACTGCGTCAGTGCCGTGAGATTGCGTAGGATCAGACGGATCGTCTCGGCACCCTTCGCCATGTCCGAAATGCCTTCCGGAACCAGCTTCAACTCCTTCGCCAGAAGTTTGGTTAGCTCCGGCAAATCGGCCTTTCGGGAGACCTCGATGCCACGCTTGGTCAGGATCGTCTTGCAGCAGGTTTCGACAAGGTCTTTCGCTGTGCCGATCGCAAGCGCAGGATCACGTTCCACCGCGTTTTCGAGCCGCTGGATTTCCTTTTGCATCCATCCGGCATCCAGCGCATCTGCCACCGTCCGCGCACGTGATGCGGACCGGCCACCGCCCGCCATGGCGCGTTGTGGGACGAAGCGCGGCCGACCGGCGATCTTTTCTTCTTCGATGAGCTGCCAACCTTCCAGGCGCAGTTGGTCGTTGAACTCCCGAACGAGCTTGAGGGCAGCGTTCCGGTCGGGCCTGACAACGGGATGGACCATCTCACAAAGGAACCGCAGGAAGCCGTCGGTCGGTCCCTGTAGCAGGTTGAATCTGCGATCCCCGAACACCCAATCGTCATCCCAATCCTCCGGATTGTTGATGCGATGCTGCCAGATGTCGCCTGCTGCGTCCTTGAAACGTGTGTCGTTCGAGGGAAGCGCCTGAAGGTCGTAGAGGCGCTGGAGGAATTCAACCTCGCCGAGCCTTCCGCTCCAGGTCACATTGTCGAGCTTCAAGCCGTCAATAATATTTTGGCGCACCTCGCGCGACAGGTCCTCGCCGGTATGGCGCCATTCAGGCCGTGGCTGCACTTTCGGGGCAATTGTCACGCCGAACCAATCGGTGCTGAACTGTTCGATCACCGGTTTGAGCCGCGATGCGATCTGCTCCTCGAGCAATTCGCGCTTGGAGCCAAGTGCGGCGTAGGCGGTGGGGTCAATCTGAAGAGTGAAGGACCATATCCGCGTCCCTCCGTTCCAATTGTCGTAGCCCGTTTCCTGGATACTCGGTGTCGCGACCCGCAAAACATGGGCGGCATCCACCAGCCCTTCGGCTGACAGCATCGCCGCCGCCGTCGCGAGATAGCTTTCAGGGTCTTCGGCGACTTCCTTCATTCGCCCTCGTCAGTCGCCGAGCGAATGCGCGCGGTCCGGGTCACGAAATAAACGGCAGTTTCTATCGAGTTACTACCAAAATCAGACGGTCAGCACACGGCCCCTAAGCCGTGATGCTGACTGTTCCGTTTACCCTTTGGTCAATCAAAGCCGAGAAGAACGTGTATGGATCTCTCAATACGATGAAGCTAGCCGCCAGCGCGCGGCTTGGAACGCTGGCAAGAAGGTGGGGACAAAGCGGCCGCCCACGCAGAAGCAGATCCGGGTCGTTCGCTTCTTCCCCGATCGCGAGCGACAGGGCGGCCGGCCCAGTTCGAGATCACCAGCGAGTACGAGCGAGCCTGCTGGCTTGGCTCGAAAGACGTGGAGGCACGGGGGTCTCCTGAGTTCTCGGTGCCGAAAACTGCCCGGCCGAGGAAGCGTCTTGCTGCTGGAGTGGGACGTTCCTGCCGTTTCGCAGCTTCGGGCAGGTCTCGTAGTCGTGGTCGCGCGACCCGCAGCGGCAGCAACAATGCTGACGGTCGGGAGTTCTGGGAAAGCCGTAGGAGAAAACCATGGTAGCCTCTCGAAATTCTGACCGAGATGCCCGAAAGGGAAGGGGCGTCTCGATCAGACCCTTAGTGCACCCACACAACGCGTCGCGACTGACGTTCGACTATCACTGGAGCATCCCCGACATAGGCGTAGGCAAGGTCTGGGTCGTCGGGGATTTCGGCCAGTGCGATGTCGTCAGGAACGACAGTGCCGATCGCAAAAGGCGTCTCGACAGCGATCGGGTCGATGCGGTGTTTGCGGACATAGGTCACGACCTTGGTCGGCACCTCGACCGACACGCTTGCGGTTGCGCTGGTATCGGCCTGCGCCGCATAGACGACGTGGCGGTTCTTCAGACGTACGATGACCGGACGGTTCTCGACGTAGATGTAGCCGAGATCGGGATAGTCGGGAATTGCTGCGATCTGGACAGAGTCCGGGATAGCGTAATCCTCGGCCAGTCGGCCTTTGACGGCAATGGACTCAATTGGATGCTCGGCGACGTAGACGCGCGCGGGTTCGGGGACGGCTGTCGCGTTGCCTATAATTGCACCGGCGACACCGCCGACAACGGCACCGACCGGTCCGCCAACCGCCGCACCGCCGATTGCGCCAATGGCTCCGCCTGACGTAGTTCCAAAAACCTTCTTGTCGTTGTCGTCAGCATGGGCGGCGGAAACGGCAAGAAGCGCCGTCGCGACTCCGGCGAGAAAAGTGCGCATGGTGAGTTCCTTTCGTTGCTGCGGTAGATCGCAAAGCAACGATGCTTTTTCCCTGCCGTTCCCGGCGAGGGGCTTCAGTCGATCGGCAGCGAGACCTTTGGCTCATCCTGGCTGGACGTTTGTTCCTTCTGCCGGGCGTAAGAGACCTCATCGAACCGTAAGCAGGAACCCGGGTTGAAAGTTGCCGTTGCACCTTCATAGCAAGGAGGTGTTCGACATGGACCGCAGCATTCACCAAGCACGCTGGCTTCTTGCCTCGATTTTCGGACTCTGCTTCATGGTTACCGTGATGGGGTTCATGGTAACTTGACGCACGCCGCCTTTATCGCGGCATACAGGACCGCGCCTTGACCCAGAGCCTGAAAGCACTTTGGACATTCGCGCTGGCGGCGGCGCTGGTGGCGCTGCCTCTCAAACCGCCGACGGATGGTGCCTACGTAGCTGCCGCTTTCGCCAAGAACGGCAGCAACGGCGGGGGCAATTCGCAGGGCGGAAACAACGGTAACGGCAATTCACAGGACGCCAGCGGTAATCCCCGAGGCGGAAACGAAAATTCGCAGGGGAAGGGCAAATCCAAGGGGAGTGGCAACAAGGGTACGACGTCGACCTCGTCGACGTCGACATCATCCAACCCGGTCACCGGCGACAAGGTGACAGTCTCGCCCTATGCGATCGAGCTTTTGCATCGCAACGGCATGTCCGAGCGTATCTCGGGCGGGCGTTACCAGATGCGCGATGCTCAGAGACGGATCATCGTCGACCGGCCGGCGACCGAGAGAGATCGCCGGCGGCTCAGTATGGCGATCAATTGATGCTTGGCTTCTGGCCGGGTCTCAGATGGTCGCGCAACAGAATCGCGGCCTCTGTGCGGTTGGTAACGTTCAACTTCTTGAATATCTGCGTCAGGTAGCGCTTGATGCTTTTCTCGTGCAAATCCATCGCCAGCGCGACACGCTTGTTGCTCTGGCCTGCGCCGACGAGTTTCAGAACTTCGAGTTCCTTTTTGCTCAAAAGCTTCAGCGGATCGCGAGAGGCCCTTGCAGTGTCGGGCCTACCCAAACTGGCGAACAGTTGCGCCGAAAGGGATGGCGAGACATAGGGTTTGCCGGTGGCCACCGAGCGAATGACATCGGCCAGAGAATCCGCGCCAATGCCTTTCAGTACGTAACCCGCAGCGCCGCTGCCGATGGCCTTGGCGACATCCTGGCCATCCTCCGATACGGTAAGGACCACAATCTTGCAGCCCGGACTGCCCTCCAGCACCGGCCCTAGCGCCGTCAGCCCGTCGCCCGGCATC
Organism: Mesorhizobium sp.; assembly: GCA_051954615.1. Taxonomy (GTDB): domain Bacteria; phylum Pseudomonadota; class Alphaproteobacteria; order Rhizobiales; family Rhizobiaceae; genus Mesorhizobium. Next base: position 5,382 of record JBQCHN010000450.1, on the reverse strand, counting down.
GACAAATCCATCAGGATGACGTCGGGCTGGCGATCCGCCGTGATTGCGATCGCGTCTCCAGCGGTCGAACCCTCGCCGACAATGGCGAAATCATCGAACTCGGACAGACATCGCACGACGCCTTGGCGGAACAGAGGATGATCGTCGATGACTGCGATGCGGATCGGATTATTCAACTGTCCTTCCCTGCCTCTCGAACGACATCATCACCTTCGTTCCCTTCGCCGAACTGGTCACGCCGAAGGCTCCTCCGAGGCTTTCGATACGCTCACGCAAACCGATCAACCCCATGCCATCGCTTTCATGCGATTGGTCAAAGCCGAGGCCCCGGTCGGAAACCTCGATCATAACGCGCAATTCGTCGGAAGTTTCCCTGACAAGCTGACCGGTCCCGCCAGCATGGTGAAATCCGTTGTTGAGCGTCTCCTGTATGAACCGGTAGATGGCGATCTTCTCGAAACGGCTCAGCCCTGGCTCGGCACCCGAGAGCTTGACGTCTACGACGCTTCTTGTCCTCTGCTGATGCTCGAAAGCGGCCAGTTCGATAATCTCGGGCAGAGCCGCCGCTTCAATCTTAGGCAGCATCAATCCCTTCGAGATTCCACGAATCTCCGCCATGGCGTCCAATACGCATTGTTTCACCGAAGCGACGATGGCTTCACGCTCGGGTAACGGTATCGATCGGTTGCGTAGCGGCATGGCTTCAAGATCCAGGGCAGCTAAGGCAAGAAGTTGCGCCGGCCCGTCATGCAAATCCGCCGCAACCCGTCTCAGATACTGCTCATTTATCTCGCTGGTTTTCCGTGAGGCCCGCAGCACCTTTGCGCTCAGCAATTCGTTCTGCTCCGCAGACCTGGAGAGACGTTTCACATGGTCGACAAGTTTCTCGCGCTGATCGGCTATGGTATGGCTTCCGCGTATGACGATAGAACTCAGCGCGATGAAGAGGAGGAGCACCGCAACGCCAACCGCGATCCAGCTTCGCAATAGCGCCTGGTTGAGCTGATTCTCGAAATCCGGAGCCACCTCGTAGAACTCGGACACGGCGACGACCTCGCCAGACCAAGGCTGCAGGATCGGATTGTAGATTTCCAGAAAGGGCAGGCCGCTGTCGCGCTCTGCTTCGCTTCCTGGTTCGTCGACCTCGCCATACTTGGCCACCATCTTGCCGTGGAAGGCAGCTTGAAGATCGGCATTGAGCGGAAACTTCCTGCCGGTCAGGTCGGCGCGGTTGGAATAGAGCACCGCTCCATCTTTGCGCCACAGCCGGAAGGAATAAAGCCTGCGACCAAGCGCACCCTGACCGAGCGTCTCGTCCAGGGCCCGAGCGACAGTCTCGTCAAGGATTTCGCTCTTTCGCATGTCGGGCAACAGCGGAGCGATAACGCTGTCGACATAAAGCGCTGCCGTGGCGGCGGCATTGCGGGTGAAATTTTTCTCAATGACGTTTCGAACGGCCAACCCCACGATCAGGATCGCAGCCAGGGCAACAATGCCGCCTACGGTCATGAACTGCGTAGCCAGCGAACGCTCGTCCCAGCAGGACGCCACCCGGTTCCGCATATCTGCAAGACTGTCGCGATGCTTGAGCGGGGAAGATAGATCTACCATTGGCCCAGTCGTTCGGATGATGCGATCCATAAGTAGCGCGGCGCTGCGTTACGGAAATGGGTTGCAAGGAACGCCGAACACGGAATAGCCCGGCCAGGGGAGGGGCCGGGCTATTCCTTGTGCAGTCAGATCATACCGTCAGGATGGCGATGATCTTCAGGTCATCGGGGTCGACGATCACAATCCGACCATCCGCGAGCACGAAGTACTCGTAGCTCTCGTAGGCGGGCACGATCTTGACGATCCGTGCCGGCAGGCGGTGCAGATGGACGTGATGAGGCACTACGACACCCACGGATACCGAGAAGTCGAGACGGCTAACCGGTTCGACCTTTTCTTCCCGGATCACGTTGGTGATCTCCGTCTTCTGCTCCACGGTCACATTGTTGATCGACGCCGTGTTGCCGTTATCCGGCTTGGACTGGTCCTGCGCCTGGCCTTGATCGGGCTGCTGACCTGACTTGTCCTTGGGCTGTTCGGCCGTCTGATCCTGGGTCGCAGGCTCGGTCTTGTCCTGTTCACCGGCCTGCTTGGTCTGGTCGGCGCCCTTTTCGGTCGCGGTGTTGTTCTGCTGATCCGACTGCTTCGGCTCCTGGGCGACATTGTTGTTGTCGGTAGGTTGCTGTGCGGTCTTACCGGTAGGCTTCTGCTGCTGGCCTTCCGTGGCGCCCTTGGCGGCACCTTCGGGGGCTCGGTCGGACTTGCCCGTAGCTCCCTGCGGCGTCGTCTTGTTCATCGCGCCGCCACCGTTGCAGTCTGGCGTGCCTTTCGCGCACGACCCGGCCGCCGGGGCCTGTTCGGACTGTGCCTGTGCCGCGAGCGGCGACCAGGCCATGGCCACGCCGATGGCAAGGGCGCTCAGGGTGGTTTTCAGAGAAAGTTTCATGTCTTTTCTCCTCAATCCATCGTGTAGACGATCTTGCGGCTACCAGGATCGACCAGGATCGTCCGGCCGCCAATGACCACGTAGTCGTACTTGGCATCCGGAATGTCGAGCTTGTGGACCTCGACCTTTTCCGGAAGAGTGCTGCCTATATCGAGGCTGACACCGGGCAGGTCGATCGAAGCCAGCGACTGCTTCTTCACATATTCGCGGATGACCGTCTGGCGTTCGGGACTGACAACGACGGTGTCTGCTAAGGCGACTGAGCCGGACGCGGCAAGCATGGTTCCGACGATGAGGGTGCGCAGATAGGTCTTCATGGTTGTTTCCTCGGATTGTTTCAGGTGACGGCTATCTCTTGAAGCCGGGGGCGAAACGACCTTTGGATGACGGCGTTCCGGGATGGAGGCTTCAGTCGCCCGGCCGCGAGACCAATGCAGATGGTGAATGGGACTTTAGTCCTGCCGATCGAGGAGTAGGTTCGCGCAAATTCTACTTTTAGGGCGGTGGTGGTCATTGCGCTGATGGCGATCTACGCGCGCCTTGCGAAGTAGTCCGCGCGTCCGAAGGGCTTTGTCGCTGTTCGACGAGAGGCGAGGAAGCTTGATTAACCTAGAGGGACCGGCCGGTTTTCTGGCGAGCTTTCGGGCGGCGAAGGAGTACTCCTGAATGCCCGCAATGGGGTCGTATGCAGAAGGCAGGTATCGGCATTGCAACTGCTAAGATCGGACAGTCCGCAGTCAGCCCTGTTATTCCGAATGGGCGGCCACGGCTCTGGACTAGCGGTATGCCCAACCTTCGCATTCGGAGAATCAGTCTCGGCTGTCGACGATAGCCCGCGTGTTTCGTCTTTCAAACAATGTGCGCTAGCCGCTGTCGATATGCAGAGTGGAGGCGAATGGAGCAAACGGACGCGAAGATGCACGATGTGCCCTTTGTGCAGGGGCGCGGGCATGTACGAAGAATGGAAAAATTTGTAGCGAAGGCCGATCTGAGACTGCTGGGGATGTCGTCTGGCCGTCTCGGTCAATTCATGAAGAAGGCCCGGATGCCGTGGCATCCGGGCCTTCTTGCTCATTCTGGGCCAGGGTGAGCGAACTTCGAGTGCATCACAAGCGATCTATCATGACATAGAGCGAGATACAGTGACACCTCAGGGGAGGGTAATCTGCAGCTGCCGACAAACAGTTCGTCGCTCAACCACAGATATCGCCAAGCTCACATACCCCCTCCCGCACCTTTCTTATCGAGCCAGATTTGAGCCGGAACGTTGATGTGGCTCAACTTCTTGTGGCTCAGAGACAGACCTTAAGTCGCACTGGAGCCAAAATGCTTCCCGTAGAGACAAAATCAGGTCGCATCCTCACCAAGATAGCCTAACCTCAGCTGCACCCGCTCGTGCTGCCGCAGGTATCGCACTTCTCGCAGGTCCCGTTCCGCACCATCGTGAAGTTGTGGCACTCGGAGCATTCGTTGCCGGTGTAGCCCTGCATCAGCGACTGCTGCCGGCGGGTGGCGGCGAGTGTCTTGGCGGCAGCGGCGTCGGCTTCGGCCTTGTCGGTGAACAGCGCCGTGGTGGCGGACGGCTCGTTGCTTTCGAACAGGTCCGGCGGGCTGTCTTCCTCGATCTCCTCGGCCAGCTCCTTCGCCCGCTCCTCGTAGTCGCGCTTGAAGGCGAGCGCGTCCTCCGCTGCCGGCTTCAGCGCCAGAACGTTGGAGCCGGAGAACGCCGCCGTGGGCGCCGCGCGGGCAGGGGTGGCGGTCCCGGAGGGACTCGAACCCCCGCCGAAGCCCTTCGGCTCACCGGTGGCGCCCGACACCAGCTTCACCGGCGAGGCGCCGCGATAGAGGCCGCGCGAGAACGGCGTCGCCTTGCCTTCCGAAATGCCGCGGCCAAGTGCCGTCTTGTCGAGGTCCGACTGGTCGACATGGGCAAGGTCGTTGCGGCTCAGGTAGGAAACGGCGAGCTCGCGGAACACGTAGTCGAGGATCGACGTTGCGTTCTTGATCGCGTCGTTGCCGATGACCATGCCGGCCGGCTCGAACTTGGTGAAGGTGAAGGCCTCGACATATTCCTCCAGCGGCACGCCGTATTGCAGGCCGAGCGAGATGGCGATGGCGAAGTTGTTCATCATGGCGCGGAAGGCCGCACCTTCCTTGTGCATGTCGATGAATATCTCGCCGAGCCGCCCGTCGTCGAACTCGCCGGTGCGCAGATACACCTTATGCCCGCCGATGACGGCCTTCTGGGTATAGCCCTTGCGCCGGTTCGGCAGCTTCTCGCGGTCGCGGTAGAGCCGCTCGACGATGCGCTCGACGATCTTCTCCGTCACCTGCACCGCCTTGGCGGCGGCGGGCGCCGAAACCAGCGTCTCCAGCGCCTCGTCCTCGTCGTCGTCCTCGTCGGCGATCAGCGAGGCGTTGAGCGGCTGCGACAGCTTGGAACCGTCGCGGTAAAGCGCGTTCGCCTTCAGCGCCAGCTTCCAGGACAGCATGTAGGCGTTCTTGGCATCCTCGACGGTCGCCTCGTTCGGCATGTTGATCGTCTTGGAGATGGCGCCCGAAATGAAGGGCTGGGCGGCCGCCATCATGCGGATGTGGCTCTCGACCGAAAGATAGCGCTTGCCGATCTTGCCGCACGGGTTGGCGCAGTCGAACACAGGATAATGCTCGGCCTTCAGGAAGGGCGCGCCTTCCAGCGTCATCGCGCCGCAGACATGGATGTTGGCGGCCTCGATCTCCTTGCGGGTGAAGCCGAGCGCCGGCAGCATCTCGAAGGAGAAGTCGTTGAGCTGCTCGTCGGTGAAGCCGAGCGTCGTCTTCACCCAGTCGGCGCCGAGCGTCCACTGGTTGAACACGAACTTGATGTCGAAGGCCGACTTCAGCGC
>JBQCHN010000449.1:0-3719 GCA_051954615.1 Mesorhizobium sp. | reverse complement strand
CGGTCACCGCTATGCCGACACGCTGGAGCCGGAGCAGTTCATGTATTCCATGCTGACGCGCTCGCAGCGCATCAGCCACGAGAATCTGCGCCTGCGCGACCCGGTCTGGCTGGAGGGCTACGAGCGCTGGTTCGCGGAGCGTGCCGGCGCACCTGCCTCACCGAACGGCCATCCGGTGCCGCCGATGTTCACGCCCTATTCGGTTCGCGGCCTGAAGCTCGCCAACCGCATCGTCATGTCGCCGATGGCGATGTACTCGGCAACGGACGGCGTGCCGGACGACTTCCACCTCGTCCATATCGGCGCCCGCGCCATGGGGGGTGCTGCGCTGGTCTTCCCGGAGATGACCTGCGTGTCGCCCGACGCGCGCATCACGCCCGGCTGCCTCGGCCTGTGGAACGAGGAACAGAAGGAAGCCTTCCGGCGTATGGCTGCCTTCGTGCACGAGAAGACGCCGGCGAAGATCGGCATGCAGCTCGGCCACGCCGGCCGCAAGGGCGCCACCAAGGTTGCCTGGGAAGGCACCGACCAGCCGGTCGAGCACGGCGGCTGGCCGCTCGTCTCGGCTTCGGCCATCCCCTACCTGCCGCACTCCGTGGTGCCGCGCGCCGCCACGCGCGAGGACATGGACCGCATCACCGCCGATTTCGTGCGTGCGGCCAAGTGGTCCGACGAGGCCGGCTTCGACATTTTGGAACTGCACTGCGCGCACGGCTACCTGCTCTCCGCCTTCCTGTCGCCGCTGACCAACACGCGCGACGACGAATATGGCGGCAGCCACGAGAACCGCGCCCGCTATCCGCTGGAGGTTTTCAAAGCCATCCGCGCCGTCTGGCCGGCCGACAAGCCGATCTCGGTGCGCCTGTCCACCAACGACTGGCACGAAGGCGGCAACACGCCGGAGGACGCGGCGATCTTTGCGCAGATGTTCAAGGAGGCGGGCGCCGACCTCATCGACTGCTCGGCCGGGCAGGTGGTGAAAGACGAGCAACCGGTCTACGGCCGCATGTGGCAGACGCCGTTCTCCGACAAGATCCGCAACGAGATCCAGGTGCCGACCATCGCCGTCGGCGCCATCTCCGAGGCCGACCACGCCAATTCGGTCATCGCCGCCGGCCGCGCCGATCTCTGCGCTGTCGCCCGCCCGCATCTCGCCGATCCGGCCTTCGTGCTGCATGAGGCGGCCAAGGTCGGCTATGCGGCACAGGTCTGGCCGAAGCAGTATTACGCCGGCCGCGTGCAGTACGAGACGGGGCTGGCCCGCGCCGCAGCGATGGCCGCTCCGCCGGCGGGCAAGGCATGAGCGGGAAAGCGCGCCACGCGCTGGTCACGGGCGCCGGCAGCGGCATCGGCCGGGCGATCGCCCTGGCTCTGGCGGCGCGCGGCCACGCCGTCAGCCTCGCCGGCCGCCGCGCCGAGCCGCTGGAAGTCGTGCGCAAGGAGATCGAAGCCGCCGGCGGGCAGGCTCTCGCCCTTTCCGGCTTCGACGTGACCGACGCCGCTTCGGTCGAAACCGGCATCGCCGGGGCCATCGACCGTTTCGGCGACATCGCCGTGCTGGTGAACTCCGCCGGCGAAGCGCCGTCCGCACCGTTCGAGAAAACCGACCCGGCGTTCTGGAACCGGGTGATCGGCATCAACCTCACCGGCACCTATCTGGTCACGCAGGCGGCGCTTGCCTCGGTGCGGCACGCCGGCAAGGGCCGCATCGTCAACGTCGCCAGCACCGCCGGCCTGACCGGCTACGCCTATGTTTCCGCCTATTGCGCTTCCAAGCACGGCGTCATCGGGCTGACGCGGGCGCTGGCGCTGGAACTGGCGCGCACGGACGTCACCGTCAACGCCGTCTGTCCCGGCTTCACCGACACGCCGCTGCTCGACGGCGCGGTGGAAACCATTACGGCCAAGACCAGCCGCAGCGCCGACGAAGCGCGCGCGACGCTCGCCAAGGCCAACCCGCAAGGCCGTCTCGTCAGCCCGCAGGAAGTGGCCGACACAGTGCTCTGGCTCGCCTCGGAAGGGGCAAGTGCGATAACCGGCCAGGCGATTGCCGTCGCCGGCGGCGAAGTGATGGCAGGCTGAAACGGGAGGACGGCATGGCTGGACAAAAAGGCGATCTGGAAAAGGGCATCACGCAGAACGGTGCCGGCTTCGAAGACACGGAATGGAACATTCTCGGGCAGCGCTATTTCCCCAAGGCGGTTTCGGACTCCGCCTTTGCTTTTGAAACCAACAGCGAGCCGGGCCAGTTCGTGCCGGTCCACATCCACCCGACGCAGGACGAATTCATCCTCGTGCAGGAGGGCCAGCTCGAACTGAAACTCGACGGCCAATGGTTCACCGCCAGGGCCGGCGACTTGGTGCGCATGCCGCGCGGCATTCCGCACGGCTATTTCAACAAGTCCGACAAACCGGTGAAGGCGCTGTTCTGGGTCGCGCCGGCCGGCAGGCTCAAGGCCCTTTTCGAAGGACTGCACAATTTGACCGACGTCGCGGAAGTGGTGCGGCTCTCGGCCGCCCACGACGTCGACTTCCTGCCGCCTTCGGCAAACGACTGAAACAGGCGCGGCCGGCGCCCGCTGGCTGCCGCTACGACAAGGGATTCCGCGCGAATGACCAATCCGATGCAGGCCAAGCGCCATCCGTTCAAGGATTACGCGCCGAAACATTTCCGGTTCGAGACGGACGCAGACGGGCGCGTCGCCACCATCACGCTCGACCGGCCGGAGAAAAAGAATCCGCTGACCTTCGAGAGCTACGAGGAACTGGGCAACCTGTTCCGTTCGCTGCATAGGGCGAGCGACGTGCGCGCCATCGTGATAACCGGTGCCGGCGGCAATTTCTGCTCCGGCGGCGACGTGTTCGAGATCATCGAGCCGCTGACCAAGATGACGATGCCGGACCTGATCGATTTCACCCGGCTGACCGGCGACCTTGTGCGGCAGATGCGGGCCTGCCCGCAGCCGATCGTCTCGGCGATCGACGGCATCTGCGTCGGCGCCGGCGCCATCATCGCCATGGCTTCCGACCACCGCCTCGCCACGCCGGAGGCGAAGACCGCCTTCCTGTTCACCCGGGTCGGGCTTGCCGGCGCCGACATGGGCGCCTGCGGCATCCTTCCGCGCATCATCGGCCAGGGCCGCGCGGCCGAGCTTCTGTTCACCGGCCGGGTGATGAGTGCGCAGGAAGGCCTTGCCTGGGGCTTCCATAACGCCCTGCACGAGCGCGACGCCCTGCTCGGCGCAGCGCAGAAATTCGCCCGCATGCTTGCCGACGGCCCGTGGTTCGCCCATGCCATGACCAAGAAGATGCTCGACCAGGAATGGGCGATGGGCATCGACCAGCTCATCGAATCGGAAGCGCAGGCGCAGGCCATCTGCATGGCGACCGGAGACTTCCGCCGCGCCTTCGAGGCTTTCGCCGCCAAGGCGAAGCCCGCCTTCGAGGGGAACTGAACAATGGCCGGACATGCCGCGACCGCCGGGCCGCCGAGCCGCGATGCTCTCGACTGGCCGTTCTTCGAGGATCGCCACCGGACGCTGGCGACCGATCTGGACGCCTTCATCGCCAAGGGCGGGCTGGGCAGCATCGACCATTCAGATGCCGACGGCGCCTGCAAGAAACTGGTGAAGGCGCTCGGCGCCGGCGGCTTCCTGAAGGCCTGTGTGCCGGCCGCCTATGGCGGCGCTTCCGAAGTCATCGACAGCCGCGCGCTCTGC
>JBQCHN010000448.1:0-3192 GCA_051954615.1 Mesorhizobium sp. | reverse complement strand
GAGAGCGGCAGCACTTTTCCACAAGTCGATAGGCTCGCTCCACATTGAATATCTTTAAGCTGAAACGGCCTTAATAACCCGGTTCCGCTTCCCTAAGGTGAGGCGTACCCTTCCGTTCGCGAGCCAAACAGCCGCACGACCAGAAGGGGACCGCCTATGACGACCACCGACATGATACCGGGGGCATCTCCCGGGCTTTACAACGAAGACCTCGCCCCGGCGAAAGAACGCAACTGGGGGCCGTTTTCCATCTTCAACGTATGGACGTCCGACGTCCACAGCCTTTGGGGCTACTATCTCGCGGCCAGCCTGTTCCTGTTCTGCGGCGGCTTCGTCAATTTCATCGTCGCCATCGGCGTCGGCTCGCTGATCATCTATTTCCTGATGAACCTGGTCGGCTACGCCGGCGTGAAGACCGGCGTGCCCTACCCCGTCCTGGCGCGCGCCTCGTTCGGCATCTGGGGCGCCAACATCCCTGCCCTCGTGCGCGCCATCGTCGCCTGCTTCTGGTACGGCGCGCAGACGGCGGCGGCGTCCGGCGCCATCGTGGCGCTGCTCACCCGCACGCAATGGTTCGCGGACTTCCACGCCAACAACCATATGCTCGGCCACTCGACGCTCGACGTGATCTGCTTCCTGGTGATGTGGGGCCTGCAGCTGCTCATCATCAGCAAGGGCATGGAAACGGTGCGCCGCTTCCAGGACTGGGCTGGTCCGGCGGTGTGGATCATGATGCTGATCCTCGCCATCTATCTGTGCGTCAAGGCCGGCACCTTCGCCGTCACCAGCGACATTCCCATGGACGTGCTCCTTGAGAAGACGAAGGACGCAGGCGTGCCCGGCACGCCGGGTTCGTTCGGCTCGCTCGCGGCCGTCGCGGCGATCTGGGTGACGTATTTCGCAGCCCTTTACCTGAACTTCTGCGACTTCGCCCGCTACGCTCCCGACAAGGCGGCTCTGCGCAAGGGCAACCTGTGGGGCCTGCCGATCAACCTCATCCTGTTCTCGCTGGTCGCCGGCGTCACCACGATCGCGGCCTGGGACGTCTACCACGAGGTGCTGCTGCACCCCGACCAGATTTCGGCCAAGTTCGACAACTGGTTCCTGGCAGCCCTTGCCGCGCTGACCTTCGCGGTGGCGACGCTGGGCATCAACGTGGTGGCGAACTTCGTCTCGCCGGCCTTCGACTTCTCCAACGTTTTCCCGCGGCAGATCAACTTCAAGCGGGGCGGCTACATTGCGGCTCTGATCGCGCTCGTGCTCTATCCCTTCTCGCCGTGGGACGGCAGCGCGGCGAACTTCGTCAACACCATCGGCGCGACGATGGGCCCGATCTTCGGCATCATGATGGTAGACTACTATCTGATCCGGAAGGGCGAGTTGGATGTCGTCGGCCTCTACAAGGAGGACGGCGAGTTCCGCTTCCAGGGCGGCTGGCACGTCAATGCCTTCATCGCAGCGATCATCGGCGCGATCTTCTCCTCGATCCTGCCGAACTTCACTGACTGGCTGCCGGCCTGGTGGGGCGTCTACGGCTGGTTCTTCGGCGTCGCCATCGCCGGCGTCGTCTACTACGTGCTGCGCACGGCGGCACTGGGTGCCGGCGCCAAGGCGGCGAGGGCCTGAGGGCTCACCTATGACGACAGAAGGGCGGCTCCGGCCGCCCTTTTCATGTCTCCGAAAGCATCCGCGCCAGGTTGCGCACCGTATTCCAATTGCGCGAGGTGCCGACGCCGAGACGCTTGTGGTTCATGGCCGCCAGCAGCCGCGAATTCGGCCTTTCGCGAGAGAAGACGATCCACGGATCGCCATTGACGATGGCGAACTTCTCGTCGGCCGCCACAGCCTGCCGCAGCCGCGCCTCGGCATCCACCGGAACCGGGTTGCGCATGACGCGCACGGCGACCTGGTCCGGCGTGGCGTCCGCATCTTCGGGAAAAGGATTGGCCGTTGCCAGCGCCAGCCAGCCGGCGGCGTCGCGCACGACGATGTCGACATGTCGACCAAAAATTTTCGGAAAGGCCGCCTCCAGACGGCTTTCCAGGTCCGTGATCGCCGTCTCCGGTGCATCGAAGACAAGATTGCCGCTGGAGACGAGCGTGCGGACATTCTCGTAGCCGAGACCTTCGGCCATGGCACGAAGATCGGCCATCGCCACCCGCTTCCGCAGCGTCAGGACGATGCTGTAGAGAAGCGCAACATAGGTCCTGCTCATGCGGCTCGCTGCCGACCTACACCAGCCGGCTCTGCTCAACCGCTGCTTCGATGAACGAGGCGAACAGCGGGTGCGGCTCCAGCGGCCGGCTCTTCAGCTCGGGATGGTACTGCACGCCGATGAACCACGGATGGTCGGCATATTCGACCGTCTCCGGCAGCACGCCGTCCGGCGACATGCCGGCGAACACCAGCCCGCACTCCTCCAGCCGCTGCTTGTAGTCGATGTTGACCTCGTAGCGATGGCGGTGACGCTCGGAAATCTGCGTGTCGCCATAGATGTCGGCGATCCTGGAGCCGGGCGAAAGCCGCGCCTCGTAGGCGCCGAGCCGCATGGTGCCACCAAGGTCGCCGGCCGCCTTGCGCTTCTCCAGCATGTTGCCCTTCAGCCATTCGGTCATCAGGCCGACGACCGGTTCCTTGGCCGGGCCGAACTCGGTCGAGGACGCATTCTCGACGCCGGCCAGCGAGCGCGCCGCCTCGATGCAGGCCATCTGCATGCCGAAGCAGATGCCGAAATACGGCACCTTGCGCTCGCGCGCGAACTTGGCGGCGAGGATCTTGCCTTCCGAGCCGCGCTCGCCGAACCCGCCGGGCACGAGAATGCCGTGGACCTTCTCCAGGAAGGGAGCGGGGTCCTCCTTCTCAAAAATCTCGCTCTCGATCCAGTCGAGCTTGACCTTGACGCGGTTCGCCATGCCGCCATGCGACAGCGCCTCGATCAGCGATTTGTAGGCGTCCTTGAGGCCGGTGTACTTGCCGACGACGGCGATGGTCACCTCGTCTTCGGGGTTGTGGATGCGGCTCGACACCTCCTGCCAGCGCTCCATCCGCGGCTTCGGCGCGGGATCGATGCCGAAGGCGGCGAGCACTTCTCCGTCAAGGCCTTCCCTATGATAGGCCATCGGCACGTCGTAGATGTGGCCGACGTCCAGCGCCTGGATGACGGCGCTCTCTCGCACGTTGCAGAACAGCGAG
>JBQCHN010000447.1:0-10594 GCA_051954615.1 Mesorhizobium sp. | reverse complement strand
AGCGCGGCGCGCATGCGCGGCCACCGAGCGCGTCATGTGGTGGCACACCGTCACCGTGGCGCCCTCGCTCATCAACAGGAAAGCGATCGGCTTGCCGACGATCTCGGAATGGCCGACGACGACCACCTCCAGGCCTTTCAGGTCGAGGCCGGTTTCCTTGAGCAGTTCGACGGAGGCGGCGGCCGTGCAGGGCGCGAGGTCGAGCTGGTTGTAGACGATGTTGCCGATCGAGGCCGGGTGCATGCCTTCCACGTCCTTGAGCGGATGGATGGCCGCCTGGATCGCCTTGATCGGGATGTGCGCCGGCACCGGGCGCTGGACGATGATGCCGGTGATGCGCGGATCGGCGTTCATGCCCTGGATGGCGGCTTCCAGTTCGGCCGCCGTCAGGTCGGCGGGAAAGCGCCGCTCCTCGAAATCGATGCCGGCAAGTGCCGCCTTGGCGCGCTGGTTGCGGACATAGACATCCACCGCCGCGACGTCGCCGACGGTGATCGAGACAAGCTTCGGTGGAAAACCGTCGGCCTGTGCTTCTTCAGCGTCGCGCCGCACGGCGGCTATGATGCGCTGGGCGACGGGGCCGCCTTTCAGATAGCGGCTGTCGTCGGGAAGGGACATGGATCGGTTCTCCGCTGCTGTGTGGCCGTGGTGTTAGCATCGCCAGGCCGGTCGTGGCGGCACGGATGCGAACAGCGCTGCCTCTTGTGCGACGCACAAATAGGCCGTCCCGCCCGAAAGTGCAAAACAGAAAGGGCAGCGCGGTTGCCCGGCTGCCCTTCCGTGACCGGCCATGTCCCCACACGGCCCGTCCCCCGTTGTGCCGGGAATCTACATGACGACGACCGTCGTGCCAACCGGCACGCGCTCGTAAAGATCGACGACGTCCTCGTTGCGCATGCGAATGCACCCGGACGACACCGCGCCGCCGATGGTCCAGGGCTGGTTGGTGCCGTGGATGCGGTATTCGGTGGTACCGATATAGAGAGCGCGAGCGCCGAGCGGATTTTCGATGCCGCCGGCCAGGAAGGTCGGCAGGTAGCGGCCCTTGGCGGCCTCGCGCTTGATCATCGCCGCCGGGGGGCGCCAGTCCGGCCATTCGCGCTTGGCGGTGACTTTATGCGTGCCGGCCCATTCGAAGCCCGGCTTGCCGGTGCCGACGCCGTAGCGCCGCGCCTTGCCGTCCTTCTCAACCAGATAAAGGAAGTTCTGGTGCGTATCGATGACGATGGTGCCGGGCTTTTCCTTCCCGTCGTAGGCCACTTCCTGCGGCAGGTAGATCGGGTTCATCTGCTTCGGCACCATGATGGTGCGGCGCGCCCGATTCTGTCCTGCGGCGGGGCGCGGCACCGCCGCAGTGCGGGTCTGGTCCGGTTCAGCCTGCCGCACGGCCTGACGGCGCTGGCGCAGACGGGGCTGTTCCACCGTCTGCCTGCTCTGGCGCATGACGCGCGGCGCGCCCTGAAGTTGCAGCACCCATGGCGCCGAGAGGTCGGGGCTGACCACGACGGGCGGACGCTCGGCATAGCGGTCGCCGGCATTGGCTGGAGCGGCCAGCAGGACGACGGCACCGGCGAGCGGCAAAAGGAATCTCATCATCGGGACGTACTCTCGAACTCGATCGTCTTGACGGCGGGAAACGGGTGTCCCGCCCCTTCGCCTGCCGCCATGGTGGCGCGTCAGGGAAACCGAAAAGTGAATCAAAATCAGTAAAATGCCGCTTTGTCAGTAAACCTTCCGGTACGGTTACCGGCCGGTTCAGGAATCTGGTAAAGCGGCCGTAAAGCCGTGGCATTGCCGGTTAACCAATGGATAGAGCATGAGCGACGCAACAGGATTGATCACCGGACCCGACGGCGTGGTGCGCTGCGCCTGGCCCGGCAACCTGCCGGACTACCTCGCCTACCATGACAATGAATGGGGCCGGCCGGTCGCCGACGACCGGCGGCTGTTCGAGAAGATCTGCCTGGAAGGCTTCCAGTCGGGCCTGTCCTGGCTGACCATCCTGCGCAAGCGCGAGAATTTTCGCGAAGCCTTCGACGGCTTCGACTTCGATCGGGTGGCGAAGTTCACCGACGTGGACGTCGAGCGGCTGCTGACCAATGCCGGCATCATCCGCCATCGCGGCAAGATCGTCTCCACCATCAACAACGCGAAACGGGCACGCGAACTGGCCGACGAAGCGGGCTCGCTGGCAGCCTTCTTCTGGCGCTTCGAGCCGGCGGCGGACGAGCGGCCGACGGTGGTGGACCTTGCGCATATCCGCGCCAACCCGACCACGGCCGTTTCGACGCGCATCTCCAAGGAGTTGAAGAAACGCGGCTGGAGCTTCGTCGGGCCGACGACGGTCTACGCCTTCATGCAGGCGATGGGGCTGGTCAACGACCATCTCGAAGGCTGCACCTGCCGCGCCAGGATCGAAGCCGAGCGCAAGCGTTTCAAGCGGCCGGTCTGAGCAGGTAGATCAGCCGCCCTTGACCGCGCTCGTCGCCTGCCGCATGGATCGGCCATGCGCGCCAACTACAGAATGCAGCGGCTGTTCGTGCCGCACGACCTCGCCGCCGGAGCCGAGATCGAGGCCGATCCGCAACAGAGCCATTACCTCACCAACGTGCTGAGGCAGGCGGATGGCGCCGAGGTCCTTCTGTTCAACGGCCGCGACGGCGAGTGGTCGGCGGCGATTGCCGGCCGGACCAAAAAGACCGTGCGGCTGACCGTTCTGGTGGAGCAAAGGCCGCAGCCGCCGCTGCCGGATCTCGTCTACTGCTTCGCGCCGCTGAAACAGGGGCGGCTCGACTACCTCGTGCAGAAGGCGGTGGAAATGGGCGCCGGCGTTCTGCAGCCGGTCGCGACCCAGCATACGCAGGTTGCGAAGCCCGGTATCGAGCGCCTGCGCGCCAACGTCGTCGAAGCGGCCGAGCAATGCGGCATCCTGGCGGTTCCGGAAGTTCGTGAATCCGAAAAGCTGGACCGGCTGCTGGCCGGCTGGGATGCCGGGCGGCGGCTGATCTTCTGCGACGAGGACGCCTCGACCAACAACCCGCTGCCTGCCCTGAAGGCGCTCACGGAGAAAAAACTCGGCCTGCTGATCGGGCCGGAAGGCGGCTTCTCGGACGACGAAAGAAGGATGCTGCGCGCGCTGCCCTTCGTCACCGCGATTCCGCTCGGACCGCGCATCCTGCGTGCTGACACGGCGGCGGTGGCGGCACTCGCCGTCATCCAGGCGACCGTCGGGGACTGGTAGGCCCTTACCGTCGGCGACAGGTTCTTGCCGCCATCGCGTTTGCGCCCGGACAAACATTCAACTCCGTTGACGCATGGCTCAGCAAATTTTGCTTGATCGCGCGGCCTGCTATCGTCCATCAAGCCGCCGCGGCCTGAGGCCGCTAGCGAGCGGGGCGCTCCCGACAGGACGCCAGAAGAGGTTACATGGCGCGCGACACGACCGATTTCCAGCCCATCGAAGGCATCGATGAGCTTGTCGACTACCTCGCCGCCGGCAACAAGCCGCGCGACAAATGGCGCATCGGCACCGAGCATGAGAAATTCCCGTTCTACACCGACGGCAACGCCCCGGTGCCCTACGGCGGCGAGCGCGGCATCCGCGCCATCCTGGAAGGCATGCAGGAAAAGCTCGGCTGGGACCCGATCGTCGACGACGGCCGCATCATCGGCCTTGTCGAGCCGACCGGACAGGGCGCCATCTCGCTCGAACCGGGCGGCCAGTTCGAGCTTTCGGGCGCGCCGCTGGAGACGATCCACCAGACCTGCCGCGAGGGCAACGCGCATCTTGCCCAGCTGCGCGAGATCGCCGAACCGCTCGGCATCCGTTTTCTCGGCCTCGGCGGCAGCCCGAAATGGTCGCTCGCCGAGACGCCGAAGATGCCGAAGTCGCGCTACGAGATCATGACGCGCTACATGCCCAAGGTCGGCACCAAGGGCCTCGACATGATGTACCGCACCTGCACCATCCAGGTGAACCTCGACTTCGAGAGCGAGCGGGACATGCGACGCAAGATGCAGGCGTCGCTCAAGCTCCAGCCCTTGTCGACGGCGCTGTTCGCCAATTCGCCGTTCACCGAAGGCAAGCCGAACGGCTTCCTGTCGTGGCGCGGCGACATCTGGCGCGACACCGACAACCAGCGCTCCGGCATGCTGGAATTCTGTTTTTCGCCCGATTTCGGCTTTGCCGACTATGTCGAATGGGCGCTCGACGTGCCGATGTATTTCGTCATCCGCGACGGTCGCTATCACGACATGACGCACATGACCTTCCGCCAGTTCATGGCCGGGGCCGCCCGCAAGGAGGTGCCGGACGGCATGCCGACGATGGGCGACTGGGCCAACCACCTGTCGACGCTTTTCCCCGACGTGCGGCTGAAGCGCTTCCTGGAAATGCGCGGCGCCGACGGCGGACCGTGGCGGCGCATCTGCGCGCTGCCTGCCTTCTGGGTGGGCCTGCTCTATGATGAGGCAGCACTTGACGCCATCGAGGCGCTGACGGCCGACTGGACCTATGCCGAGGCGCTCGCCATGCGCGACGCGGTGCCCGAAAAAGGCATTGCCGCGCCGTTCCGCAACACCACGCTGCGAGAGGTCGCGCGCGATGTGCTCGCCATCAGCCGTGACGGGTTGAAGCGGCGCCATCGGCTGAACCGCGACGGCTATGACGAGACGTCGTTCCTGTCGACGCTCGAGGAAGTGGTGGCGCGCGGCACCACCAGCGCAGAGGAAATGCTCAGCGCCTATCACATGCGCTGGGGCGATTCGATCGAACCGGTCTTCCTCGAATACGCCTACTGACGGCGGTTCAGGACCGCTGCGCGCGCTTGGGAAAGTGCAGGATTTCGGCGGGACGCTGGGGCCGGCTGCATTCGGCTACGGCGACCCGCTCGATCAGGTGGTCGAGCGCCTCGCGCAACTGGCACGCAAGCTCGTCGTCACCATGCACGTGAAGCCACGCGCCTTCGAGATATTGCCGCACGACGGCGAAATCAGTCTGCATTGTCTCTCCTTGATGCCGCCGCCACCATCGTTTTAGCATCCGCTTCTATGCAAATCGGAAAAGTCCGGCTCGGGAATTGATTCAAAACGCTTTCGATCAGATTGAAACAAAACGTCATTGTCGTTCCCGGCGCGGCTGACATAGGCGTAAGCAGGGCGCGATGGCGACCGTCCCGGCAACGCTGGGCGGAGGCTTCAGGCAACATCCCGTCGCGCCCACCTCTCCCGTCACCTCCTGTATCGGCAGCCCTTCAATCCGTTGCGAAAACACTCTAGGCTGGCGCCATCGGATCGCCGGGAGGAATAGCGATGATGCCCTTGTTCGACATGCTGACGCAGGCCCAGAACGGCCAGGGCCTCGAACTTCTGGCAAGGCAGTTCAATCTTTCCCAGCAGCAGGCACAGCTTGCGGTGGAGGCGCTGTTGCCGGCCTTCAGCCAGGGCTTGAAGCGCAGCACGTCCGATGCCCAGGGCCTCGGCGGCTTCATGAACGCGCTGGCCAGCGGGCAGTACGGCCAGTTCTTCGAGAACGCGAATCAGGCCTTTTCGCAGCAGGGCGTGAACCAGGGCAACGACGTGCTCGGCCAACTTTTCGGTTCCAAGGACCTGTCGCGCGCGGTGGCCGCGCAGGCGGCGCAGGCCACCGGCATCGGCAGCCAAGTCTTGCAGCAGATGCTGCCGGTCATCGCCTCGATGCTGATGGGCGGCCTGTTCAAGCAGACGACGAATCAGATGCCGCAGGCTGGCATGCAAAGCGCCCAGGCCGGCGGCTTCGGCGGTGCCAACAACCCGCTCGGCCAGATCATCGAGGAGATGATGAAGCAGGGCGGCGGCATGATGGGCGGACAGCCCGCGCCGCAGCAGAGGCAGGCGCCGCAGGGCCAGAACCCGTTCGATCCGCTCGGCAACAACCCCTTCGGCAAGGTGCTGCAGGACATGTTCGGCGGCGGAGCCGGCCAGCAGCAGGCGCCGCAGGAACGCCCGCAGCAGGGGCAGAACCCACTCGGCGCCAATCCCTGGGGCAAAATCCTCGAGGACATGCTGGGCGGCGGCCAGCAGAGCGGGCAGGCACGGCAACGGCAGGCACCGCCGCCGGACCCCGAGCCGGCCAATCCCAGCGGCAGGCCGCGCAATCCCTATGACGATATCTTCGGCAAGATGTTCGAGACCGGCCGCCAGCAGCGCGACGACTACGAGAAGAACATGGGCTCGGTGTTCGACCAGTTCCTGCGCGGCATGGACCGCAACCGCTGATTTGGACCGCCGACCGCTCGCTCAGGGTTCGGTCGTGAACTGTTCGTGCGGGGTCTTTTCCCAGAAATGCGGGCGGCGCCACAGTTGCCAGACCGCCCGCCACCCGGCGACCGACATCATCGCCCAATAGAGCGGCGTCGCCAGCACCACCTTCCAGAAGCCGGCGCGCTCCCGCCGGGTCAATGTCTGCCAGCCGAGCAGCAGGAAGGAGGCGTAGCCGCAGCCGATGTTGACGACATCGACAAGGAGCAGCAGCGAGCGCGCCGTGCCGATCGGCTCGGTGCGCGTCACGAGGTCGACGACGATCATGGCGAAGGTGGCGAGCAGGAGCGGATGCAGCATGACCGAGGCCAGCATGCCGGCGAACAGCACCTGCGCCACCAGGAAAGAGCGCCAGCCGAGGTCGGCGGCAAGGCGGCGCGGCGCCCGCATATGCACCAGCCAGGTCTGCGACCAGCCCTTGAACCAGCGCGTGCGCTGCGGCAGCCAGACACCGAAGCGCGTCGGCGCCGGCTCGTAAGTCGGGCAGGAAATGGTCTCGGCCCTGTAGCCGAAACGGGCCAGCCGGACGCCGAGGTCGGCGTCTTCGGTGACGTTGAACGGGTCCCAGCCGCCGACCTCGTCCAGTGCGGCGCGGCGGAAATGGTTGGACGTCCCGCCGAGCGGCAGGACGAGGCCGCGGCTCGACAGCCAGGGCAGCAGCCCCCTGAACAGGCCGGCATATTCGAAGGCGAACATGCGCGCGATCATGCCGGCATGGCGGTTGGATATTTCCAGCGGCGCCTGCACGACGGCAAGGTCGGGGCCACGGCTGCGGAAGCGCTGCCAGGCCTCCACGAGTTGCATGGGATGGGGCCGGTCCTCGGCGTCGTAGAGCGCGACGAACTCGCCGCCTGTCATCGGCAGCGCATAGGCGAGCGCCTTCGGCTTGGTGCGCGGATGGCCGGGAGGCACCTCGACGACCTCCATATGCGCCGGCAGCGCGTGCGCGCGGATGGCGGCAAGCGTGGCGGCATCGTCAGCCTCGCAGACCAGCTTGATCTCCAGCCTCTCGCGCGGCCAGACGAGGCGATCGAGCGCGGCCAGCAGGTGCGGGACCACCTCGGCCTCCTTGTAGAGAGCCACGAGCACGGAAAAAGGCGGCGCGTTCGGCGGCGGCAGGCCGAGTTTCGGCCGCTCGACCGGCGGCCGAGGCGCCGCCAGCGCGGCGAACCGCAAGGCCACGCAGGCGAAGAAGAAGAAGGTAGCGGCCGCATGGAGAAAGGCCAGCATCTGCACGGGCATGAGCACGAGCCCGACGGGAATGGCCGTCATGGCGAAGCCGACGATGATGCCCTGCCACGCCTGGGCGACGACGCGGGCCGACATCTGGGGAAGGCGGTCGAACAGGCGGCCGACCGCGTTCCTCGCCAGGAACGGCCGCGTGCGTTGCAGCACCGCGGCGCGCAGCGCCGCCGTCGGGACGATCTTCAGCCGTCCGGCCAAGGCCGGGCTGGCGCGCACGCGCTCGCGCACGACGCTGAGGCGGATACGCTCGGGCGTGATCAGGAAAGAGACGTCGCCGCCCTTCTCGAAAAGCTTGACCGGCACATGACCGCCATGGCGTCGCAGCAGGACCAACGCATGCGCGTCGCCGACGATCAGCCGCTCGGGATCGACCTGCTCGGCCGCCGCGATGCCCAGGTCCGCGGCCATCGCGCGCACCAGCCGCCCCTGGTCGATGCCGCAGTCGACAAGGCCGGCGGCGAAGTCGCCGCCTTCGATATGGGCGCGCGCGGCGACCTCGTAGGCCGTTTGCGGCGGCACGCCCAGCCTGGCGAGCACGCCGCGCCATTCCACCAGTTCGGGGAAAAAGACCTCCGCCAGCAGCACGCCATAGTCCGGTCCGGCCACGGCGGCCGGATCATTCAGCGGATAGGCTGGCGATCCGTGCGGGAACCCCTCCCCGTCCGGAAATTCGTATGAGCCCATGATGGCTCGCCGTCCCCCGTCCTGCCGCCGTCATGCTCAGCGGCGGCTCCCTCCTCTTCCGGCCGCCCCCACGGCCGTCTGCCCCGCAACCCCTCGCGCGACAGTCGATGCAACCCGAGAATAGCTTTTATTTGCATCGGGGAAACCGAAATCCGTTGTGATCTCGCCGTTTTCATAAGACAAGCTCGGTGCTCGATGGAGGACTTCGCGTGACCTTGCGCCGCCTTGCCGTTGCCCTGATCCACGCCGGCGCGCTCTGCCTCGGCGCAAGCCTGCCGGGCGTGTCGGGCCCGGCCGTCGCCGCAGGGCCGCAGGCGCCCATCCTGTGGGACTCGCAGGAACGGCTGGCGAAGCCCGATCTGGCGGCGATGCCGCGCCTGCGCTTCCTCACCACGACGGACTTTCCGCCGTTCAACTTCCTCGACGGCAGCGGCCGGCTGTCTGGCCTGCACATCGACCTAGCGCGGGCGATCTGCGCCGAGCTCGGCCTTGCCGCCAAATGCGAGATCCAGGCGCTGCCGTGGGACGAGCTCGACGCGGCGCTGCAAAAGGGCGAGGGCGAAGCCATCCTGGCCGGCATCGCGGTGACGGCCAAGACGCGCGAGAAATACGCCTTTTCGCGCCCTTACCTGCAATTTCCGGCGCGTTTCGTGGTGCCAAAGGCCAAGCCGGTCGCCGAGCCGATCTACGCCTCCCTGCAAGGCAAGAAAATCGGCGTCGTCGGCGGCAGCGGCCACGAACGCCTGCTGCGCGACGATTTCGGCAAGGTGCAGGTCGCGACCTACGCCAAGCCGGAAGAGCTTTACGCCGACCTCAAGGCCGGCAAGCTCGACGCAGCCTTCGGCGACGGAATGCGCCTTTCCTTCTGGCTCGACGGCTCGGATTCGGCCGATTGCTGCCGCTTCGCCGGCGGCCCCTACATCGCGCCGGAATATCTCGGCACTGGGCTATCGATCGCCGTCAAGGCCGACAATCCCGCCCTTGCCGCGGCCTTCGACTATGCGCTGCAACAAATCTCGGTGAAAGGCACCTTCGCCGAGCTCTACCTGCGCTATTTTCCGGTCAGCTTCTACTAAGCGGCCGGCAACCGGCTAGGTCAGGGTGCGGTGGCGAGCCTTGGCGCCCTGCGCGATCGCCGCCACCGTCAGCGTGTCGAGATCGAGCCGGCGGCGGATCAACTGGAGCACGCGCACTTCCTCCAGCCGCATCTCGAGGTCGGCGGCTGCCACCTCGAAGGCGGCCGCGTAGGCGGTATCCCTCAGACGCGCCGGCAGTACGTCGGCGACGAGGTCGAGCACGCCGTCCAGCCCGTCGGCGTCGTTCAACAACCTTTGGCAATCCTGCGCCACGTCGATGATACGGTCGGCATCGAAATCCTCGAAAACCGGCCAACTGCGCACCACGGCCCCGATGCGGCCAAGCTCCGCGTCGGACATCTCGCGATCGGAGGCGGAAGCGATCACCATCAGGTAGATCAGCGCTTCATGAGTGGTCGGAACAGGCATGGTTTTCCCTCGTTGCGTTGCCGGCAAGGTAGGAAGGCAGCGGCAGCGCCGCAAGGAAAAAGCCGCCTGCCGTTGACGCTTAAGGCTCGCGCGCATAGAGCATGCCTCGTGCCGCCGTCGGCGGCCTTTCTTCCCCGTAGGACCAGCTTCATGACGCGATCCAACATGATCGACCTTTCGCCCGAAATCCTCGCAGCCGCGGCCGAGAGCAAAGCCTGGCCGTTCGAGGAAGCGAAAAAGATCGTCAAACGCTACGAGAAGACTGGCTTTCCGGAAACCGTGCTGTTCGAGACGGGCTACGGCCCGTCCGGCCTGCCGCATATCGGCACCTTCGGCGAGGTGGCACGCACGACCATGGTGCGGCATGCCTTTCGGGTGCTGACGCAGGACGAGGTCAAGACCAAGCTTCTGTGCTTCTCAGACGATATGGACGGCATGCGCAAGATCCCGGAAAACGTGCCGGACCGCGCCGCGCTCGAGCCCTATCTGCACATGCCGCTGACCTCGGTGCCTAACCCATTCGGCGGCGACTATGCAAGCTTTGCCGACCACAACAACGCGATGCTGTGCCGCTTCCTGGACACGTTCGGCTTCGATTACGAGTTCGCCAGCGCAACCAAATACTACAAGGCCGGCCGTTTCGATGAAGTGCTGCTGCGCGCCGCCGAACGCTATGACGACATCATGGGCGTGATGCTGCCGACACTCGGGCCGGAGCGCCAGGCGACCTACAGCCCGTTCCTGCCGATCTCGCCGAAGAGCGGCCGCGTGCTCTACGTGCCGATGAAGAATGTCGACGCCAAGGCCGGCACCATCACTTTCGACGACGAAGGGACGGTGACGACGCTGCCGGTCACGGGCGG
>JBQCHN010000446.1:0-5347 GCA_051954615.1 Mesorhizobium sp. | reverse complement strand
GGCGATCATCGACGGCGCGACCGGCGGCCTGGGTGTCCCGATCGGCTCGCATATGTCGCCGTCCAACAAGGCCTATGTCGATCTCACCGGTGAATATCCGCACGATCCCGCCAAGGCGAAGGTACTGCTGAAGGAGGCCGGCTTCGAGAACGGCATCAAGGCGACGCTTAAGCTGCCGCCGCCCGACTATGCGCGTCTCGGCGGCGAGATCGTCGCGTCGGAACTGCGCGACGTCGGCATCAACCTGGAGATCATTCCCGTCGAGTGGGCGCAATGGCTCGACCAGGTCTTCACCCGAAAAGACTACGACCTGACCATCGTTTCGCACACCGAGCCGAACGACATCGATATCTATTCGCGCCCTGACTACTACTTCAATTATCAGAACCCCAAGTTCAACGAGGTCATCAAGGAACTGGACGTCACTTCGGACGAAGCCAAGCGCATCGAGTTGCTGAAGCAGGCGCAGAAGATCCTCGCCGACGATGCCGTGGTCGGCTTCCTGTTCGAACTCCCCAAGGTCGGCGTCTGGGACGCCAAGCTCTCCGGCCTTTGGGAAAACGCACCGATCCAGGCCAACGACATCACCAAGGTGAAGTGGAACGATTGAGCCTCCCCTTACGGGGGTAAAGCGGCGCCATGACCGCCTATCTCCTCAAGCGCCTCGTCATCGCGGCCATCACGCTGGTGCTGGCCTCGATGGTGGTATTCGCCGTTCTGGAGATCGTGCCCGGAGACCCGGCGCGGCTGATGCTGGGCATGAACGCCAGCGCCGAGCAGGTCGAGCTGCTGCGCAGCCAGCTCGGCCTCAACGACCCGCTCGCCCTGCGCTACCTGCACTGGGCCGGCGGCCTGCTGCATCTGGATTTCGGCCGCTCCTACACCTATTCCGTGCCGGTTCTCGACCTCGTGCGCGAGCGCGTCGTCGTCTCCCTGCCGCTGGCGCTGATCGCGCTGGCGCTTTCCACCCTCATCGCCATCCCGGTCGGCCTCTATTCCGCCAGCCGTCGCGGCCACGCCGGTGACGCCATTGCCATGGGCGCTGCCCAGGTCGGAGTCGCGGTGCCGAACTTCTGGTTCGCGCTGCTCTTGATCTACTGCTTCGCCGTCTGGCTGCGCTGGGTGCCGGCCGGCGGCTTCGCCGGCTGGGGCGCCGGCATCTGGCCGGCTCTGAAATCGCTGATCCTCCCGGCGATCGCGCTCGCTCTGCCGCAGGCCGCCATCCTCGCCCGCGTCACCCGGCAGGCGCTGCTCGAAGTGCTGTCGGAAGACTATATCCGCACCGCCCGCGCCAAGGGCATGCCCTATCG
The DNA here is from genome assembly GCA_051954615.1 of Mesorhizobium sp. Lineage (GTDB taxonomy): Bacteria > Pseudomonadota > Alphaproteobacteria > Rhizobiales > Rhizobiaceae > Mesorhizobium. The sequence goes on along the minus strand of JBQCHN010000446.1, from coordinate 4,037 downwards.
CGCCGTCCTGTGGCGGCACGCGCTGCGCAATGCGCTGATCCCGGTTCTGACCATCATGGGCCTGCAATTCGCCTTCCTGCTCGCCGGCACCGTCATCATCGAGAACGTATTCTACCTGCCGGGGCTCGGCCGGCTGGTCATCCAGGCGATCGCCCAGCGCGACCTGATCGTGGTGGAAAGCGTCGTCATGCTTTTGGTCGCCGCCGTCATCGCCATCAACCTCGTCGTCGATCTCTCCTATGCCATCGTCGATCCGCGCCTCAGGAGCCGCGAATGACGCTGCACACGGACGTGCCCGAAGAACGACTGACCGACTTGATCGGCAAGGCGCTCGCCAACCGCTCCTTCGTCATCGGCCTCCTCATCGCGCTTCTTGTCGCGGGCGCGGCATTGCTGTCCTTCGCATGGACGCCCTACGACGTCGCCAGGCTGGTCATATCCGACAAGCAGCAGGCGCCGTCATGGGTGCACTGGTTCGGCACCGACCATTTCGGCCGCGATATCCTGTCGATGATCATGCTCGGCGCCCGTAATTCCATCGCGGTCGCCCTGGTTGCGGTCGGCATCGGCATGGGCATCGGCGTGCCGCTCGGCTGCCTTGCGGCGGCGCGCGGCGGCCTTCTCGACGAGGCGCTGATGCGGCTGAACGATCTCGTCTTCGCCTTCCCGGCTCTACTGTCGGCGATCATGATAACGGCCATCTTCGGGCCGGGCGCGGTCAACGCCATCATCGCCATCGGCATCTTCAACGTGCCGGTGTTTGCACGTGTCGCCCGCGCGGGCGCGCTGTCCATCTGGCCGCGTGAATTCATCCTCGCCGCCCGCGCTGCCGGCAAGGGGCAGACAGCTATCACGCTGGAACACATCCTGCCCAACATCGCCACGCTCCTGATGGTGCAGGGCACCATCCAGTTCGCGCTCGGCATCCTCGCCGAAGCCGGCCTCTCCTACATCGGGCTCGGCGCCCAACCGCCGATGCCGAGCTGGGGCCGCATGCTGTTCGATGCGCAGACCCGCATGGCTATCGCGCCATGGATGGCGATCTTCCCCGGCATGGCCATCGTCGTCACCGTGCTCGGCCTCAACCTGCTCGGCGACGGCATCGCCGACATCATCGACCCCAAGGCCCGGCGGCAACGATGACGGCAAGCCTGCTCGAAATCCGCGACCTGTCGCTGAACATCGGCGAACACCCGATCCTGAAAGGCGTGGACCTGTCGATCGCACCCGGAGAGACGATGGGGCTGGTCGGCGAATCCGGTTCCGGCAAGTCGATGACGGCGCTCACCGTCATGCGCCTGCTGCCCTTCGAGGCACAGGCCTCGGGCAATGTGCGCTTCGACGGCATCGACCTGCTTGCCGCGACCGAGGACCAGATGTGCGCGCTGCGCGGCGACGACATCGGCATGGTCTTCCAGGAGCCGATGACGGCGCTCAATCCGGTGAAAACCATCGGCGAGCAGGTCGCCGAGGGCATTCGCCTGCATACGGGCACGGCCCGCGCCGAGGCCGAGGAGCGGGCACGAAAAATGCTCGACCGCGTCGGCCTACCGGCGGAAAAATTCCCGCTGTCGCGCTATCCGCACGAGCTGTCCGGCGGCCAGCGCCAGCGCGTCGTCATCGCCATCGCCTGCGCGCTGAAGCCGAAACTGCTGATCGCCGACGAACCGACCACGGCACTCGACGTGGTCCTGCAAAAGCAGATTCTCGAACTCTTGAAGGACCTCGTGCAGGAAAACCGCATGGGCCTGCTGCTCATCTCGCACGACCTCGCCGTCGTCACCGAGATGGCCGACCGCATCACCATCCTGCGCCACGGCGAGGTCATGGAGGAAGGCGAGACGGCGCGGGTGCTGTCCGAGCAGGTGCATCCCTATACAAGGCAGCTGGCGCAGGCCTCGATGCACGTGCCGAGGCGCCGTCCACTCGCCCCCCTTGAGGGGGGGATGTCGCCGAAGGCGACAGAGGGGGTCGCCTCAGGAGGCACCTCCAGCCCAACCCCTCGCCTGGCAGAACCGTCCCCTTCTGGCCTGCCGGCCTCCTTCGGAGCCCCCTCAAGGGCGGAGAAAACGCCCCTCCTCGCCGTCACCTCAGTCTCTCGCCTCTACCCCGGCCGCCGCCTGTCGCTTTTCCGCCGCGACGTGCCGATCCACGCCGTCGACGACGTATCCCTGTCCATCGCGCCCGGCCGCTCCGTCGCGCTGGTCGGGCGTTCCGGTTGCGGCAAGTCAACGCTCGCCCGCATGATCCTGGCCCTCGACAAGCCGTCTTCCGGCGAAATCTGCTTCCGCGGCGAGGCCGTCACCGGCAAGCGAGAAGCGGAGCTGAAAGCCGCGCGGCGCGACATGCAGGTGGTGTTCCAGGACCCCTACGGCTCCTTCGATCCGCGCCAGAAGGTCGAGCGGCTGGTGACCGAGCCGCTGCACCTGATGGAGAAAAAGCCGTCGCGCGCCGAGCGCCGCGAGATGGCCGCCCATGCGCTGGCCGAAGTCGGCCTGTCGGCGTCTGACCTCGATAAATACCCGCACGAGTTTTCCGGCGGCCAGCGCCAGCGCCTGTCGATCGCCCGCGCCATCATCACTCGGCCGAAGCTGGTGGTGGCGGACGAACCCGTCTCGGCGCTCGACGTGTCGATCCGCGCACAAATCCTCGACCTGTTCGCCGACCTGAACGGCAGGCTCGGTGTCGCCTACCTGTTCATCACGCATGACCTCACCGTCGCCCGCGCCATCACCGACGAGGTGCTGGTGATGCACGAAGGCCGTATCGTCGAGCGCGGCGCGACCGGGGACGTGCTCGACCATCCGCAATCGCAAGCCGCACAAGCGCTGGTCGAGGCGGCGCCAGACCTGCACCGCGCGATAGCAAGAAAGATGCAGGAACAGGGGTAAAACTGCCCGCTACTCCCGCACCAGATCTACCGGGCTGATGCCGAGCAGGTCGAGCGTGCGACGCAGCAGCCGCACCTCATTCTCGGCAAGGTGCTCGTCGGCCTTGGCGATTTCGGCCATATGGCGGGCGAGCAAGCGCCGCCGGTCCACGTCGAGGTCGCGGAACATGGCGATCGCCTGCGAGCCGCTCGTCTCGTAGCCGAAATCGTTGAGATACTCGATGACGCCGTCGATGCTGGTCTCGGCGATGCCGAAGGACTCGCGGCAGATGCGGCGGAACGCCTGCATCTCGCTTTCGGCCACTTCGCCGTCGGCCAGGATCATGCGGAACAGCAACAGGAGTTCAGCCGACAGAACCGGATCGTCGGCCACCTTGCGCACACCAGGGTCGCCGTCGAACAGGGCAAGGAATTGGTCCAGCAGGGCAACCACCATCGCCTTTCCCTCCTTGGGGCGCCTCACGTTAGCGCGGAATCGGCCTTGCGCAAACGGTGCGGCTATGGTCGAACGTCCGGACCCATCCCTCCGGCTTTCGCCGTCTCCATGTTCGATCTCGCAGCCCAGACCGTCGCCATGCTCGCCGTCGCCGCCTTTGCGGCCGGCTTTGTCGATTCCATCGCCGGCGGCGGCGGCCTGATCACCGTTCCGGCGCTGCTCTTGGCCGGCCTGTCGCCGGTCGATTCGCTTGGCACAAACAAGCTGCAAGGCCTGTTCGGCTCGGGATCGGCCACGCTCGCCTATGCCGCCAAGGGTCAGGTTAACCCGAGAAAGCAGTTTCCCCCGGCGCTGATGGCCTTCGCCGGCGGCGCCTGTGGCGCGCTGGCCGCGACCGTCGTGCCCGCACACATCCTGAGCGCCGCGCTACCTGTCGTGCTGGTGGCGATCGCCCTTTATTTCGCGCTGAAGCCCAACATGAACGACGTCGACCGCGCCGAGCGCGTCACCCCTTTCCTGTTCGGCCTCACGCTGGTGCCGCTGGTTGGCTTCTACGACGGCCTGTTCGGGCCGGGCGCCGGTTCCTTCTACATGCTCGCCTTCGTGGCGCTTGCCGGCTACGGCGTGCTCAAGGCGACCGCCCACACCAAGCTGCTCAACTTCGCCTCCAACCTCGGCGGCTTCGCCGTGTTCGCCGCCGTCGGCGTCATC
>JBQCHN010000445.1:0-3328 GCA_051954615.1 Mesorhizobium sp. | reverse complement strand
ACGGTGATTGCGTGGCGGGGAGCCGGCGCCTCCGCCGGTCGTCAAACGTAGGCGATCGGCCGGGGAGGTTCCGTCCAAGGGTTCCCCTACGGGTATTACGGCCCGTGTGCGCTGGACGAGCGCTGCAAGCCATCGGCCGGTGGAAGTTTTTGCAAGAAAACCGAAGCCGTGAGCTGCGGTGAAGCGGAACGGACGGGAACAGAAATCGCCGGACGGCGGTCTTCGGATCGCAGTTTTATAGAATTCGGCAGCGTTCCGACGACCGCCGTCTTCCCGACCTCACCAACCGAGGTCCGTTCTTTGACAATGGCCAGGGCCGAAAGGCAGCGTGGCGAGGACGAAGCGCGCCTCCCCTCCCCCTTGAGGGGAGGGTGCCGCCCGAAGGGCGGTGGGAGGGGTCGCTGGTCGTAAGACGAGGGCTTCATAACGTCGGAGCGTTGGAGGTGACCCCTCCCGTCAGGCCTGCGGCCTGCCACCCTCCCCTCGAGGGGGAGGGAGCGCCTCCCCGTCAAGCCAGCGAAATCCACGCCGTCTTCAAATCCGTATACTTGTCGAAGGCGTGCAGCGACTTGTCCCGGCCGAAGCCCGACTGGCCGAAGCCGCCGAGCGGCACTGTCATGTCGGCGCCGCCATAGGTGTTGACGTGGACGACACCGGCGCGGATTGCCCGCACCATGCGGTGCGCGGTGGCAAGGTTGGACGTCCACACCGCTGCGGCAAGGCCGTAGACGGTGGCGTTGGCGAGCCGCGCGGCTTCCGCCTCGTCCTCGAAGCGCGACACCGCCAGCACCGGGCCGAACACCTCTTCCCGCGACAGCCGCATCGAAGGCGCAACGCCGTCGAAAATGGTCGGCTCCATGTAGAAGCCGCCCGTCTCCTCCAGTACGCGCCGGCCGCCGGTAACGAGCCGCGCGCCCTCGCGCTCGGCGTCCGCGACGTGACCGAGATCCTTGGCGAGCTGGTCGGCGCTGGTGACCGCGCCGGCGTCGGTGCCGAGATCGAGCGGATCGCCGACTTTCATCTTCTTCGTCACAGTGACGAGCTTGTCCATGAAGGCGTCGTAGACGGACGCCTGCACGAAGAGCCGAGAGCCGGCGACGCAGACCTGGCCGGAATTGCGAAAAATGCCGAAGGCCGAGACCTTCGCCGCCTTGTCGAGGTCGGGCGCGTCGGCGAAGACGATGTTGGGCGACTTGCCGCCGAGTTCGAGGTGAACGCGCTTGAGGTTCGAGCGGGCAGAATATTCAAGCAGCCGCCGGCCGACCGGACCCGAGCCGGTGAAGGCGATGGCGTCGACATCCATATGCAGGCCGAGCGCCTCGCCGGTGACGGCACCCCGCCCGGTGACGATGTTGAAGACGCCTTCCGGCACGCCCGCCTCCGCCGCCAGTTCGCCGAGCCTGAGCAGGGTCAGCGACGCCGCCTCCGCCGGTTTCAGCACCACCGAATTGCCGGCGGCGAGCGCCGGCGCCACCTTCCAGGCGCCGATCATCATCGGGAAGTTCCACGGCACGATAGCCGCCACCACGCCGAGCGGTTCGCGGTGGACGAGGCCGAGCACGTCCGGCGCGGTCGGCGCGATCTCGCCATAGACCTTGTCGATGGCCTCCGCGTAGTAGCGGAAGGTGCCGGCGGCCGACAGCGGCTCTGCCTTGTAGGCCATGCCGATCTCGGTGCCGTTGTCGCGCACGCCGAGCACGGCGAGTTCCAGCGCGTTCTTCTCGATCAGGTCCGCCAGTTTCAGCAGCACCTTCTTGCGCTGCGCGGGAGCCGCGCGCGACCACCCGCCTTTCTCGAACGCAGCGCGGGCGGCGGCCACGGCACGGCCGACATCCTCGGCGCCGGCATCGGCGATGCTGCCGATGACGCGGCCGTCGATCGGACTGACGACATCGAGCGCCCCACCGTCGACCGCCTGCACGCGACGTCCGCCGATCCACAATTGCTGGTCGCCGACAGGTAGGGTGCGCAGGCGGTCGATGTCGGACTGGTCCAAGATGATCTCCGTCAGAATTGCTGGCTGCCGAGGCGGGCGAAGGCTGCCGCGTCACGCCCCTTCAGCGCGATCGCCAGCAGGATACCGACGATCGCCGCGATCAGCACCAGCGACGGCAGGAACCAGCCGAGCACGCCGGACGCGCCCGACAGATTGCCGAAATTGGTGACGATCTGGAAGATGATGAACAGAAGCGCAAGTCCCGCCAGCGTCGGCAGCACCTTTGATTTCAGCGCATTCGGCTCCAGCGACGGATTGCGCGCGAAGAAGGCCACCACCGAGGCCGAGGTGAGCGCCATCAGGACGATGATGCCCAGCGTGCCGACATTGGTGAGCCATGAGAACAGCGCCAGCACCGGGTCCTGCCCGGTGGCCGCGAACAGCGCGATCACCAGGACGGCTATGGCCGTCTGCACCAGCGAGCCGACATGCGGGCTCTGGAAACGCGGATGGGTGACGCCGAGCGCTTCCGGCAACAGCTTCTCGCGGCCGGCGACGTAGAAGTAGCGGGCGACGCCGTTGTGGAAGGCGGTGACGCCGGCAAACAGCGAGGAGACGAACAGGATGCTCATGAGCTGGGTGAGCAGCGGCCCGACATAGCGGTCGGACAGGCCGAACAGGAAGGTGGTCGGGTCCTGCAGCCCCTGCAGCGTCGGCACCAGCTTGTCGATGCCGGCGCCGTTCGCCATCAGCCAGCTGGTGAACATGTAGAACAGGCCGATGATGAGGACGGAAATGTAGGTGGCGCGCGGCACCGTGCGCGCCGGCTCGCGCGCCTCCTCCGAATAGATGGTCGTCGCCTCGAAACCGATGAAGGCGGCGAAGCAGAACAGCAGCCCGATGGCCGGCGAGCCGGAAAGCATCTGCGTCGGCGTGAAGGGAGCAAGGCTCAGGCCCGCATCGCCGCCCTTGAACAGGATCGCCGCGTCGACGACGAGCACCACAAGATATTCGAGCAGCACCAGCACCGTCAGGATCTTCGCCGACAGATCGACACGGCGGTAGCCGAGCACGCCGACCAGCGCGATGCCGACGAAGCACCACACCCACCACGGCAGGTTGATGCCCCAGCCGGCGAACAGGCCGGATGTCGCCGCGCCGAACAGGCCGAACACGCCGATCTGCATACAGTTGTAGCTGAGGATGGCGATCAGCGCCGCTGCACCGCCGAGGTTCCCGCCCAGGCCCCGGGCCGTATAGGCGTAGAAGGCGCCGGCATTCGCCACATGCCGCGCCATCGCGACGTAGCCGACGGCGAAGACCAGCAGCAGGAGAGTGACAAGCAGGAAGGTGCCGGGAATGCCGGCGCCGTTGCCCATCAGCATGGAAAGC
>JBQCHN010000444.1:0-3362 GCA_051954615.1 Mesorhizobium sp. | reverse complement strand
GAGCCGTCGTCGTGGCGGATGCAGCCTTCGAGATCGCCGGCGCGGTTGGTCGGCTGGATCACTTCCTCCGCGAGCCTGGCGCCTTCGGTGAGGATCGCCTCGATCATGTCCGGCGTGGCGTCGGCGAAACCCGGCAGGTTGGAATGACGCTCGATGCCGAGCACTTCGTTCAGCACGAACAGCGTGTCGCGCACCGGGGCCTGATAGATCGGCATGACTTGTCCTCCGCCCAGCATAGAAGGTCCGCGCCGCCGTGAGCGGCCGCGAGAACCGATATCGAAAGACGCATAGCAAAAATTGACGTTTGCGTAAACGTCAATTTTGGATCGCGCGCGTTTTTGACGCGTCCCTGCGCCAACGAAAAAAGCCCGCCGCCCTTCCGGGCAGCAGGCTATCACGAGGTGGGATCGACGGGAGCCGAAAACGCTGCCAACGCTCTAAAACGTGTCGCGATCTTTCAGATTCGCTCCGCACGCTTTAGAGACTTGATTACGTATGTCTTTGTCCCGAAACCGGGCCCGCTTTCGGGAGACATGCTCTAATCTCATGTGTCGGCGGATCGGCGGAGAGGCCCCGTTCAGTTGGTTGCGCTGGATTGCGCCGGAAGGCGCTCCGACAGCAGCTGGCGAACCGTACCCATCATCGTCGTCAACTCGCCGATGGCGTCGTCGATCAGCGCGCGCTGCTTGTTCAGCCGCACGAGCTGCTTTTCCGACTTGTCGAGCGCAAGGCGAAGCTGGCGGGCATTCGAGCCGGCCGGATCGTAGAGATCGATGATCTGCTTGACCTCGCGCAGCGAGAACCCGACTTTGCGGCCGAGCAGGATCAGCTTCAGCCGTGCCCGGTCGCGGCGGGTGTAGAGACGCGTGGCGCCATCGCGCTTGGGGCTGAGAAGGCCCTTGTCCTCATAGAAACGCAGCGTGCGCAGCGTCACGCCGAACGTCTTGGCCATCTCGCCGATACGCACGAAATCCTCGGCGATATCCTTGGGTGCATTGTTGATGTTGGCCATGGTCTGGCCGGTCGTCGTCAGGGTCATGGATCTAGACTTTCCCCGGTGGGGCGTCGCGGCGGTTGAGCCGGCAGCGCCTGATGGAAGCGGTCGGGGCGTTGGCTTCCGGTCGGTTTCAACAAAAAACGCGCAAGCGGCGCGCGAACCGCACACCTCTTACGTTTACGTAAGGGTATAATGGTGCAATGCGGCGAAAGCAACAGCGTTTCGCGCAAACCGGCTATGCGCCTGTTGCAAACCCCCTGTCCGGGGACAATCGCCAAAGCTTCTTAAGCTTGGTTAACGGCTTGTTTACCACGTTGGGCGAAACGTGCGCATGTCGGTCATCCGTGTTTATCCTGTATCGAATTGTTCACGGTTTCTCGGAGCGGGGCCAAACCCGGAAGCGCGCTTCCGTCAGGCCTTGCCGCTCCGGTCCCCCGACAGGGAAGGAAAAGCCGGATCGTTCCGGCCATTTCGGAAACGGGCGTTTCGATGAACAGCAAGCGGTCCTATCTCGATACCCTCAATGCCGGCAGGCAGCGCAGGCCGCACAGCACGCTGGAAGAGCTCAACCGGTCTCTGGAGGCACTTGGGCAGCGGCTCGAGGCACCCCGCCAGGACGCGCGCGGGGCCGGCGATCCACGCTACGGCCACGCCTACCCCTACGCCGAGCGCAGCGCACCCGAAATGCCGCGCCGTGACGAACAGCGCCCCTATCAGCCGCCGCGCCGGCCGGGTGCCACGGACCAGGCCTACCACGCGCTTGCCCGCGACATCGACCGCATGCGCGACCAGGAGGACGGCGTCGCCGCCGCCAGCAGGATCGCCGGCGAACTGCGCGGCCTGCGCGAGGAACTGCGCCAGCAGATGTCGGTCGGCGTACACCGCGAATTCCAGGCCCTGCGCCAGGAAATCGAACGCTCCTTCCGCGCCACGCCGGCCGCCAAGGGCAGCGCCGAGCTCGGACTGGAATTCGAACGGCTTTCCGGCGCCATCCAGACGCTTGCCGAAAGGAGCGACGACAAGAACGTCAATCTGCTGCGGCTGGAACTGGAGCAGGTGAAATCCGCGCTCGACACGCTGGCGCGAGAGGAAAGCGTGCGCGGGCTGGACCGCCGCTGGGACGACTTCGACCGCCGTTGGAGCGCTTTCGAGAACCGGCTGGGCAACGGCCAGCTTACCGAGCGAGGCGACGACGGCATCGCGGCATTGACCGAGCGGCTGGAGCAGATCGGCTCGGCCGTCTCCAACCTGCCCGAATCGCTGTCGCTGCGCTCCCTGGAGGAGAAGGTGCGTACGCTGGCCGGCGCGGTCGACCACTTCGTCAACCAGCAAGGCAGCCACAACGACACCTTCGGCCTGATCGACGAGCGGCTGGACGAGATTTCGCGGGCCATCGTCGCCTCCACCGTGGCAGCACAGTCGGCCGCCTTCGACCCCGCCTCATTCGAGCGCATCGAGCGGCGCATCGAATCGCTCGCCCAGCAGATCGAGGAAGTTGCGGCGGACCGTCCCGGCAACGAGATGATGGACCGGCTGAACACGCTGTCCAGCCGCGTCGACGACCTCGCCGCCCGCGCCACCCTGCCCGAACATGCGATGGAACGGCTCGGCGCGCAGATCGCCGACATCGCCCAGCGTATCGAGCATGCCCCTGCCCTGCCGCAGGCCGACGCGCTCTTCCATGGCATCGAACAGCGCTTCGACGTGCTTTCCGACATGATCGAGCGCCGCCAGGGCGAGGCCATCGAGCACGGTAACCTGCTCTTCCACGATCTCGAACGCCGCCTCAACGAGGTCGCCGAACAACTGGACCGACGCTCACCGGAAGCCGCCTTCGAGGCGAGCGGCATCATGGAAGCGATCGACGCCCGCTTCACGGCGCTGGCCAAGCGGCTGGAGATGAGCGCTCCCGACACCGGCGGGCAGGCGGCCATCCTCGCGCTGGAAAGCCGGCTGGAGGCGATCTCGAACCGGCTGGATTCCTCGGCCGCGCAGGTCGCCGCCGTCGATCCCGACCTGATCCGCTCGCTGGAGGCACAGGTCGCCGGCCTTTCGGCGCATCTGTCGCAGCCGGGAACGCCGCTGCCGGTGTTCGAGGACATCGCGCCGCGCATCGACCGGATCGAGAAGAGCCTGACGTCCAGCCGCGATTCGATCCTGGAAGCCGCGCGCGAAGCGGCGGAAAACGCCGTGCGCACGCTGGCCGGGGCAGGCCCCGAGACCGCGGCCGTCGCCGGCCTGGCCAATGACCTCAAGACGCTGGAGGGGCTGACGCGCCGTTCCGACGAGCGCAACACCAAGACCTTCGAGGCGATCCACGACACGCTGCTGAAGATCGTCGACCGGCTGGGCTCGCTGGAAGGCG